>CAYNLB010000001.1:0-11180 GCA_964397935.1 uncultured Mycobacterium sp.
AAACTGTTAGCCAATGATCGATTCGGCCATGAGACACGTCCGCGCCAACGCGGGCCTGCCCGGCCGCGGCGGCGAGCTGGTCTCGAGCTGCTCCGTTGGCGGGCCGCTTGACCGGAAAACGATAGCGCAGAAACGAATACGAAGTGCGATCGACTAGAACACCGCATTTGCGCGGCACCGCAGCCGATTTCGATATGCTCAATGCAGCGCGGCGCCTCTCCCCCGGTTGTGTGGATCGCGCAGCGTGCGCGGGCGCTGCCTGGATGCAATAATGGAGCGGTTAAGCTCCGGCCGACACCCTGGCTTGATTCTTGCCATTCTCTTATTTTTCTCGATTTTGGCGCATTACCGGCCGCAAGATCGCCGATCGAGTCATCCCATCGTGGTTGCCTGAGGGCGGCCAGCGGGTTCATGCCGTAGGTTGCCAAGCACGGTGGCCTTCACGAGCGCCGGTGACAATCGAGTGCCAGTGACAGGCGGTGCACGCGCGTGGGAGCTCTCGTGCTGGCGCTTGCCGGGCTGGCGATTCTTGACTCGTTAAATGTCCTCAATGTCGGCGTGGTCTCGGCGGTCATCTTCGACAGTCGGCTTCGTCGTAGATCTCCTGTCCCGGGCGCCTTGAGCTACATCGCAGGCGTGTTTGCGGTGACAACCACGTTCGGCGTGTGCACCGTGCTCGGCCTCAGCTTCTTGACCACTGTTGTTGATTTCCATTTGACACCGACCATTCGGTTTCGGGGCGAGCTGATACTCGGAATGGTGCTGATCTCGTTGGCTTTTTTCCCGTTGACCGCCCAATCGTCGGCGCCAGGGTGGGCGTTGGCGGCGATGCGGGAACGTCCGTGGCTGCTCGGCTTCCTGGGTCTGGCGGTGGGCATGGGACAAGCGCCTACCGCCGTGCCTTCCCTCACCGGCCTGGCCATGCTCGCCGCGCTCCATCCGCGACCGCCCGTCTGGCCGTTGCTGATCATCGCCTACTGGGTAATCGCTCTTTCCCCGCCGCTGACGATCCTTGCTCTTTCGATGAAACGAAGCGTTCGAGCCAGGCGAATCCAGCGCACCCTCGTACGCGCCCTCACCCGCTACGGGCCGATGTCGGTGCGGCTGCTATTCCTGGTTTTCGGTGTCGGGCTCGTCGCCGATGCGCTGGTAAACCACAGTGCGCTGTGGTGAAGCACCATGCCGCAACCCGCCGAAACGACGGGTCGTCGCAACCAGGAGCCTTGCCGCGGATTCAGGTGATTGGTGTTGGGGCGCGGTGGTCTTCGGCGGCACCGAGCAGGTCGAGTTGCATCCACGCAACGTCGTGCCAGTGACCGTGTTTCCATCCAACGCGGTATTATCGGCCGACCCGCTCGAATCCGAAGGATTGATGAAAACCGTTGCTGGCCCGGTTGGGTTGGGTGATCCCGGCGAAGGCCCGTCGGTATCCGCGGTCAGCAAGTACGCGTAGCCATCTCCGCCGTCGTGGGGACTTCGGTCTCGAACGTGATCGCCGTGTCCTTCACGTAAGGACGGTAGACCGCTATGCAGGCGCGGGCGTCTTGAGGCGACGCCGGACGCACGAGGCTACTTGCAGGCATCTGGCCAGCTTCCTGTTCCTCGGACCTCGGTTCTCATCCCGGAGCGCCTCTGAGAGCTTCCGCTTCGAGCCGCGCGGCACATGTACTGCTTGCCAGGGTGACGATCATCGCTCCTAGGATGCGGAATGGCCTGCTATGACCAAACCGGGTCGACTTATTCTCTGACTCGTCGGCCCGATCCACGCATTGCCGCCGTGATCGACCGAGCTTTGCACGACGCCGCTTCGGTGGCCAACATAGGCGCCGGAGCCGGCTCCTACGAGCCCTCGCAGACGGTGGTAGCGGTGGAACCAAGTCGCGTGATGATCAGCCAGCGGCCGGTGACTGCCGCGCCGGCGGTTCAAGCGACCGCAGAATCGCTACCGATCCACACGGACGCCGTCGACGCCGCCATGGCCGTGCTGACCGTTCACCATTGGACTGATATCGCAGTTGGTGTCTCGGAATTGCTTCGCGTCGCCCGGCGGCGCGTCGTCATACTCACATGGGACAGCACGGTTTTCCGCGACTTCTGGCTGGTCCGCGAATACTTGCCGGCCGCCGGCGAAACCGATGCGCGGCTGGCGGTCCCGATCGGCACCCTGATTTCACTGTTGGGTGAGGATCGCGTATCCGTCGTGTCGATCCCAGTCCCGCATGACTGTTGCGATGGTTTCGGAGGCGCGTACTGGCGCCGACCGCACGCTTACCTCGATGAAGCGGTCCAGGCCAGCATGTCTTTGTTCGCGTTGACACCGAAGTCTCGGCTAGAGGGTGGGCTGGCAGGTCTTCGTTCGGACCTGGCAAACGGCGCCTGGCAGCAACGACACGCCGACATCATGCGGGAGTCGGAACTGGACCTTGGATACCGATTGCTCATCGGCGACATCGGTTGACGTATTTCGCGTCCATCGCTACCGGCCCGACGGGACTCACCCGTGCAAGTGCCGTCGCTCCCCTGCCGGAGAACCGTCTTAGGTCTGGGGGCCCTCCGGAGGCCAGCGCGAACCAGGCCAGGCATCGCCCGGTCCTTCGTGCTCGCCACGGGCCAGTGGCACCCACTGCTCGGTCGGCGCGGGCTGTTTCGACGACGGGAAGTCACGCAGCTGGCCCGTCGGGTGGGCGTCCCACTTGGCGAACGTCAGCGGTGTCTGCAACCACGCGTGCAGCAGGCTGTATGCGGCCTCCAGCGAGTCCATGTGGGTGCGCTCCCAGCCGTGACTGCCGTCGACCCCGAAGCCGACCAGCGCGGCCCGAGTACCCGCGCCCGCCTCGATCGCCGCTGCGGCGTCAGACCGGTAGTACCGGAACACATCTCGGACGAACGGTATGCCTCGCGCCTCGGCGAGCCGGCACAACTTCCGGGTCAGGTGGTAGTCGAACGGGCCGTGCAGATCGGCCATCGGGATCGTCACGCCATCCTCGATGGAGTGCTGAGTGGGCGCGCACACCGCGTTGTCCACCGATACCAGCTCGGCGACGTCCGCCGGCAGGCCATGGCTGGCCCCGTGGCCCACCTCCTCGGTGATGGTGACCATGATCATGGTGCGGTGCGGCAGCACCACTTTGTTTTCGGCGAAATTCTTCACCAAGGCCATTGCGATCGCGACGCCCGCCTTCCCATCGAGGTGGCGGGAAACGATGAAGCCATCGGCGGTGAGTTCGGGGCTGGTGATCAGCGCGACGAAGTCACCGACCTTCAGGCCGAGACGGTCCAGATCCTCCCGCGAGGACACCTTGCGGTCGACGCGGACCTCCACGTGCTCCCAGTCCGTGGGTTGGCTGTCGATCTCTTGGCCGAAAGCGTGCCCGCTGGCCTTGAGCGGCAGAACCGTGCCCGTGATGAACTCGTCCGGGTCGTCGCAAAAGATGCGCACGCGGGCCCCGGCGGCGAATCGGGCCGAGAAGGTCCCGACGGGAATGATCTCGAGACGGCCGTTGTCCTTGAGCCTGCGGACCATGCAGCCGATGGTGTCGGCGTGAACGATCACTGCCCGGTCGGCGGTCGCCGACTCACCCGGGAGTTCGGCCATCAGCGCGCCACGGCGGGTCAGCGAAAACGGCACGCCGAAGTCGGCGAACATGCCGCCGATCAGATGCATCACCGCGTCCGTGCGGCCCGCCGGGCTGGGGGTCTGTAGCAGCGCGAGCAGCGTGTCGACCATCCACGCACGGTCGGCCTCGGCCATCGCCGTGGTTTGGCGCACGGGCGTCTCCCTTCGGATTGTCAGGAACCGCGTTTAACCTACCGGGTTGTCAGCACCCATCGGACCGCCCGGACCGCTACCTCCATATAGCACGCTTCCCCGCCGCCATCAGGGTAAAGCACCCCGTATTCGAACGCGTGGCGGCACGACTTGTAGGTGTGCAAAGCCAGCGAGTTCAGCGGGACAATCGCTGGCCCGTCGGAGCGCGGAGGTCGGGCGCCGTCGGGGTGTCGCACTGGGGCAGATCTGCTTGAGCCGACCCACGAGCAGGTCCCCCGCCGGCGTCGAGACCCGGGTGGCGCGCCCGCGGTGCTCAAGGCAGCTTTCACCGGCTCGGAGGACTGCATTTCTTCGGCGTTTCGGCGAACCCGCGACAAACAGTAGGGACCTACGAACGGGATTCCATTTCGGATATCCGATCGGCGAGGGCAAGGATCCTCTCGGCGTTGCGCACGTGCAAGCTTTCGATCATGCGACCGTCGATCGTGATCACGCTGTTCCCGGCGGCCCGAGCCTGTTCGTAGGCCGAGACGACCTTGCGGGCCTCGGTCAGCTCCTCTGGTGACGGACCAAACAGCTCATTGGCCGAGGCGATCTGGGAAGGATGGATCAGGGTTTTGCCGTCGAAGCCCATCTCGCGGCCTTGTCGAGCCTCGGACCGGAAGCCGCCCTCGTCGGTGATGTCGTTGAACACACCATCCAAGATGACCTTTCCGGCCGCCCTTGCCCCCAGTACCACCAGCGACAACGCGGGGACAACCGGTGCGCGTCCGGGTACGTGTAGTCCGTGCAGGTCGTTGACCAGATCGTTGGTGCCGACGACCAGCGCGGACAATCGATCGCTGGCCGAGGCGATCTCCTCGGCTCGCATGACGGACCGCGGCGTTTCGATCATCACCCACAGTTGCAAAGACTCCGGCGCGTCGAGCGCATCGAGTGTTGCGGCCAGCGCTTGAACCTGTTCCCCATGTTCAACCTTGGGCACCAAAACGCCGTGCGCGGCCGAACCGGCCACCGCCACTAAATCGTCGTCATGCCAGTCGGTGCCTAAGCCATTGATGCGCACCACGATCTCACGTGGTTGGTAGCTCCCCGACGAGACCGCATCGCACACCCTGGTCCTCGAGTCGACTTTGGCGTCGGGTCCAACGGCATCCTCGAGGTCGAAAATGAGCACGTCTGCGGGCAGCGCTTTGCCCTTCTCCAGTGCCCGGGCATTGTTGCCGGGCAGGTAGAGGGCCGATCGGCGGGGGCGCGGTGTTGGTGCCATGGACTGGTTTGCTTCCTGTTGTCGAGTTCAGCCCGGCTATTCCGCCGAGTACAACTGCGAGGTGCGCATATTCACGACCTCGCGTCGGTGAATGATCATGTTCTCGTAGACCGGTCTCTGCCTCTTTGGCGGGTGCGTGCCGGGGGCAGCATAGGCAGAAAGTACTCTTCGGCTTCGGTGGACGTAGTCACGGATTCGGCCTGCGGCGAACGCCCCGGAAGCCGTCGGCGTGGCGGCCTACTCCAGAAGGGAGAAACAAGTGTCATCACTTAATTCGGCACGCGCCGAGGGCGACAGCTGGGATCTGGCTTCCAGCGTCGGGGCGACCGCAACCATGGTGGCGGCGTCCCGAGCGCTGGCTTCTCGCGATCCCGATCCGTTGCTCGACGACCGGTTCGCTGAGCCGTTGGTGCGCGCGGTCGGACACTCGTTCTTCGTACGCATGCTGGACGGCCAAATCCCCCTCGATAACGACGATATGCCCATGACCCTGCAGCAGCGGCGCGAGCAGATCGCCGTGCGGACCAGGTTCTTTGACGATTTCTTCCAAGCCGCGACCACCGCCGGGATACGTCAGGCCGTGATCTTGGCCGCCGGGCTGGACGCGCGGGCCTACCGGCTCCGCTGGCCGGCGGGCACGGTGATATTCGAGGTCGATCAGCCGGAGGTCATTGCCTTCAAGACCGACACGCTGGCCCGGCTTGGAGCTGAACCGACTGCCGAACATCGTACCGTCGGCATCGATCTGCGTGACGACTGGCCAACGGCGCTGCGCAACAGTGGCTTTGACACTGCATCGCCCGCTGCCTGGATCGCCGAGGGCCTGCTGCCCTACCTGCCGCCGGAGGCGCAAGACCGGCTTTTGGACAACATCACCGCACTCAGCGCGCCCGGCAGCCGCCTGGCCACGGAAAACATCACCGATATGAGCGTGTTCACCGATGAACGTGCCAGGGCTATGCGCAACACCTGGCGTAGGCATGGACTGGATATCGACGTCGCCGAACTGGTGTGGCCCGGGGCGCGCCGTCCAGCCGCGGAGCAGCTGGCCGCTACCGGCTGGGAGGTCACCCACTACCCCACCGAACAGGTGTACGCGAAGTACGGCTTTGTCCTTCCCGACAACGAGATCCTCGCGGAATTCCGGCACGCCATCAGCTACATCAGTGCCGAATTGAGTTGAGCTACAAGCTATCCCCGGGTGCCGTAGCGCACGGCGAAATTCATCCGCCGGACACCGCGGGGACTCCGCTCGGACTCCCTAGCCTTTGGCCTCGCGCCACTCCCGCTCGAACGGCAGCCGCCACGCATTGGGTGCGATCAATTGATGAATGGCGTTGGGCCCCCATGTACCGGGCTGGTACATCTTGGCCGGCGGTGGGTCATCGAGTAGCTCTTCTGAACGCTCCCACAATGATTCGATGCCCTCCGCGGTATTGAACAGGGTGTGATCTCCGCGCATCGCATCCAGGATGAGCCGCTCATAGGCCTCCAGCACATCCACGACGGTGTCGATCTCGTGCGAGGAAAACTGCATGGACAGCTTGTCCAGCTTCATGCCGGGACCGGGCCGCTTGCCGTAGAAAGACAGCGAAACCTTAGAGTTGTCAGCAAGGTCGAATGTGAGGTGATCAGGACCTTGCGTTCCGACCCCCGATCCCGGGGGGAACATCGTCCGGGGAGCCTCTCTGAACGCGATCGAAATGATGCGGATACCCTCGGCCATCTTCTTGCCGGTACGCAGATAAATGGGTACGCCGGCCCAGCGCCAGTTGTCTATGCCCACCTTGAGGGCAATGAATGTCTCCGTGTCGGAATCCTTTGCCGCTCCGTCCTCGTCGCGATAACCGTTGTACTGACCGCGAACCACATTCGACGGCTTGACCGGTAGCATCGACCGAAACACCTTGTTCTTTTCTTCGCTGATGGCAAAAGGCTCGAGTGCCGTGGGCGGCTCCATCACCACGAACGCCATCACCTGGAACAGGTGGGTCACCACCATGTCCTTGTAAGCGCCCGTTTCTTCGTAGAAGTTCGCCCGCTGGTCCAGGCCCAGGGCTTCGGGAATGTCGATCTGGATATGGTCGATGAAGTTACGGTTCCAGATAGGCTCGAAGAGACCGTTGGCAAAGCGGAACGCCAAAATGTTTTGGGCGGCCTCTTTGCCCAAGAAGTGGTCGATACGGAAAATTTGGGATTCCTCGAAAGTTTCGTGCACGAAGTCGTTGAGTGCGACTGCGCTGGCCAGATCGGTACCAAACGGCTTTTCCATAACCAGCCGCGAGCGCTCGACGAGCTCGGCGTCGCGCAGCATGGTGATGACGTCGCGCGCCGCTTTGGGCGGTACCGACAGGTAATGCAGTCGCCGAACGTTGGGCCCCAGGTTGGTTTCGGCTTCCGCGACCGCGGCGGCCAGCCGCTCGGGACCGGCGCCCTGGGGGACGTAGGTGACAGTCTTGGCGAAGTTGGCCCACTGTTCGGGCGTGAGCTTGTGAGTGCCGAACGAGTCGATCGCGGTCTTGGCCAGTTCGCGGAATCCGTCGTCACTCAGGTCTTCCAGCGACGTGGCGACGACTTGGATATTGGGCGCAAGCTCGGACTGGTCCAAGTACGCCAGGCCGGGGATCAGCTTGCGTTTAGCCAGATCTCCCGTCGCCCCGAACAGGACGATGACGTGGGGGTCGAGCGGGTCGGAATCGTGGCGACGCGGGCGTGCGTGCGCCGGGTAAGAGATGGTCTGCGGTTTCTTGGTGGCCACTCTTGCGATACTTCCACCGCCGCGGCGCTATGTCGCGTCCGTCCCTCCATAAGGGGTCCGATTCGGCACGACGATTATCGACGACACGATCGGGTATGGGATAGCGACGGGCTCGCAGCGCCGAGGGCCGTTGCCCTACCCATCAATGGAAAGCGATATGACGACACGCAACAACGACCCGGCGGGCCACGCTCAAGAGCTGGAGGACATTGTCGACCAGCTCGAGAAGAAAGTCGCCGACGACCGGGAAGCCGAAGGTGTTCCCGGCAAGCCCAGCGATCGGGAACGCGCTCCCATCCGAGGCTCGGACGATGAGCCGCCGGATTAGGAACCGTCGCCTTCCGCGTCGGTCGCCCGGTCACCGGGCGTCCGCCGGATCGAACCGGAGCTCAACGCCCGAATTCTCCGGATGGTGAATTTGACCCGCATGAGTCCCCCGAGGTCGTGGCAGGTGGCCCGAACCAGGCGGTCAGTGCGTCACGGAGCTTGGAGTCGGCCGGGTCTCCCGCCCAGGCAACATGTCCGTCGGGCCGGATCAACACGGCACCGGGAGCCGGTATCGGGCCGATCGCCGGGAGCTCCCATTCACCAACGCATTCGGTGGCGATCGACCGAATCCGATTCCCCCACGCGCTGATGTCGACGCCGGCGTCGCCGAGGCTGAGCAGCACCGGCCGGGCATCGTGCAATAGCGCAAACACCCGCAGCGGGCCCCGAGCGGTGATCAGGTCGAGATCGGGCATGCGGCGCCCCAGCAGCGGGTGGCCCTGCCCGAGGTCGTAACGGATGTCCAGGCCAGACATCATCGCGGCGAATTGTTTGCGCGGCGCGTCCATCCTGAGCAGCTCGGACACGGTGTCGCGCAGTGCCTTGGTGCGGTCATCCGGGCGAAGTAGTGCCATCTGTGCGATCGAGTTGCGCAGCACGCGGGCGGCAACGGGATGCCGTTCGGCATGGTAGGTATCGAGGAGGCTGTCGGGCGATGTCTCGTTGACTACTTGGCCCAGTTTCCATCCCAGATTCACCGCGTCCTGCACACCGGTGTTGAGGCCCTGTCCGCCCACCGGGTGATGCACATGTGCGGCGTCGCCGGCCAGCAGAACCCGGCCGTCGCGGTAGCCCGCGGCCTGTCGCGCCACGTCGGTGAACCTGGAGATCCAAGTGGGGCTATGGATCCCGTAATCCGTCCCGTAAACGGCGATGAGCGCCTCGCTGAGATCACGCATGGTGGGTTCGCCGGTAGGCCCGAAGTGCCGCTCAGTGACCATGACCCGCACCGGTCCCCCATCCTCCAAGGTCGAGAGGGAATGGACGCCGAGTGCGTCGTGGCGGATACCCCACATCGGGGGTTCGCTTGTTTCGAAGGTCATTTCGACTTCTGCGATCAGATAGCTGGTTGTCGGATCCCACCCCGGGAACGCGATGCCGGCCGCTTTACGGATCGCGCTGCGCCCTCCGTCGCACCCGACGAGGTAGTGCGCGCGCAAGCGCTGAGCGCCTGCCAGCTCGACATCGACGCCCGCACGATCTTGCGCGATATCCCTCACCTCACATCCGCGATAGACCGGTACCGCCAGCTCGTCCACCCAGTCGGCGAGAATGCGCTCGATCTCGTTCTGCCACAGCGCGAGTCCGTAGGGATGCCTGGTAGGAAAATCGCTGATGTCCAGACGGATTTGGGCAAAGCCTGCGACCTGCGCTACCCGCCCCTGCGCAAGGAACCGATCAGCGATTCCGCGTTGATCGAGAACCTCGATGGTGCGTGCGTGCAGGCCGCCGGCACGTGCGCCAATCAGGTCCGGGCTGGCGCGGCGCTCGACGACGGCAACGTCGACTCCCGCTAGTGCCAGTTCACCCGCCAACATGAGTCCGGTCGGGCCTGCCCCGACGACGAGCACCACATGGTCAACGTTTTCGCGCGACCCGTCAGACGGCGACAGAACACTCACCCGGCAACCCCCCGGCTCGGTCAATCTTGGCTCCGGCCAGTGATTTTGCGGCATCACCCGGGTCTTGCGGCAAGCCCCCCAGTGCCGTATATCTTGAGAGTGGGAGGGACGAAATTCACAACCGGTTGGGCACGGCGTCGATCGCTCGGTAGATCCGGTGCTCGCTGACCGGACGCGGCGTGCCGAGCTGCCGGACCCACCCGCTGCCCTGCAGCTCCTCGATCTGCTGGGCGATGTCGCGGACATCGGAGGCGCTCCCCCGCCGGGACGGCAGTGCGTGCACCAGTTCGTCGTGGCCGGCCTGCACGAAGTGCGCCCCAACCCATCCGGCAGTTCCCGTACTCAGCACCCACGCTCGGCGCTACTAGGGTGCAGCCATGAGCCTCGTCACCTATGAGCTGGAAGACCACGTCGCCACCATCACCCTCAATCGGCCTGAAGCTCGCAACGCCATCAATGGCCCGCTACGCCAAGACCTCAACGCGGCTTGGGATCGGTTCCGCGACGATCTGGAGGCCTGGGTCGGGATCTTGACGGCCAACGGCAGCGCCTTCTGTGCGGGCGGCGACCTCAAGGACGGCGAGGGCGCGGTCGGCACCTTCGGCGGCACGTTCTGGGAGAAGCCGACGATCAACTCGTTCGAGTCTGGGATGGAGTTGTTCAAGCCGACCATCGCCGCCGTGCATGGCCCCTGTATCGGCTACGGGCTGACCGGGGTGTTGTTCTGCGACTTCGTCATCGCCAGCACCGAGGCCACCTTCTGCTTCCCGGAGGTGTCGATCGGGGTGCCCACCATCGTCGGCGCCATTCGCCTCCCCCAGCGAGTGGGCTGGGCCAACGCCATGGAGTTGCTGTTGACCGGAAAACCGATGAGCGCCGCGCGCGCGAAGGAAATCGGCCTGATTTGGAAGCTCGTCGAACCCGATGAGCTGCAGGCCGCGGCTCGGGGGTGGGCGCGGACCCTCACCGAGGCCGCTCCGCTGGCCCAACGGGCGACCAAGGAGGTGGCGTGGCGAACCGCGGACATGGGCTGGGTCGAGTCGGTCCGCTTCGGTGAGACCATGCGCAAGGTGGCCGGCGCCACCGAGGACGTTGCCGAGGGCCTGCAGGCATGGCGCGAGAAGCGCAAGCCCGAGTGGCGGGGCCGCTGACGACGGCCGGACCGAACTGCTGAGCCGCCGGCCGCTCGATGGTGGTGCCACACCTCCGCCGCCAGGTTCGAATAGCGGAGCAGGCCCGGGCGCGTGTTGCCCGGTACCCGGATTTGGATGGCATACTTTGCCTTTGGTTTTTCGGGCTGAGGATCGGACGACATGTGAGTCTGCTATCGGTTGGGGCGCTCGCCGAGTCGTCGCCCGTGAACTCGACAGACCGGACGAAGTCGAAGCAGTAGTTTGGTCGAGTCGATGTCGCAGGATGACGAACCGGTACTGC
>CAYNLB010000001.1:11280-59699 GCA_964397935.1 uncultured Mycobacterium sp.
AGTCGAAGCAGTAGTTTGGTCGAGTCGATGTCGCAGGATGACGAACCGGTACTGCAGGTCTCGGCCCTGACCGTGACGCTCGAGGGCCGGGCGGTCTTGGCAAATCTGTCTTTTGTCGTACGCCGCGGCGAGATTCTGACCATTCTGGGCCCGAACGGCGCGGGTAAGACGGTGCTGCTGCGCGCGCTACTTGGCACAGTCCCCCACCGGGGCGCGATCACGTGGAAAAAGGGCACCCGCATCGGCTACGTCCCGCAACGGCTGCCTTACATCAAGCACATCCCGTTGTCGGTCGCGGACTTCTTCGCGTTGAAGAGAAACGCCGGACGTGACGTCGACGGAATGCTCAGCACTGTCGGGCTCGCCGCTGAGCTCGGCAAGAAACGGATCGGTGACCTCTCGTCCGGACAGTTCCAGCGGGTCCTCATCGCCTGGGCTCTTGCCGGGGACCCTCATGTCCTGTTGTTCGACGAGCCCACGACCGGAGTTGACATCCGCGGCGAAGAGACGGTCTACGCCTTGCTGGCGAGGCTCCATCAGGAGCGAAATCTCACCATGCTCATCGTCACGCACGACCTGGCGGTGGTGCACCGGTTGTCGTCGACCGTGCTGTGTTTGAACAAAGAACCGATTTGCCAAGGTTCCCCAATCTCAGTACTGACACCCGAGAACCTGCAGCGGCTGTACGGAGCCGAAGTGAAGTTCTACGAGCACAAGCACGAGTAGCTGTCCATGTATTCCTTCGTTCTCAGCCTGCTTTCGGGAGTGTTCATCGGCGGCTCCGCCGCCTATCTCGGCTCGTTGATGCTGAGTCGCAGGATGGCGCTCGTAGCCGGGCCGCTCGGTCATTTGACGCTGCCGGGGATAGCCCTTGCGCTGCTCTGGGGTTTCGACATCTCCCTCGGGGCATTCCCCTTCGTGATTCTCGGAGTGGTCCTGATCTGGCTGCTCGAAATGAGGACGAATCTGCCGATGGAAGCGTTGACCGCCGTCGTGTTCGCGTCAGGTGTGGCGGTCGCCTTTTTGTTTCTGCCGCTCGACCAGGCCGAGGCTGCGCTGGTAGGAGACATCGCGAAAACCCGCGTGGGCGACACGGCACTCGTCGTCGTCGCTTCGATCGCCGTGATGGTGGCCGTCAATCGGGCCTATCCCAAACTGATACTCGGAAACGTCTCCGAAGAACTGGCCGCCGCCGAGGGAATCGACGTCAGGCGATACAACTTGCTCTACCTGTTCTTGATCGCGGTCATCGTGGCGCTTGGCGTGAAGATGGTGGGCGGGCTGTTGACGGCCGCCCTCGTGGCGATCCCCCCTTCGGCCGCGCGAAACATCGGTACAAACCTCAAGCAGTACACCGTGGGCGCGACGACGATAGGCGTCGCCTCAGCGGCCTTCGGCATCGTCTTGTTCCGGCTCACCGGGTTTCCGGCCGGGCCACTGGTCGTTCTGGTGAGCGCCGCGGTGTTCCTGATTACGTTGCCCTTCGCGAAATAGCGACTGCGGGCCATCGATTTCGTCGGTCCTTCTGACCGAGAGTCGGCCCGTCGAATCAGGTTCCGGTTGTGCGCGTTTTGCGAAGCTCGTCGAGTTCGCGATGGACACGCGCAACTTCTGCTTCCAGATCTTCCAGATACTCGGCCAGATCCTCGACCTCGGCGCGACGGCGCCGGCCACGCCCGTAACCGTAACCGTAAGGTTCGGCCGGCGGGTAGTAGGGCACCGCTGGTGGCCCATACGCCGGTGCATAAGGATATCCGTGGTAGTGACACGGACCGTGACCGTAACCGTAACCGTGGCAGCAGCTCATGAGCGTTTCCTTCCTCGATCTTTACTGCGGTTCCTGCGCCGCACCATGTTGCTGTTGCGGCAGTCGGGCCACGATCACGGGAATCTGGGCGGCATTCACCACCGCCCTGCTCACCGAACCGAGCAGCATGCCGGGGAACCCGCCGCGGCCATGGCTGCCGACTACCACAAGTTGGGCGGCATCGGCTTGTTCGAGCAGCCGGGGCGCCGGTCGGTCGCACACAACGACTTTGTGCACGACGACATCCGGATACCGGTCACGCCATCCGCAAAGGCGCTCGGCCAGCACCTCTTCCTCGCGGACTTCGATGTTTCTCCACTCAATCGGAGCCCAATTCATACTCGCGAAATCAATCGGCCCCATGTCGCTCCAGGCGTGGAGCGCCAGCAATCCCACGCCGCGACGGGACGCCTCGTCGAAGGCGATTTCGGTCGCCAGCTCCGACGCCGGCGAACCGTCGATGCCCACCACCACCGGCGCCCGGGGGCGCGATGTGCGCGCATCCTCATCGTGGATGACGGCGACAGGGCAATGCGCGTGATTGGCCAGACCCGAGCTGACCGACCCCAACAAGGCGCGGGACACCGTGCCCTGGCCTCGGCAACCCACCACCACCATGTCGGCCTGCTTGGAGAGGTCAACCAGGCTGGGCACTATCGGCGCGAAAAGCACCTCGCTGGTTATCTGCGATGCGCGAGCCTGGGAGGAAGCCTCGACGGCGACCTTGTGTGCCTCCTCGGTGATCTGACGCGCCTGATCGTCCTGGAACTGCGAATAGGTTGTTGGCGATGGGATTTCGACCCACGGCTCGACGGGAGCGACGATCGGCGCCACCACGTGAACCAGGCTGAGCGGAACGTTGCGCATCTCGGCATCCCGCGCGGCCCATTCGACCGCCGCCTGAGAAGACGGTGATCCGTCGACACCGACGATGATTCCGAACTGTTGGCTTGACATTCGGGCCTCCTAGAACCCGCACATGAAGAGATGTCAGAACGGGCAGGTCTTCTGGTATTTCACCGACGTTAGCCAGCCTTCGGGATCGGATCAGGAGGCTTTGGTCCTCAACAGCTGAGCACTTCGTTGACCGGGAACTTGCCGCCCGGGATTCGGTACTTGGCCGCCATGGATGACTTTCGACTCCTGACCGTACGATGCTCGCGATGCCAGGCTCGACATGATGGGCTCCGCGATGATCTCAGCCGAATCGTTGCCGCAGTCCCCGCATGCCCTGCCGGTCCCCGGTCTTGCGGATCAGTTGGGTGTCGACCCGTCGGTCGGCCTCGGCAAAGCCGAGGTCGAGCGTCGCCGACAGCTGTTCGGACGTAATCTCCTCGCGACGCGGAAACCAGCCTCTGACGTGATGCTGTTGGGCCGTCAGTTCGCGAGCCCCGTGGTGGCCTTGCTGGCGGCGGCGATGGTGGTTTCCTTCTCATTCGGCGAGTGGTACCAGGCGACGGCGATCGCGGTCGTGCTGGTGATCAACGCGACGATCGGATACACCACCGAGCGCAGGGCGGTGCGCTCGATGGAGGCATTGCGTGCGCTGGGCGGCCGCATCGCGCGAGTACGCAGGGCCGGCCGCTCCGAGGTCATCAGCGCCGACGCGTTGGTGCCCGGCGACGTTGTGCTCTTGGAGGCCGGTGACGTCGTGTCTGCCGACTTGCGCTGCGTGAGCGGTGCCGCTCTGAGGGTGGACGAGTCGGCACTCACCGGTGAGTCGGTGCCCGTCAACAAGACCGCGGAGCCGGACCCCGAGGCGGCTGCCTTGCATGAGCGTGCCGCGATGCTGTTCAAGGGCACGCACGTGGTCGGGGGCAGCGGCGAGGGCATTGTGGTGGGTACCGGGCTATCCACCGAGCTTGGTCGCATCACCCAGCTGGTCGAGGCGGCCCATGAGGGTGACTCACCGCTGGAGCGTCACCTGGCCCGCCTGTCCCGCCAGCTCATTTGGCTGACTCTGGTGTTGGCGTCCGTCGTCGCGGCGGCGGGGCTGTTCACCGGCAGGTCCATGCCGCTGATGATCGAGACGTCCATCGCGCTCGCCGTGGCGGCGATCCCGGAAGGGCTTCCCGTCGTGGCCACGCTCGCTCTTGCCCGCGGCATGTTGCGCATGGCACGCCACAACGCACTGGTGGAAAACCTCTCGGCGGTGGAGACGCTCGGCTCGGCCACGGTGGTGCTCACCGACAAGACCGGCACACTTACCGAGAACTGCATGACCGTCGAGCGCGTCGTCACCGCCGCCGGCGCATTTCATTTCGACGAACGGACTCACGCCGTGCTCGCCGAGGGCCTACCGGTCGACCCGTCCGGCGATGCGCAGCTTGAGCGTGCGCTGCTGATCGGGGTGTTGTGCGGAAATGCCGACTACGACGCCGAAACCGACACTGGCAGTGGTGATCCCATGGAGATCGCGCTGCTGCGGGCCGGCGCGCTCGCGGGGCTGAACCGCGGCGAACAGTTGACCTTGTACCCCGAGGTGTGCGAGCACCCGTTCGACCCGGCGACCAAATGGATGGCTACCGTGCATCGCGATCACGAAGGGTACTTCGCCGCCATGAAGGGAGCTCCCGAAACGGTGCTGGCACTGGCGGACCACGCCGGTGGAGCGGAGGAGCCGTTCGACGACCGCCGCAAGGCGGAATTTCTCGACGTGGCCCAGGAACTGGCGGCGGACGGACTGCGTGTGCTCGCGCTCGCCGCTCGTCGGTGTGCGGATCCGCGGCAAGCCGTCGGCGGCGGGATGGTATTTGTCGGGTTGGTGGCGCTGCGCGACCCGCCGCGGGCCGACATCGTCGGCGCGGTAGCCGCCCTGCGGCACGCCGGCATCGGCGTGGTCATGGCCACCGGCGATCATCCGAGCACGGCGCTGGCCATCGCCCGGGAGGTCGGCATCGCGGCGGCCGATGCCGCTGTCACCACCGGACACGAGCTGTCCCGGCTGCGGGATGCGCCCGAGGCGGTGCGCAGTGAGGTGGCACGCAGGCGGGTGTTCGCGCGGGTAAGCCCGCGGCAGAAACTTGACCTGATCGACCTCTTCCAAAGTCAGGGCGCGATCGTGGCCATGATCGGCGACGGCGTCAACGATGCGCCGGCCCTGACGAAGGCCGACATCGGCGTCGCTATGGGCAAGCGGGGCACCGAAGTGGCACGCGACGCGGCCGACATGATCCTGCTTGACGACCGATTCTCGACGATTGTGCTCGCGGCGCGCGAGGGCAGGGTCATTTACGACAACATTCGCCGCTTCGCGGTCTATCTGCTCTCGTGCAACCTCGCTGAGGTGCTCGTGGTCGCGCTCGCGGTGTTCGCCGGGCTGCCGTTGCCGCTGCTGCCCCTGCAGATTCTGTTCCTGAACCTGGTGACCGACGTGTTCCCCGCATTCGCGTTGGCAACCGGCGAAGGCGAGGGCGACGTGCTCGACCGGCCGCCGCGCCAGCCCCGGGAGCCGATCATCTCGGCCGGCTTGTGGCGCATGATGACGGGCTACGGAGCGCTCATCGCGGCAAGCACCCTCTTGGCGCTCGCCGGGGCCAAGTACTGGCTCGGGCTGGACACCGCCGCGACGACCACGGTGTCATTCCTGACCATCGCACTCGCCCAGCTCTGGCACGTCTTCAACATGCGTGGCCGCGGCAGTGGGGTGCTGCGCAACGCAGTCACCCGCAATCGGCTGGTCTGGTACGCACTGATGCTTTGCTTGGGGCTGATCGCGGCGGCGCTCACCGTCCCCGTGCTGGCCACGGCACTTCAGATCGCGGCGATCGGGATCAAAGGCTGGGCGCTGGCCATCGGGTGCAGCGTGCTGCCCGTAGCGGCAGGACAGGCGTGGCTCCTGGCCGGCGGGGCGCAACGGCTGGCTACGGGAAGATGAGGTGGCGCAACGCATCCTCATCCCCGCGCACGTCGACCAGTCCACGTGCCTGAATGACTTCTCACGGATCAACGAATTCGGCCAGCGGCGTGGATACGATCCGGCTTTTGAAAGGAATCGGCACCCGTTCGTCATCTCATCGGGCAGTGCCAACCGCAAGGGCCCGTCGTCGCTGCGCCCTTGGTGCGTTACCGTAACGCCAGCCGCCGGCACCACCTTGGCCGGCCATGTGTCAGGATTTGGAAATGAGTGCACCCAGCCTTGCCCGTATCCTCGGCGCCTCGGTCATGACGATGTGGGCGCTGCTAAGCGCGCCCATGGGTAGTCCCGCCGCGTCTGCCGATCCGTGCTCCGACGTCGCAGTGGTCTTCGCCCGCGGCACACATCAGGCGCCTGGCCTGGGCGACGTCGGCCAGGCCTTCGTCGACTCGCTGAGCTCACAGGTTGGCGGGCACTCCGTCGGCGTCTACGCGGTCAATTACCCGGCGAACGACGACTACCACCACAGCGCGTCGACCGGGGCCGACGATGCCAGCAACTACATCCAGAGCACCGTGGCCAACTGCCCGAACACCAAGATGGTGCTCGGCGGGTACTCGCAAGGCGCGACCGTCATCGATTTGTCCAGCGCGGCAATGCCGCCCTCGATTGCCGATCATGTCTCCGCTGTCGCTCTTTTCGGCGAGCCGTCCAGCGGATTCTCGGACATGTTGTGGGGTGGCCAGCCGCTACCGACGATCAGCCCACTGTATGCCGCTAAGACCATCAGCCTGTGCGCCCCCGACGATCCAATTTGTTCTGCGGGCGGCAACATAATGGCTCACGTGTCCTACATTCAGTCCGGAATGACAAACCAGGCCGCGACCTTCGCGGCCAACAAGCTCAACCAAGGGCCTGCGCGCGTCTAACGGACGTCCTCAAAGCCGCTGATCCCGGCTACTCTGGCGGGCATGGCCACCGAGTCCACGATGCTCGCGCTGGGCACCCCGGTGCCGTCGTTCACGCTGCCCGACCCGGCCACCGGCGGCGCGGTGAGCGTCGACGAGCTCACCGGTCCCGCGCTTGTCGTCACTTTCATCTGCAATCACTGCCCGTACGTCCAGCACGTCGCAGCCGGCCTGGCGGCGCTCGGCCGAGACCTCGCCGACCGGGGCGTCCCCGTGGTCGGCATCTCCAGCAACGACGTCGTCGCCTACCCGCAGGACGGACCCGATCAAATGGTGGCCGAGGCCCGCCGCCATGGCTGGACGTTTCCGTACCTCTATGACGAGACTCAAGACGTCGCCCGCGCCTTTTCCGCGGCGTGCACGCCAGACACGTTCGTCTTCGACGGTCAGCGTCGACTCGTCTACCGAGGCCAGCTCGACGACTCCCGTCCCGGCAACGAGCTACCCGTGACGGCCGCCGATGTCCGTGCGGCAGTTGACGCGGTGCTCGCGGCGCGGCCGGTCGACCCCGAGCAGCGGCCGTCGATCGGGTGCGGCATCAAGTGGCGTTGAGGCGTATTCACGCCGACGACCGAGGTAGATGTGGCTTCCTCGCGGCGCGGGCCCGTCGATGTGCCCCGCCGCCGCCATACCCCTTGCTGCGCATCGACTACCGTCGGCCGTATGTCCAAAGTCTCCGGTAAAGACCTCATCGACGACGTCACACCTGGCGACATCATCGCCGTCGACCGCGGCTCCGGTGAGCGGCCCTACAAGGTGGTGTTCAAAGACGCCACCGACACGGGATATCGCATCACGTTCGAGGACGACAACGGGGAAACCTTCGAGCTCGACATGGTGGCCGGCGCCACGGTGAAGAGGTCACTCGAGTCGAAATGGGAATCGGCACAAAGTCCCACACCGCACTCGAAGACGCAAGACTGCTGACCGAAGGCCGACGGCGAAGCCCCAGGTGACGGTTGCCGGTAACGCGTGTAGCGGCGTCGCTTCGAAGCCGCCCGCCGGTCGAACAGGCGAGGTGTGTTGCACACCGTCCGTTTGGGCGTTGTGTGGGC
The DNA here is from genome assembly GCA_964397935.1 of uncultured Mycobacterium sp. GTDB lineage: Bacteria > Actinomycetota > Actinomycetes > Mycobacteriales > Mycobacteriaceae > Mycobacterium. Next base: position 18,967 of record CAYNLB010000001.1, read on the forward strand.
GGGTATCGCCATGCCCAACGGGGCCGCTGATTGGCACTTTCCCGGTTAGGTCCGCCAGATAGCGGGCATAGCTAGTTGCATGACCGGCGATGCCGGGCAAGCGCCGCAAGAGAACCCGGAGAAGGACCGGTCGCAGCGGGTCACAGGTGACGACTCGATGCCCGGCCCGCAGCGTGGCTAATCCGAGCGCGCTGGCCTAGGAGGAGAAGACATGCGGGACAACCTCACCGAGGCGGAGGCGTCCAAGGTCATCGACGACCTGCTGCAGCGCGCCGGACGGCGGCGGGCATGATGGTCCGCGCTGACGACGTGCGGCGGTTGCTCGCCAGTCCAGAACCGAACGGCGCGCTAGTGGTGATCAAGGGCCGCGTCGAGGTCGCGACGCCCGCGGAACTGGATTTGCCGGAATATCGCGGTGCACTGCAGGTGGCGACGCGCCAGGAGGTGGTGCAGCGCGCGGGCGGCGAGGAGCTGTCGGACCGCGAGCTGGCCGAGCAGGCTGCGGATCTGGACACGGCCGTGCGCAATCTGGGCGCCTGATACCCGTCGCCGGAGTGGCTAACGCTCAAGCCTGACAGGGTCGCCGAGGCGGATAACGCCGTCGGCCACCGCCGCGAGGTATGCTCCCGCGCAAGGCTGCGCTCCGTGACCACCTGTGTCCCAACGGTTCTCGGCCGCAGGCGCGCGAAGTGCGTGCGGAGCTCGCGGCAGTGCGCCGTGCTCGAGCGTGGGTACCACGCACCGTGATGTGGCGCTGAGGATGCGCAGCCGCGCCTCGCCGACGGTCAATTCCTTGCCGACCCAGTCGTTTTCGGCATATGCCGGGTAACCGGTTGGCGTAGTGATCACCAGGTTCGGTCGGTAGCGCAACGCTTCGACACCGATGTGGTCCAGGGTGGCCGTCGTGATCGCATGCAGTGGCGCTTCGTCGGTAAACGAGCCGCCCGGGGTCTTCTGACCGATCACCAGGATGCGGCCACTGACCTCGGCATCCACCCCGAGGTCGAGCAACTCCTCCGGGTCCGGGCGTTCCAGTGTTGCGCCGTCAGGCCGTTGCCTGACCAGCCGGACGTCCCGTCCCAGTAGCAGAGAGAGGAGTTCGTCGACACCGGGGTCATCGGCTGCCACGTTGGTGCCATCGGGCAGCCTGATGTGCACCCGCCCGCCATCTTCGTGGGCGGTGCACTTCAACAGGCCGCGCCATAGCCGAGGGTGCTTCGCGCTGGCCACATGTCCGGTCACAGCATCGACGAGTGCCAGCCGCCGGTCTCCTTCGGCGCCGTAGCCGTCCACGAACATCCTGTTCACGGATTCGCCCAGCATCGACTTCACCGGGTACCGAAACAGACCCTTTACCCGCATCTGCGCCGCATGAGGCAGACCTGCAACGGCGGTCGGCTTCTCCACCACGCATCCCCACTCGAGACCCGGTATTCATTCCGTCTCGACAAGTATGCGAGTCACCAATCTCGAGGTATTAGCCTGCGCCCCGGCCGGCGTCGCGCATCGTCCCGGGATGCACAGCGCGTCACCAGCTAGGTGGGACAGAAGTTCGATTCGGCGGCGCTGACCATCGATGTGACATCTGCAAACGTGATGCTTTCTGAAGCGAAAAAGGCGTGAATGTCCCGGGCAATCGCGTCCGGTGTCCGGCCAGTCCCGCGGGCCACACAAATCCGGTGCCCCACTGCGATGAGTTCGGCTTCGTCTTCCGCTTGCCAGGTGAAGCCGAGTCTCTGCATTTGAGTGATGAACGCCTCGTCGGTGCTCTCGGCGTTCGCAGTCGCGATGCCTGTGGTGAGGGCAGCGCCGACCATCGCGGAGACCGTCACCGTGGCCAGCCAGCGTCGTGGAATCATCTTAGGTTCCCTTATCAATGCCTATTATGGTGCCATTAGCATATCGAGCAGCGGCCGACCGCCAGCACTAATATAAGAGAATTCAAATATCTGAGAACTCAAATAATTGACGATTGCTATTGGGCGGGCGCTTAAAGCGAAAGCACCGAGACCCTGGATGGCGGTTCGTCCTTCGACGCGGGCCTATCACCATGATTCACTAGCCGACTATGCACGCTCGGTGTCTGGTGTGGGGCAGCAAAATTCGTGCGCGTTGGTGCGGTCGCCCCTGCGCTGCCCCTTGCTCGGCACTGCTCGTCGGTAAGGCATGGTGGCGTCAACGCTGCCAGAGCAATGATCTGCTGGTCCGTCGGTGCGTGCTATTGGATGCGGTTTGGGAGACGAGGTAATGCGGCTCTTTATCCATGGCGCGCCGCATGGATATTTGGCTCGTTTGCTTACGCCGCGACTCTGCCCTGGACTCAGTTCGGGAGCAGCCGCTGTTTCTGCTCTGTGAATTCCTCATCGGTGAGGATTCCTGCGTTGCGCACGGGCTCATCCGCCGAATCGCGGGTCGGCTCAGGAGCAGGGAGGAGCCTTGATGACCCACGACACCCTTGCCGCGGCCAGCAAGTACGACACCTTGCGGACACCACACCCGTCGAGATTATTGCAGCGCAACGGCTCCCGGGCCGTGGCGGCCGACAACCCGATCCGGAGGACCGCCTGGGGGATTGTGGCAAGGCAGCTCGCGGCTCGTAGGGTGGTCAGCAATCCGGTGCTGTCGGCAAGTTCGCGAACCGGGGAAACAGGTCCCTGGTGACAAAACTTCCTCACAACCGCCTCTTCGTCTGGCGTTGCGACCTCTGGGAATCGATTCCGAATGCCAGAAGCTGCCCGGGACTGCATAATGGGCTAGGCAGGGACTGGCACTTTGCGCTGGTGGGCGGGATATTTTTGCGCCGATCATCCAGAACTGGGGCCCTTCTACTGCATCGCGTGAGAAGCGGCGCAGCGCTTTTGGTGGCCATTCTGCGGGCAGCAAACTGGGTGGAGTCAGCAACGGGAAAGGGCGGGTTATCCGATGCGTGCAGCAAATGCGTTAAGCCCGTTTCCGGTGCTTCCCGCCGCCGGCTGTGAGATCCCGGCTGCCATGCTCGTGTGCGTGCACCGGGATGCGGCCACCGCCGTGGCCTCTCGGCTTGACTGCAGCTAAGGGGCCGATATGTATTTCGGGATGTTCCCACCGGAGGTCAACTCCGGCCGGATGTATATCGGCCCGGGAGCAGGGTCGATGGTGGCCGCGGCCGAAGCCTGGGAAGGGTTGGCCTCCGAGCTGCATACGACCGCAATCGCCTATCGGTCGGTCATATCGGGTTTGACCGCTGGTCCGTGGCTGGGTCCTTCGTCGGCGGCGATGACGGCGGCGGCCGCTTCCTACGTCAGTTGGCTCAGCAGTGTCGCCGCGCAGGCAGAAGAAGCCGCAACCCAGGCCAGGGCCGCGGTGGCGGCTTATGAGGAAGCCTTTGCATCAACCGTGCCGCCACAACTGGTCGCCGCCAACCGCAGGCTGTCCGCGCAGCTGGTGGCGACAAATCTGTTCGGACAGAACACCTCCGCAATCGCGACCACCGAGGCGCAATACGCCGAGATGTGGGCCCAAGACGCCGCAGCGATGTACGGATACGCGGCCGCGTCGGCATCCGCGACGGCACTGACGCCGTTCGCCCCCGCGCGCCAGAACACCGATCCAACCGGGTCGGCCAAGCAAGCGGCCGCGGCCGGCCAAGCCGCCGGCACCTCGGTCGGCGACGTGCAAAACTCCGTTTCGTCGGTCCAGCAAACGTTCTCCGCTGTACCCGGCGCGTTGCAGAGCCTCGTAACCGCAGCGCCGGCGGCCACCGCAGCCACAACCCCGCTGAGTGTCTTGAGCGACCTCGTCTCCATCTTCATCGACCTGCCCGCCGGCCTTGCGGATATCTACGTCGGCGCCCCGCTGGCTGTCCTCGGCCTCGTGGCCCTTCCGTTCGACATCGGCGGCTACGGCACCGGTATTCACACCGATGACATCGTGAGTGGCTGGAACGGCGAAGAGAGCTGGCCGGGCACCGGGCCGGCACCGGTCAAAGAGTTCCCCGCGCCTATCACCAACCTGCCCCGGGGTACGTTGCCGCCCTCGAGAGTCTCGGCGGGTCTGGGCCAGGCCAACACGGTCGGGACATTGTCGGTCCCGGCGACGTGGACCATCGCCACGCCGATGGTACGTCCGGTCTCGTATACGCTGCCCGCCTTGCCTGCCGCCGATTCCGGCGTGGCCGAGGGCGGGTCCACGCTGGGCTCGAGCACTACTTTCGGCCAGATGGCATTGGCGGGCCTGGCCGGGCGAGCCATAGCCGGCACCCTGGGCGCCGGCGCCGGTAAGGATGGCGGCGAAGCGCCTGGAGGCGAACGTGTGCCGGCTGCCGCGGGTGATGCCAAAAACGCGAAAGCCGCCGCAGCGGACGATGAAGCCGCAGCGCCGGAGACCGCACCTCGGACGGTGGTGACAGGAGTCGCAGCCGAGCTCCGCGAATTCGCCAAGCTCCGCGATGAGGGAATCCTGACCGAGGAAGAGTACACCGAGCAAAAGAACCGACTGCTTGGTCGCTGAACCGCCGTCCGGCGGAATCGCGATTGTCAGAAGGGTAATACGCCGCAATGGATTTCGGGATGTACCCGCCGGAGATCAACTCCGGTCGGATATATGCCGGTCCCGGCGCGGCGCCATTGTCGGCCGCGGCGCAGGCCTGGGCACACCTGGCCGACGCGCTGTACACGACGGCGAGTGCCTATGAATCGGTGGTAGCAGGGCTGACCGCCGGACCATGGTCCGGCCCCGCGTCGGCGTCGATGACGGACGCGGCCACGCCCTATGTGGAGTGGCTGAGCGGCACCGCAGCGCAGGCAGAGGAGACTGCCGCCCAGGCAATGGCCGCGGTCGCCGCGTACGAGGCGGCGTTCGCGGCCACGGTGCCGCCCCCGGCCATTGCGGCCAACCGGAGCCTGCTGGCGGCGTTGGTGGCGACAAACTTCTTCGGGCAGAACACTCCGGCGATTGCGGCCACGGAGGCGCAGTACGCCGAGATGTGGGCCCAGGACGCCATGGCGATGTACACCTACGCCGGTTCGTCGGCAGCGGCGACTGCGCTGACGCCGTTCACTTCGCCGCGGCAGAACACCACTCCTGGTGGCCCGGCCGGTCAGGCAGCCGCAGTCAGCCAAGCGGTGAGTGCACCGGCCGCCGATGCCCAAGGGATCGTGTCCGGTGTCTCGCAAACGTTTTCCTCGGTGTCCAACGCATTGCAGGCCCTGGCGACCGCGGCGCCGGCGGCCACGTCAGAGCCGCTGAATACGTTGAGCGACCTGATCACGATTCTTGTGAGCGCGCCGGCCAGCGTGGTTGCCCTCGGTGTACTTGCGCCGCTCGCGGTGATAGCCGGGCCGGTTGATCTTCCCATCGCCGTCGTCAGCACCCTCGTAAGTTTCCACAGCGATGAGATCGTCAGCGGGTGGAATGGGGAGGAGATTTGGCCCTGGACCGGGCCGGCGCCCGTCACGGAGTTCCCAGCGGCGCTGACGAACCTGGGCCCGGGCACGGTGCCGGCGCCGACGGTGTCGGCCGGTCTGGCCCAGGCGAACCCGGTCGGGGCGTTGTCTGTGCCGCGGGCGTGGACCGCCCCTGCGCCCGAGGTGCGCCCGGTCGTGCTGGCGTCGCCGATCGGCGGCATCGACTCCGACGTGGCGGCGCCCTTGGAAGTCGGCTCGAACACCACGCTCAGCGACGCGGGACTGGCGGGCATGACCGGAAGCGCCATGGCCGGGTCGTCGAGCGGCGGCGGGGATGGCGGCAAGGTCACCGGGCGGCGTGTGGTTTTCCGCTTCGAAAGCGCGACGGCTGACGGTGAGGACGAACCATCGCACGTCAAGCCCCGGATTGTGGTCACCGGAGTCGCGGCCAAGATTCGCGAGATCACCAAGCTCCGCGATGAGGGACGGCTGACCGCCGAGGAATACGAGAAGCTGAAGAACCACGTGCTTGGGCGCTGAAGCAATGACCATGCGCCAACATGACCCCGACTAACGAGGTTTCACCGATGACAGTTGTGCTTCGAAGTCCGCAATGCCCGTGGGCCCCACCGCTGGCGCAGAACGGCGACTGGACGCTCAGCCGGGATCGATGGCCCAACGGCAGCGCCTTGGAGCCGCCTGATGCCGCGAGACCCGCCGGCCTATGACGCACCTCTCCATTCACCCATTGATGTGCTTCGCTTCACAATAAAGTCTTGACTGGGTCCAATTAAGTGCGTCATATTGGTGCGGTGTCCTCAACGTCCGAACACGCGGAACAGTTGCGGATGGCCGAGTTGCGCGTGACCCGGCCCAGGGTCGCCGTGTTGGAGGCCGTTGCCGCCCACCCACATGCGGACACCGAGACCATTTTCTCGGCGGTGCGCGTCGGGCTGCCCGATGTTTCCCGCCAGGCGGTGTATGACGTGCTCAATGCGCTGACCTCGGTGGGTCTGGTGCGACGCATCCAGCCATCGGGATCGGTAGCCCGCTACGAGTCACGGGTCGGCGACAACCACCATCACGTCGTGTGCCGGTCCTGCGGCGTCATCGCCGACATCGACTGTGCCGTCGGGGCGGCGCCGTGCCTCACCCCGGCCGACGACGACGACGTTTTGGATGGCTTCGTCCTCGACGAGGCCGAAGTCATCTATTGGGGCCTGTGCCCTGACTGTTCCACCGCAGGTTCCTAGATCGCAGCCCAAATCACCCCACCCGAAAGGAATGCTGTGTCATCCGATACCTCTCATGGCCGCCCCCCCGAGCCAGCGACCAAGACGGCCAGCGTCAGCGAGAGCGAAAGCCCGGTGATCCCGTCCCCCGAGCCCAAAGCGCATCGGCCGATGACAAATCAGGACTGGTGGCCAAACCAGATCGACGTGTCGAAGCTGCACGCCCACCCGTTGCAGTCCAACCCGCTGGGGCCGGATTTCGACTACGCCAAGGAGTTCGCCAAGCTCGACGTCGAGGCACTCAAGGCCGACATGATGTCGCTGATGAAGACCTCGCAGGACTGGTGGCCCGCCGACTACGGCACCTACGGCGGCCTGTTCATCCGGATGAGCTGGCATTCTGCCGGTACGTACCGCATTCACGACGGTCGCGGCGGCGGCGGCCAGGGGGCCCAGCGCTTCGCCCCGATCAACAGCTGGCCGGACAACGTGAGCCTGGACAAAGCCCGCCGGTTGCTGTGGCCGGTCAAGCAGAAGTACGGCAACAAGATCTCCTGGGCGGACCTGATCGCCTTCGCGGGTAACTGCGCACTGGAGTCGTTCGGATTCAAAACCATGGGCTTCGCGTTCGGCCGGGAAGACATGTGGGAGCCCGAAGAGATCCTCTTCGGCGAGGAAGACGAGTGGCTGGGCACCGACAAGCGCTACTCGGGCCAACGGGACCTCGCAAAGCCCTACGGCGCGACCACCATGGGCCTGATCTATGTGAATCCGGAAGGGCCCGAAGGCAAGCCGGATCCGGTTGCCGCGGCGCACGACATCCGGGAGACGTTCCTGCGGATGGCGATGAACGACGAGGAGACCGCCGCACTGATTGTCGGGGGCCACAGCTTCGGTAAGACCCACGGCGCCGGCAGCGGCGATCTGGTCGGCCCCGAGCCCGAGGCCGCCCCGATCGAACAGCAGGGGTTCGGCTGGAAGAGCTCCTTTGGCAGCGGGAAGGGCAAGGACGCCATCACCAGCGGCCTGGAAGTGGTCTGGACCACCACCCCGACCAAGTGGGGCAACGGGTTCCTGCAGAACCTCTACGGCTACGAGTGGGAGCTGACCAAGAGCCCGGGCGACGCCTGGCAGTTCACGGCGAAGGACGGCGCCGGCGCCGGCACCATCCCTGACCCGTTCGGCGGGCCCGGTCGTGCCCCGACGATGCTGGTCACCGACATCTCGCTGCGGGAGGACCCGATCTATCGCGAGATCACACGGCGCTGGCTGGATCACCCCGAGGAGCTGGCGGAGGCATTCGCCAAGGCGTGGTACAAGCTGATGCACCGCGACATGGGCCCGGTGTCGCGCTACCTCGGACCATGGATCCCCGAGCCGCAGCTGTGGCAGGACCCGGTTCCCGCCGTCGACCACAAGCTGGTCGACGACAAGGACGTGGCGGCCCTGAAGAGCAAGGTGATCGAGTCCGGCCTGTCGGTTCCCCAGCTGGTCAAGACGGCCTGGTCGGCGGCGGCGAGTTACCGCAACACCGACAAGCGCGGTGGCGCGAACGGCGGGCGGCTGCGCCTCGAGCCGCAACGAAACTGGGAGGTCAACGAGCCCTCCGAACTGGACAAGGTCCTGCCGGTGCTGGAGCGCATCCAGCAGGACTTCAACGGTTCGGCGTCCGGTGGCAAGAAGATCTCGCTGGCCGACTTGATCGTGCTGGCCGGGTCCGCGGCGGTGGAAAAGGCCGCCAAGGATGCCGGTTACGAGATCACGGTGCATTTCGCGCCCGGGCGCACCGACGCCTCGCAGGAGAACACCGACGTGGAGTCGTTCGCGGTGCTCGAACCGCGGGCCGACGGGTTCCGCAACTACATCCGCCCCGGCGAAAAAGGGCAGGTGGAGCAGCTGCTGCTGGATCGGGCGCGCTTATTGGGTGTGACCGCGCCGGAAATGACCGTGCTCATCGGTGGTTTGCGTGCTCTTGGCGCCAATCACGGCGGCACCAAACATGGAGTGCTCACCGACAAGCCCGGCGCGTTGACCAATGACTTCTTCGTCAACCTGCTCGACATGGGTACCGAGTGGAAGGTGTCGGAGACCGCGGAGAACGTCTACGAGGGCCACGACCGGGCCTCGGGCGCTCCCAAGTGGACGGCGACCGCGAATGACCTTGTCTTTGGGTCAAATTCGGTGCTGCGTGCAATCGCGGAGGTATACGCGCAGGACGACTCCAAGGGCAAGTTGGTGGAGGACTTTGTCGCGGCGTGGGTCAAGGTCATGAACAACGACCGGTTCGACCTCAAGTAGGACCGGCCAGGTCGTTGACGCGAGGCGGCACCCCGCGAGCCATGCGCTCGCGGGGTGCCGTTCTCAGATCACCGATGCAAATCCCATTGCCCGAAATCTGCCGCAAGAACCTCGTCCACATCGACGTTTATGCCGCCCAGGAGCGGGCCCGGGTTTGACGGACTGTTGACTATCTCCTGATACAGCACCGCCCTCGGCTCCCGTTCTCCATGCGACCACGACTTCGTCTGCCATGCCCACCGGTGCCCCGCACTGGTCGAGTGCCCGATGACGCCGTCGCTGATCGCCCATGCGCACGCCTGAGAATGCCCGTAGATACCGGTGCGATCTACACCCAGGATGGAGTTGATTCCCCGGAACCATTGGACCGCAGCGCTATTCCAGGTGTTGAAGTCGATGTCGTCATCGACGCTGAAGAAGATGGGGGCCGAAGGCGTACCTCCCGCCGCAGTGTGCAGCCGCAATGCCGTCCGGGCGTCCGCCACCCCGCCGTCATACCCGCGAGTGAAATCCGACGGGTCGGGCCAACCGGGTTTCCCGTACTGAAAGTTACTGACGATGTGAAGTCCCGCTGCGCGTAGCGCGTCGGCATATTCGCGGGTGAGGGGCTTCGCCTCGAAGTTGGCTCCCGGCCGCGACTCCGACACATAATTCACTACCCCGTCATAGCCCGCCGACTTGATTTCAGTCGGCGGGATCCGGCGCTCCGCGAAATCGATCAGCCTCATGTCCGCGGCCGATGCCTTGGGGCCGCCGAAGGCAGCGGTCAGCGGCCCCAGGCTCAGGACTGCCGGCGCGACGGCATATTTGAAGATGTCGCGCCTGGAGACCGATCGCTGTCCGCTGCATCCACCCGGCGCAGTCGAATCCTGCACCGCGCGATGGTAGCAAAGCGGGAGTGCGGCTTGGGCTCAGAACCGATGCTCCGCCTTGATGAACTATGCGGCACGCTCGCCGGTCGCCACGCGGGCAGCCCCGCGTTCTTACTGGTAATTCGTGGGTGGTTATGACTGCCTTCGTCTGGGATGCCCGCGGGAGCGGGCAGAACGGATCAATCCTCCGCGGATCCTTCCGCGGATCCAATGGCATGATCTTTGCGTGGCGGACATGCCCGAGATCGTTTACTCACGCGACGGCGGTTGTCGGCGTCGTTGCGTTCGATTAGGTGATCGAACTATAGTCTGGACACATGTCCAGTTTGCGGTCACGGAGGTCGGGAGTCCATTGATCGCGATGGAGGGGGTCTCCTCTCCGGGTTTTTCACCGGCGGATAAGAGTCAAGTATGCGAATAGCCCTGCTGTCCTACCGTAGTAAGACCCATTGCGGCGGACAGGGCGTCTACGTGCGCCATCTGAGCCACGGGCTGGTGGAACTCGGCCATGACGTCGAGGTGTTTTCCGGCCAGCCGTATCCGGACCTTCTCGATCCCCGGGTGCGGCTTACGAAAGTGCCCAGCCTGGATCTGTATCGGGAGCCCGACCCATTTCGCGTGCCGCGACCAAGCGAGATTCGCGACTCCATCGACCTGTTAGAGCTTCTCACCGTGTGGACCGCCGGCTTTCCCGAGCCACGGACGTTCACCATGCGCACGGCCCGGTTACTGGCCGCCAGGATGGACGATTTCGACGTCGTTCACGACAACCAGAGCCTGGGAACCGGACTGCTCACGATCGCCGGCGCTGGGCTGCCGGTGGTGGCCACCGTGCACCACCCCATCACCCGCGATCGAGTGCTCGATGTCGCTGCCGCACGGTGGTGGCGAAAACCGTTGGTGCACCGTTGGTATGGATTCTCCACGATGCAACAGCAGGTGGCGCGCCAGATCCCGGACCTGCTGACGGTCTCGTCGGCCTCGGCTGCAGACATCGTCACCGACTTCGGCGTCTCGCCGGGGCAACTGCACGTCGTGCCGCTGGGGGTGAACACCGACCTGTTCAAGCCGGGAGAGCTCCCGCGGCAACCGGGCCGGATCATCGCGATCGCCAGCGCCGACACCCCGCTGAAGGGTGTCCGCACCCTGCTGCACGCGGTCGCCCGGCTGCGCACCAGAAGGGATCTCGAGTTGCGGCTCGTCGCCAAGGTGGAACCCAACGGTCCCACCCACAAACTGATCGCTGAACTGGGGATCTCTGACATCGTCCACATCACCAGTGGCCTTTCCGATGCCGAGCTGGCCGCCTTGTTGGCGTCGGCAGAGGTCGCCTGCATTCCCTCCCTGTACGAAGGGTTTTCCCTGCCCGCGGTGGAAGCCATGGCGAGCGGTACTCCGATCGTCGCCAGCCGCGTGGGCGCGCTGCCCGAAGTCCTTGGGACAGACGGCGCCTGCGCCGAGCTGGTGCCGCCCGCCGACGTCGATGCGCTGACGTACGCGCTCGGTGAGCTGCTGGACTCGCCGGAAAAGCGCCGCAGTCTGGGCAAAGCGGGACGAACGCGGGCAATCAACGTGTTCAGCTGGGAAGCCGTGGCCGCCCAGACCGTCCGAGTCTATGAGCGTGCGATCGCGCGTACGGCGCCGGGCGAAGGCCAGGTGTCATGCTGACGGTCGATTTCGACCGGCTCGGAATCGGGCCGTCCAGCAAGGTCATCGACGTGGGGTGTGGAGCCGGCCGGCATGCCTTCGAGGCGTACCGGCGCGGTGCCGACGTCGTCGCTTTCGACCGCGACGCTTCCGAGTTGCGTTCCGTGGGCACCATCCTGCGCGCGATGGCAGACTCCGGTGAGGCACCCACCGGGGCGTCGGCGAAGGTGGTCCTCGGCGACGCGCTGAACCTCCCGTACGCCGACGAGACGTTCGACTGCGTCATCGCATCCGAGATTTTGGAACACGTACCGCAAGACGATGCCGCCATAGCCGAACTGGTCCGGGTGCTCAAGGTCGGTGGCACACTGGCGGTCAGCGTACCGCGTTGGCTCCCTGAGCGGGTGTGCTGGCTGCTCTCCGAGGAGTACCATAGCAATGAGGGCGGTCATGTCCGTATCTACCGGGCCAGTCATTTGCAAAGCAAGATCGCTTGTAGCGGAATGGAATTGACTCATGTGCATCACGCGCATGCGTTGCATTCCGCGTTCTGGTGGTTGAAATGCGCCGTCGGCGTGTCGAATTCCGATCATCGCGCGGTCGCCGCTTACCACAAACTCCTGGTGTGGGATCTCATGGAGCGACCGAGGATAACGCGGCTGGCGGAGTCGTTACTCAACCCGCTGGTGGGCAAGAGCGTCGCGATGTACTTCGTCAAGCGGCAGGTGGAACATCGCCAACCGAGCCTGGGATATTCTGTTGCGTCGGTCTAAGCCGCCATCGGTTCCTGGAGTACTGACTCCCGAGCAATGTCGGCAAACCGCGCTGTCGATCGCCGCTGCGCAGGAATCGTCGGGCGCCATCCCGTGGTTCGACGGGGGGCATACCGATCCGTGGGACCATGTGGAATGCGCAATGGCCCTCACCACGGCGGGACTGCTGGAGCCGGCGCGGGCAGCCTTCGACTGGAGTCGTCGCACTCAGCGTCCTGACGGCTCCTGGCCCATTCAGTTCCGTGCGGGGACTGTCGAAGACGTCAACAGCGACAGCAACTTCTGCGCATACATCGCCACCGGTGTATGGCACCACGTGCTGGTCACCGGCGACGAGTCCTTCGGTGTCCGGATGTGGCCGGTGGTGCACCGGGCGATTGATTTCGTGATCGACTTGCAGGTGGGCTATGGCGAGATCTATTGGGCTCGAAGTGAGGACGGGCCTGTTGCGGAGGCGCTGCTGACCGGCTGCGCCAGCGTGTTTCACAGCATTCGGTGTGCCCTTGCGCTCGCCGCCCTCGTCGGGGAGCCGCAGCCCGAGTGGGAGTTGGCACTGGGCCGGCTGGGTCATGCGATCGCCGCGCATCCGGAGGCGTTCACCGAAAAGGACCGCTACTCGATGGACTGGTACTACCCCATCCTCGGTAGTGCGCTGAGAGGCCCGGCGGCCGCGGCGCGAATCAACCGCCGCTGGGGCGACTTTGTGGTCGGTGGCCTCGGGATTCGGTGTGTGGACGATCGGCCCTGGGTGACCGGCGCCGAAACGTGCGAACTGGTGATGGCGTTGGATGCCATCGGCCACCGGTCAGCCGCCCACCGGCAATTCGCCGCGATGCACCACCTGCGTGAAGAAGACGGCTCCTACTGGACGGGTTTGGTGTTCGCGGACGGTAAACGGTGGCCCGAAGAGCGCACCACCTGGACGGGCGCGGCGATGATCTTGGCGGCCGACGCGCTGTCGAACAGCACGGCGGGCGCTGGGATCTTCCGCGCTGACGGACTGCCGATCGGTCTGCAGACCGACTTCGAGTGCGAATGCGTTGTCACCGGGCTCGAATTCTCCTAGTGTCCTGAGTCGTTAATTCGCGGTCAGGTCTGAGGGCGACTCGGGCTGCGTCACCCAACGTGCTCTCACTGCGAAATTTCGGCGGCTTTTTCGCACCAGGCGCACGTTCGGCGCAGCGGCAGCTTCCCGGCAGGGCGCTGGCCGACGCCCACCGGTGGCAATGAACTAATGACACACGACACTAGATCCGCTCCCCCGGTTGACCGCTGAGACGTTCCAGCACCCGTAGTGAGCCGGTGGCCGAAACTTCTCGGAACTGCCCGGAATAGATTGCGCGGCAATAAATGTAATAGGGTGGCCGCCCGCCGTCGGCGGGGTCGGGGAATACATCGTGGATGGCCAGTGCCCCGCCGATGCTCACCCACTTCGCCCACCCGTCGAAATCCTGGTTCGCGGCGGCTTCGCTGTGGCCGCCGTCGATGAACAAAAACTGCAGCGGCGACCGCCACGCTTTGGCCACAACCGGTGATTTGCCCACGATGGCGACGACGTGGTCGCCCAGCCCGGCGGTGTCGAGCGTGCGACGAAAGGTCGGCAGCGTATCGAACAGCCCGGTGACCTCGTCGACCAGGGAGGCGTCGTGGTATTCCCACCCGGCCTGGTGCTCCTCGGAGCCGTGGTGGTGGTCGATCGTGTAGAGCACGCTGGCAGTTTGTTGTGCCGCTGCGCCGAGCAGCAGAGTGGATTTGCCGCAATACGTGCCGATTTCGACACCGAAGCCGCCGTGGAGATACCGCAGCGCGGCATCGTAGAGCGCGCGCCCCTCATCGGCCGGCAGGAAACCTCGCACCTGCTCGGCCAGCGCGAACACGTGCTCGGTTGTACTGCCGTCGATGCTGCTCATGAGCCGAACCTATCGGTTGGCGTTGTCGCAGCCACAGGGTGGTCGACGTGGGCGGCCAGGCGGTCGTGGAGCAGTTGCGGCGCAACGATATACGACTGACAATGTGGCCGGTTTGGGTGATCGGCCGTCGCGGCGGACGATGCAACCGTGGCAGGTTCTGGCGGGGACGTGTCGTTGCCGGGCCGTCGACGTCGTGGCCCGCCGTCAATCGTGCGCCGGCGATTTTGCAGCTGGCCTGCGGTTTCGGCGCCACCGCTTTACCATCGTGCTGTGCGCGCTTTGTTTGCCGGTAGGTTGGTCGCCCTTGGCCTGGCGGCAATTGCGATGGCAGCCGCATTGACGTCGACCGCCATAGTGCTTCCCGGCGGAGCGCCGGCTTCCGCGGCGAATTGCCCGCGGGTCCAGGTAATCTTCGCCCGCGGCCGACTGGAAGCACCGGGAACGGGCGTCCTTGGCGGTGCGTTCATCAACGCGCTCAAATCCAAGGCCGGGAACAAGAACATCGGTGCATACGCCGTGAAATATCCCGCCGATACGGAGGTCGACGTCGGTGCCGACGACATGAGCCGGCACATCCAGTACATGGTCGACAACTGCCCCAACACCCGGCTGGTGCTGGGCGGCTACTCGCTGGGGGCGGCGGTCACCGACGTCGTACTCGCTGTGCCGATTTCCGCCTTCCGCTTCAAAAGCCCCCTGCCGGCGGGCGCCGATCAGCACGTGGCCGCGGTCGCGCTGTTCGGCAACGGGAGCCAGTGGGTGGGTCCCATCACGCACTTCAATCCGGTCTACAGCGACCGGATCATCGAGTTGTGTCATGGGGCCGATCCCATCTGCAATCCGGCCGATCCGAATACCTGGCAAGGCAACTGGCCACAACATCTCGCTAATGCCTACGTTCAGGCGGGCATGGCTGATCAGGCCGCCGAGTTTGTCGCCGGCAGGCTCTGATCGATCACGCTGCCTGCCTGATGTGCCGACGGCGCGATGCCTGATCAGCTTGGTGTACGCGCGGTTTGGCGTTCACCACGCGGGTGGCGGTCGAGCCAGTCGTGGGCGGCCAGTTTGACGCGGTCTTCAACGAGGAACCACAACAGGGCGTAGCCCCACACGAGTCCGGCCCAGCGCCATCCCAGCGGGGTCATCGCCAGACCGTAGACCGAAATGAGCGTTGCGATGGCCTGGGTTCCGATGACCGCAGCCAGCAGGATGGGCGCGGGTGCGGGCCGTGACCAGAACGGGTGGCGGGTACGGGTGACGAAGACGGTCAGGTGACCCGAGACCGACAGCTTCAGGTAGATCAGGGTGCGAATCAGGTCGTGGTCCAGACCGACGACCTTGTCGGCGAGCACGAACAGCAGGAAGGTCTCAGCGACACCCATTATGCCCAGGGAGGTTGCGACGGTCAGCACGCTGCGCATGTCCCACGCGGCGGGTTTAGCAGAACCACGGACGTGGTCGTAGGCGATGGCCAGGATCGCGCCGTCGTTGAGCAGAGCCAGGAACACGATCATCACGGCGGTGACCGGGAAGAAATTCATGAACACGATCGCCAGGGTGATCAGCAGCAGCACCCGGATCGTTTCGGCGATCCGGTAGGTGGCATAACTGGTCATGCGGGCAAAGATTTCGCGGGCCTGGCGGATGGCCGCCACGATCACCGACAGCCCGGGTGCCAGCAGGACCACGTCGGCGGCCGCGCGGGCGGCATCGGTGGCGCCGGCAACCGCGATGCCGGCATCGGCCTGCTTGAGCGCGGGCGCGTCGTTGACACCGTCGCCGGTCATCCCGACGATGTGCCCGCGGGCCTGCAACAGCCGCACGATGTGGTACTTGTGCTCGGGAAACACCTGCGCGAATCCGTCTGTTGCCTCCACCCGGGCGCCTAGTTCGTCATCGTCGGCGGCCGTGTCGAGGGTGGCAGCATCGAGGATCTGCTCGCCCAGTCCGACTTGGCGGGCGATTTCGCGGCCGATGGCGGCCTGGTCGCCGGTGACCATCTTGACGTCGATTCCGAGTTGCTTTGCGGCGGTGATGGTAGCCGCAGAATCTTCGCGAGGCGGGTCGGCCAACGCCAGCACACCCATCAATCGCCATGAGCCGTCGCCGTCTGTCTTGGCCACGCCGAGGGAGCGGTACCCGCGGCCTGCGAACCCTTCAACCACGTGATCGACCTCGGTGGCTGCGCCGTCGCCGTCGCACAAGGCGGCGATGACTTGTGGTGCGCCTTTGCTGACCCGAAACGTCTGGCCGTCGGAGTCGCGCACCGTCGCCTCGGTGCGTTTGCTGACCGGGTCAAACGGCACGAACCGGTCGACCTGCGCCGCCGGCAGTTGGCCCGCCGCGGCCATCACCGCCAGGTCGATGAGGTCGTTGTCTTCGGCGCGCGAGGCCAATGCGGCGATCTGGAGTAGCTGGTCGTCGCTGATGGTGGTCGCGGTCCAGCGGGCGGCGACCGCGAGACGGTTCTGGGTCAGGGTGCCTGTCTTGTCCGAGCACAGCAGGTCGATGCCGCCGAGTTCCTCGACCGCGGGCAGGTGGCTGACCACGGCCTGCTGACGGGCCAGCTGTCGCGCGCCGATGGCCATGGTCACCGAAAGCACCGCCGGTAGCGCCACCGGGACCGAGGCGATCGTGACCACCAGCGCGAACTCCAGAGTCTCCAGCGGTCGATTGCCCCGGGCCAGCGAAACCGCGACCGCCAACGTCACCAACGCCACCGCAATCAGGATCAGGTAGTTGCCGATGCGCAGCACCGCGCGCTGGAAGTGGCTGACCGTTCCCGCGGCTTCCACCAGCGCGGTGGTCTTGCCCATGTACGACGACGAACCCGTGGCACACACCAGCGCGTCGGCCTCGCCGCGCACCAGCACGGACCCCGAATACAAGCTCTCGCCCTGCCCGCGGCTCACCGCCAGTGACTCGCCGGTCAGCGCCGACTGATCCACCTCGAGCGTGACATCGTCGAGCACCCGCAGGTCGGCGGGCACCACGTCACCGAGCCGCACCCGCACCACGTCGCCGGGCACCAACTCACGCACCGCCACTGTCACCCACGCGCCGTCGCGCAAGGCCCGCGCCGAGGAAGCGAGGCGCTGCTTGAGCGCGGCGATCGCGTTGGCCGCCTGGTGCTCCTCGAAGAAGGCCACCAGGCCGTTCATCGCGAGCAGCACACCGATGATCGCCGCGTCGGTCCAGTGCCGGGCAGCCAGGGACAACGCCAGCGCGACCTCGATCATCCAGGGGATCGGTGCCCAGAAGTATCCGAGAAACTCCAGCACCGGATTGCGATGGCGCTCGGCGATCTCGTTGGCACCGTAGTGCTGCAGACGTTGTAGCGCCTCGGCAGCCGTCAAACCCGCTGCGGAACTGTCCAATTCGGTCAGCAGCTGCGGCAGCGGCAACTCGGTCGGTTTGTCGTTGGTTTTCGTCAACCCGCTTCCCCTCGCGTGGTGATGCCCGTCGCGTCTCGATTCACCCTCGCGCCGCCGCCGCAGACCAACAAGGGTCGAACGCCCCAACCCGCATAGACTTTGTACGCCGACGCGGCGGTTGCATGCCAACCAACAGACGACTCTCCCGGTTTCGATGTCACATGCGGTATCGAATCTACGCGTCGTGTGATGGTCTGCGCGCGGTCGGTAACGGGGCTTATGTTTCGTACGTGACGTGGTACCAGTGGCGTACGGGCTTATGGGTTGAGTCCGCCTGACCCGTGTCCGTCGCGCTCACCACGGTGACGTCGGCAACGTCGGAATTGTGCGCCTCGATGTAGCGCTCCAACTCGTGTAGGAGTGCGCTGTGCGGCTGAGCTGGGTTGGCGAGCGCTTTCGTCCTGTGTGTTTGCGGCACGCAAGAAGTATGCCGACCTATGAGCCGGCACGCAGACTTTCCCATACCCAGCCGAAGACATCGGCCCCCTTGGATGACGTAGGCGGTGGCAAACGCGATCATCGCCACCGCTGTCGAACGGCGCGCTGTAGCGCGTGGAATGGATGTAAACACACGCACGGCGATTCCTCGCCAATTCCGGCCGACCAGCCCCCTCAAGTGATCGGTATGAGTGCAGTCATTTACTTGTTCAGCGCTGAGACGTTCGCGTGGACAAGGTATTCGGCAATTTGCCTCGAGTTCAGGCCGGAGTGTTGTTGCTCGTGTACAGCTTGAAATTGCGGATAAGGGGGGTCGCATCGCAACCCGACGCGGCACTACGCTGCCGGGCGCGGCAAGAGGGGTGGCGGCGGATCGCTTCGCTGCGTTCGCGTGCGTAACGCTGAGCCGCAACCCATGCCGGATGGGACTGAAGGAAAATAACCGTCGCTTCCGAGCTATTCGCCACGATCGTCAACTCCTTCCAGTGCAACCTGCAAAAGCTACGGATTGGTTATCGGTTCGTGATTTCAGAATGCCCTGCCAATCCTGAGACCAAACCACGTGCCAACATGAGAATTAGCCATGAATTTGCCGCAAGCCCGCACCACTTCCGTGCAGTCGTCCACGCTGGACGGCTGCGGTGCCAGACCTTAGCGGCAGCCCCTGACACAATCGCTGTTTCGGTCCCGCACCGCCCCGGCTGCTATCGTCCCTTGCTTATGCCGGAGATCGATCGCCGCCGCATGATGCTCACGACAGGGATCAGTGTGCTGGCCGCAGCGCTACCTGTCCCCGAAGCTCGCGCCTACCCCTTGCGACCGGACGCGCCAGGCAGTCGGATGCCTCCCCCGGCGGCACCCAGCGGCCAAACCGGGACATACGTGTTCCGTGATGAGTTCGACGGCCCGGCCGGCTCGGCCCCCGATGCGTCGAGGTGGGCGGTCGCGCGGGCCCGCGAAACCATCAAGGACCCGACGTATTGGGAGCGGCCCGAGAACATCGGGCAATACCGGGACGATCGGCAGAACGTCTTCCTCGACGGCAAGTCCAACCTCGTCCTGCGTGCGGCGAAAGACGGACCGACGTACTACAGCGGTAAAGTGCAGAGCCTCTGGCGAGGCGGTGTCGGCCACACCTGGGAAGCGCGGATCAAACTGGACTGCCTGACCGCAGGGGCCTGGCCCGCCTTCTGGCTGGGCAATCAGGACGAGGGCGAAATCGACATCCTCGAGTGGTACGGCAACGGCAAGTGGCCCTCGGCCACCACCGTGCACGCGAAAGCAAACGGCGGTGAATGGAAGACCCACAACATCGCGGTGGACAGCGCCTGGCATACCTGGCGATGCCAGTGGGATCAGGCCGGGATCCGCTTCTGGAAAGACTACGTTGACGGCGCCCGACCATACTTTGATGTGCCGGCGAGCTCCCTGCCCGACTGGCCGTTCAACGGCCCCGGCTACACCGCCTACACCGTGTTCAACCTGGCGGTTGCCGGTTCGGGGGGCGAGGATCCCGGCCCGGGCAAATATCCGGCGAATATGCTGGTCGATTGGATACGCGTCTGGTAATCGAACACCGCTCAGCCGCTGAGCAGGGCGACCGCGCCCCAGGGCCTGCGACCCGGATGACGCGGATCCGTCTGGGGTAACCACGTGGCTGGGCGCATGAACAGCGGTAACCGACGAAACCGGTGGGCGGCATCGAGGTTTGATTCCACTTTCACGGTGCGCCAGCCGAGGTCCTCGAAGTAGGCCACCCCGTTCGCGGGTGCAAACTTGAACGGGGCGTTCTCCAACATCCCGGCCATCTTCTTGTTCATCATCTTCCGCAGACCGGGAAAGGCGAAGTCGAGCATCCACCAGGCGACCTCGGGTCGCTTGATCGCCTCCGAAAGCGCGACGACGTCACTGTCATCGAGATACATCAACAGGCCCTCGGTGAGGACCAGCACCTTGGTTGCACCGGCCAGCGCCTCGTTGAGAAAGGCATCTCGGGCCTGTGGGGCGGAAAGGTCTACGGCAGTCCGGGTTAACCGGCATCGTGGCGCCTGGTCGGCCAGCAGCTGCGTCTTTTCCGTGAGCAACTTCGGCAGGTCCGCTTCCACCCAGGTGAAATCCGGCGGGAGATCCAACCGATACGGCCGGGTGTCCAAACCGGCGGCCAGGTTCAGCACCCGGTCACAGCCGGCGGCGATCGCTTCGGTGATGGCGTCGTCGATGATCTTGGTGCGCGCGACGAGCCACCAACCGTTGCGAGTCGACCGGGGAACGCGCTCGACGATCGCGCGGCCGTGTTCACCGGCGAGACGTTCGGCCAGCGGGTCGCTGAACAACGCGTCCGGACGGGCCGATTCCGTCGCCCGGTGCAATGCCGTCCACCGAGCCGTATCGGAAACATGGGTGATCGAGTGCGTGGGTCCTGACATACGTTGCGTTATAGCAGCTCTGTCGCCGCCCTACTGACCGGCCTTACCCCCGGCGAACCACGCGGCGGCCACCGCATGTGTCTGGGGCGGCGGGAAGTGCACGGCCGGTGTGCCGAGTTGACCGATTTTGACCGTCCATGCCGGCGCCGACCGGTCGATGCAGGTCCCCGGGCCCTGGCTGGGGAGCCACAGAACCGCGAGGTTCGCGTTGGGGTCGCCGCACCCGTACACGCCGACATATCCGTCATCGCGCCCACCCCACGCGCCGCCGTTGCGCAGCAGGCAACGGGTGCCGTCATCGAGGGCCAGCGCGAACGGGTCCGGGTTGGCGGTGGGCTGCACGCGAGGCAGCGGACCGCCATAGGTCACCCGATGCAGGCGCATGTCCCAGGGATTGTCCACGCACAACAGCGATCCGGGCGTCGAAGGCCAACAGGTACCGGCATCGGCCGCACTGGGCGAGCAGTAGTAAACATCGTCGGCCACCGCCGACGGCGACGGCGTCGTGCATTCGCTGACAACGGTGATGTTGCTTTGCGAGGGCGCCTCTCGGTAGCCGTTGATCGGTTGGCCACCGGGCCCGATGGCCATCGTGGTGATCACCTGTGTGGGTGGCGGATCGGCCATGGCGGATCCGGCTGCCGAGAAAACAGCCAACGTCACAACGACCGGCACCAGGGCAGTTCGCGACACCATGTTCACCGGGCCAACCTCCCGTCGAGCGCGCCCCTTGCTGAAGGTTAGAGCCCGCACCGTCACGCATACCGGGAATGCGGCTGACCGTCCCGAACAAATTGGGTACCGTGCGCTTCATGTCCGATCGAAACCGCCGCTTTCTGCTCCGCGAACGCCCCACGGGACGTATCGGTCCGGGCACCTTCGAGCTCAGCGAGGAGCCTGTCCCGGAGATCGGCGATGGCGAGGCGCTGGTGCGTGTCGACTGGATCTCGCTCGACCCGACCAATCGCATGTGGATCAACGACACGCCGACCTACCTGCCGCCGGTCGGTATCGGCGAGGTCATGCGCGCGGCGGGGCTCGGCGAGGTCGTCGCGTCGAAGAATCCGAACTATCCGCTCGGGCAGGTCGTGCAAGGTCTGCTCGGTTGGCAGGAGTACGTGGTCGCCTCCGACGCGACGTTTCTGATGCCGGTCGAGGTCGCCGCAGACGTGCCGCCGAGCGCCTACCTCGGCGCGCTCGGCGTCACCGGACTCACCGCATGGGTCGGCATCCGAGACATCGGCAAGCCACAGCCGGGCGAGACGGTCGTGGTCTCGGCCGCGGCGGGAGCGGTCGGCTCGGTTGCCGGGCAGCTCGCCAAGGCCGATGGTGCGCGCGTCGTCGGGATCGCCGGCGGCCCCGAGAAGTGCGCGCTGCTCACCGACCAACTCGGCTTCGACGCGGCCGTCGACCACCGCGCCGACGACTGGGCCGCCCAGCTGGCCACGGCGACGCCCAACGGCATTGACGTCGACTTCGAGAACGTCGGCGGCGACATCATGGACGCGGTCTTCGCGCGGCTCAACATCCGAGCCCGCGTCGCGCTGTGCGGCCTGATCTCGGGCTACAACTCGGCCGATCCCCCGCCCGGACCGCGCGCGTTCGGAAACCTGCTCATCCAGCGCGCGACGCTGCAGGGCTTCATCGTGCTGGACCATCTCGGGAGCGCACCGGAAGCGGCGAGCGGGATCGCCGACTTGATCGCCGCGGGCAAACTCACGCCGCTCGAGACCGTCGTCGAGGGCTTCGAACAGCTGCCGAGCGCGATCAACATGCTGTTCGACGGCAAGAATGTCGGCAAGCTCGTGGTCAAGGTCGGCGATCGCTGAACGCAGGGGCCGCCACGTCTCGGCTGACGGTCAGCCGAATTCGACCAGGGTGTAGGCACCGCGGAACGGCTTGGTCGGTGTGAACCGCCAGAAGGCGGGAAACAACGTCCCCCAGAAGACGCCCCGCCCCTCGGGCATCGGCACGTCGTGGACCGCCCGGACTCCGGGCACGGTGTTGACCAGATCCGCCAGCTGACGCGTCGAGAGGCTGAACGGCATCGGTGGCACCCGGTACCGCGTCGACGAGCGCAGACCTCGGGGAGCGAGTTTCTTGACGAGGATCGGTGGCAGGTCGAAAAACATCTGGCCTCCGGGAAACCGTTTGGCGCACTGAGTGATCAGCCCCATGGCCTCCTGGGGTTGCAGATACATCAACAGACCCTCGGCGGTGATGAACGCACCGTCGGCGCTGTCGACCTTGTCGATCCAGGAGTAGTCGAGAGCCGACTGTGCCAGTTGAGTGATTCGCGCGGAATGCGGCAGCAACCGCTTTCGGATTTCGATGATGGGCGCCAGATCCACCGACAACCAGCGGAATCTGCTACCGGGCAGTGCGCTGTTCAGACGCCAGAAGCTGGTTTGCAGGCCTTCCGCCAGTGCGATGACGATCGCATCGGGATGCTGGTCGAGGTACCTGATCGCGCACCGGTCGACGGCCAGTGAGCGCAGCGCCATTTCCTGGCCTTTGCGTCCGAACTTCTCGAAGTCGAAGTCTATGGATTCGACGAGCTTGATCGCCATCGGATCATCGATGACCGGGTTGGGACGGCCGGCCTGGTGGGCCCTGCCGTAGAGGGTCAACAGCGCCGTCTCCGAGACACCGGTCAGCAGCCTGGCATCCAGTTTGTCGTTGCTTCGGTGACTCATCGGCACACACCGTACCGGTACGCGCGTGCCATCGCGCTCCCGAACTACGGGTTCTCCGATACGGTTGCCGGGTCGACGGGAATAGCGATTTCGTTGCGGCGCAGCGGGGGAAGTGTCCAGGGCGGGTCGTAAAACCAGGCAGCAGCCTCTCCGATGGCCTTGATGCCATTGTCTTGCAATGCTTTGCGCAGCTCGGCGCTACGGGTGGCGACGGCCTTGGGGCTGCGGTCACCGCTGAAGCGCAGCACCGCCACCGTCGCGGGCGGCACCGTCACCAGACGGACGTGATCATCGTTGGGCGTAGGGAGGGTCTCCAAAGTCCATTTCGCGGGCATGAAGAACCGGATCACCCAGCCGCCATCGGTGCCGGCGGTCTGCACGACCGGCGCGGTCATCGCGATCTGCTCGCCGCCCCGCGCAGATCGCTGGCTGACGGGCGCCGTCATCGCGATCGTCTGATCGGCGTGGTTACCGCCGAAGATGTAGCCCGCCAACCTCCGAAAGCCGACGTTGCGGGCGCGGTTCTCGTCGTCGGCGACCGTTGTCTCGGCGGCAATTCGCTCACCGTAGCGGCGTATTTCAATGGTGTCGGTAAGTCCGCGGCGCGTGTGCTCCGGCTCTTCAGTGCCAACTCGAACGCCGACTACCGCAAGGAGCGATTCGATGACTTGCTCGCCAAGTTTGAAAATATTCATTGTTGGGACCATCCACTCCCTAGATTGACGACCCGGACGCGGCCGGTGGGGATCGGAGTCCGAGCCTGCACATGGATCTCCCGGTGGAGCATTCGGTAGCTGATTTGAGCCATCTTCTTGCGCTGTCTCCAGAGGAAAGTTTCGGTTTTGGGAGGCACCGATCGCTGCCGCCGTCGGCGGCCTGGTCGTGCTGCACCTATGGGGCGACCAGTTCGGGATGGAACTTGGCCGCCATCCGCTGTAGCCCGTCGCGCCAGTCAACCTTCGTCCCGCCGATGAGTTCATGCATCCGGTCGACCTCAGTGGGATTGCCGCGCAGCGCCTGCCCACTTTCCTGGAAGACCGGTTCCTTGCCCACGAGTGAGCCGAGGTAACCGCACCACTCCTGGAGGCTGACAATCTGGTCGCCGCACCAGTTCACGGTAGTCGCCGGGACCGATGCCACGTCCAGCAGCTTGGGGATGGTCGCGATGACGTCGTCTTCGTGGATCGGGTTGTAGCGTGCCGGTCCACCGGGCGGGACCGGGATCGGGATGCCGGCCAGCATCATCTCCATGTGGTAGAACGGCCATCCGCCGTTGTCGCCGTAAGGCACGTTGAGTCGGGCGATAATGGTGGGCACTCCAGTGACACGCGCCATCGAGCGCGCGACGACTTCGCCGGCGATCTTGGAGATGGAATAGGTGGGGAACAGAAACTTGTGGTTGTCGCCCAAGGCGGCGTGCTCGGCGCGAGGTTCGTCGTCCGGCGGATCGTAGACGGCTGCTGAGGAACAGTGCAGAAAAGCTTTCGCGCCGCGGCAGTGCGCCATGAGTGTGCCGACCGACTCCGCATTGGCCGCGAGGTCTTTGTCCCAGTTCCCGCTTTTGGCCACTGCCAGGTTCAGGACATAGTCGAAGTCATTTGGCAGACCGGCGAAATCGCCGGCCGCCAGGTTGACCGTCTGGCACCGAATCCCGGCCTTCTCAAGGCCCTCCCGTGCGGTGGAATCGGTGAAGCGGGCAATGCCCCACACCTCGTTTTCCGCTGCCAGGGCCCGAGCGATCGGGGTGGCGATTTGGCCCGTCGGACCGGTGATCAGAATCTTGGAGCCGCGCATGGGTTGATGTTAAGCGACGCGTCGACCGGGTCCCACCTTGCCCAGGGCCGCTCGTCGATACCCAACGCGACGTCCCGTGGAGGCCTGGCGGTCGGTCCCGACTATGCAGCCAGCGAGGACAGCGTGCTGACCGGTGGCAAACACCCGGTGCGCTACCAGCTACCTCCGCGTGCGCCGCATACAGATTGCCTTCGCGGCGAGCTACGCCGGGTCGACGGGGGTAACCTGTGAAGAGTGAGACGGGCAGCCTCAGATCCCTTCCGTCACAACATCGAATCGTATGAGAGCCTGTACCGCGGCGAGCCGGCATTCCCGGGTGCGCCCGCGCCCGACGGCATCCCGTGGGACATCCGGCAGGCCCAGCCGCGGTTGATGGAACTCGAAGCCCTCGGTGCGATCAGCGGTGAGGTGCTCGATGCCGGTTGCGGCCCCGGCGACAACGCGATCTACCTCGCGTCCAAGGGCTACGCGGTGACGGGCTTGGATAGTTCGTCGACCGCGATCGAACAGGCTCGTGCCCGCGCCCTGCGAGCCGGCGCGCCGGTGCGATTCGAAGTCGCCGATGCCACCAAATTATCTTGCTACGAAGGACGATTCAACACTGTCGTCGACAGCGCCCTGTACCACTGCCTGGACCACGGCGGCCGGCGGGCTTACGCGGCCGCACTTCATCGCGCGACGACGCCGGGCGCGCGTTGGTTCCTGTATTGCTTTTCGGGAGCAAACGTCAACGGTGTCATCGCCCCGATGGAGGCCGTGCCGGAAAGCGACATCCGAACCACGCTCGCAAATGCCGGCTGGCGCGTCGATTTCCTCGGACCCACGACATTCATCGGCAACACTTCCGGTTTCACCGGCAGCTTCGGGAAGCTGCCGGAGGGAATTCTGCGACGGATGCCACCTGGACAAGCCGAACAGATGCGGCGCATGGCCGAACGGATGGCCACAATCCTTCCGCTCATCGATGACGGACGCATCCACCTTCCCTGCCATGTCGTTCACGCAACCAGGGCTGACCGACGCGGGCGTCACCCGGGCTAGTTAGGGCCGATGGTCCCTACCTTCAGAGCTACGTGTGCGACAACATTGGGAAACATGACCGAGCCAGCCGAACCCACCCGCGTGACCGAACAACCCAGGTATCACAACGACGGTGAAGGACCCAGTCGACTGGGCCAGGCCGTGGCGGTGGTAGGCATCGTCGCCGGCGTCGTGTTCGTCGTCGCGGTGGTCTTCTTCGCGGGGGTTTTCGTGGGCGGAAACTGGGGTGGCTATGGCGGCCCCGACGGCTCGCGCAAAACAGGTCAGATGCGTCCGGGTGGAAAGCCGGGTACCTGCCCCATGATGAACGGCGGCGGAATGATGGGGCCCGGTCAGATGTCACCGGGCGGGATGAGGGGCCCGAGTCCATCCGGGACTACGACCGTGCCCGCCCCGCTGGGCCCTTAGCTCACGTTCGCAAATCCCGAGGAAGAGATCCAAGGAGGCGCCATGTCCCGAAATGCTGGGGAACGCTATGAATGCGAGGAATGCGGGGCGGTGCTGGTTTATGAGAAGCCGTGCCCCTGCACGACACAGGGCGAGCATTCGGAAATGTGCTGCAACAAGCAGATGAAGAAGGCCTAGTTGGTCGTTGAATCCGGTTGCCCCTTCAGTGCTGTTGGGGCAGCCTGGCGACGATCACCGGTATCCGCGCGTAGTTCACGAGTGCCCGACTGACCGAGCCCAGCAGCATGCCGGCGAAACCACCGCGGCCACGGCTGCCAACGACCACGAGCTGAGCCGACTCGGCCTGTTGCAGCAGCCGGGCTGCCGGTCGGTCACTCACGACGACCCTGCGCACCGCGACATCCGGGAAGCGCTCTTGGTAGCCCGACAAGCGTTCGGCCAGGACTTCTTCCTCGCGTGCTTCGAAATTAGCCCATTCGACCGGAGCGTGACCGGGGCGCCCGAACTCGAGCGGGCCCATATCGCTCCAGGCGTGCAGTGCCACCAGTTCCACGCCGCGGCGCGACGCTTCCGCGAAGGCGATTTCGGTCGCTAATTCCGAGGTGGGCGAGCCGTCGATGCCCACCACCACCGGGGCTTGGGACGACACTGCCGCGAGGGCGTTGTCGTCGTGGATGACCGCAACCGGGCATTGCGCATGCCGGACCAGGCCAGAGCTGACCGATCCCAGTAAGGCGCGTGCCACCGCACTCTGACCGCGGCAGCCCACCACCATCATCTCTGCGTGCTTCGAAAGGTCGATCAAGGTGGGAAATATTGGGGCATAGAGCACCTCACTGCTCGTGCGGGACGCGCGCCGTGTCGAGGTGGCCTCGACGGCGATCTTGCCCGCTTCCTCGAGGAGGTGATGTTCGAAGTCTTGGTGCGCGGATGAATAGTCGGCAGACGGACCACTGAATTCGGGAACCGGCGGGGAGACATACACCAATTTCAACGGGACATTCCGCATCTCGGCATCGCGCGCGGCCCATTCGACCGCCGCGATCGACGGTGGTGAGCCATCGACGCCGACAATGATTCCCTGCGATGCCTGTCGCGTTGACATTCGAAGCTCCTTCCCGAGTGCACGACCGCACGGCGTGAGCTAGGGCCATGCGATGATGCTTGACCCTAGGCATCTTGAGGTCGGCGTGGCAGGAGGCGTTGGTCCCTGGCCGATGGGCACTACTGCCTTATGCCGGCATCGCCGACGGCGCTCCAGGCGCTTCTCGAAGCGTCGGCAACTCAGAGTCCGGGTTGGTCTTCGATGATGCCGAGCCAGATCTGCGCGGCGTCGATGGCCACCTTCTCGCTGATGAACGCGTGTTGGGTTCCGGTGTAGATGTCGCGGAAGGCGCGCTCCAGTCGGCTGCCCTCGCGGATGGAACTGGTTCCGGCGACCAAGTGGGCCCACTCGGCGCAAGCCCGGGCCGTGTCGGTGGCATAGACGGCAGCCACACGCATGTCTGCACGCAGAGTCGGTGTCAGCTCCTCCCCCGAGGCAACCGCGGTCTCGGCCGTCGTAAACGCATCGAGAACCAGCAGACGAGCGGCACGCCAGGCCGCGTGATGGTGCGCCAGCCCCTTCTGGAAGGTTGGGCGGCTGGCCAGCGACGCCATGTCACTCATCCGGAACTTCGTCGCAGCCAGTTCCTGGACATCGTCGAGCATGCTCTTGGCGACACCTAGCGCCCACGACGCATGGCCGGCAGCGGTGACCGGCATCAGGCCCATGCGAGTGGCCGGTGACGAGCCGCGGTATGGCTGACGCACGAACAGTTCGAACGTGCGACTTGCCGGCACAAACACGTTCTGAGCGCTGTAGTCGTAGGATCCGGTGCCCTTGAGGCCTTGTACGTACCAGCCGTCGTTGAAGCTGATCTCCTGACGCGGAACCACGGCAACCCGCATTTCGGGAAAGCCTTCGCTGATCCAGCGCATCTCACCGTCATCCATCGGCAGAAACCCGGTAGCGATGTACTGGGAGTGGCCGATGCCGGAACCGAAGTTCCACGATCCGTTCAACAGATAACCGCCCTCGACGGCGATCCCCTGTCCGTTGGGGAAGAACTGGCCGCCCAGGGTGACGCGGTTGTCGTGCGCCGTGAATACCTCGGCGAAACCTTCGTCGGGCAGATACGCCGCGGCGGCGAAGGAGGACGGCAGATTAGCGATGCCGATCCAGCCGAACGAGCCATCCTGCCAAGCCATCTCGATCCACGTCTCGATCATTTCGGCGAAGGAAGGCTCGACACCGCCGGCCACGACCGGGTTGAACGCCGACATCAGCCCGGTCGCCCACATCTCGTCGACAATCGCCGGTGTCAGGGTCCTCATCCGCTCAGACTCGGCAGCTTGAGCCCGTACCAGATCCCGCATACCGCGAGCCAGCGGGACAACCCGGTCATCCGTGTCGGCTATCGACGTCATTGGCATTCCCATCGCCGTGCGACAGCATCAGGGCGGATGCTGATACCGGTGACCGTACCAACACCGGGACACCGAGACCGCCATGCAATCGCTTCGGGAAGATGCGGGCGTACGGGCCGACGTCGCCCTACCGTAGTGGGTTGTGCGATGGATTGTCGACGGCATGAATGTGATCGGGAGCCGCCCGGATGGTTGGTGGAAGGACCGCGGCCGCGCCATGATCGCATTGGTGGACAGCCTCGACCGCTGGGCGTCAAGCCAGGGAGACGAGGTGATGGTGGTGTTCGAGCGTCCGCCGTCGACGGCGATCACCTCATCAGTGATCGAGATCGCGTATGCGCCCAAGGCGGCCGCGAACTCCGCCGACGACGAGATCGTCCGGCGAGTCCAAGCAGACACCCGACCGCGCGACATCCGGGTGGTGACCTCGGACAAACGGCTAATCGATCGCGTCGCGAGCTTGGGTGCCTCCGTACACCCCGCCGCAAGCTTCCGTGACCTCATCGACAGGCCGGACCCCCGCGTCTCGTGAACGCCGGCAACCGGGTCTGCGAACTGGCGCAGGTCGACATCCCGATCATCCAGGCGCCGATGACCTAGATCGCCGGCGCCCACCTGGCCGCGGCGGTGTCGAGCGCCGGCTCGGGCCGGTGGGGCCTGGCCGGGCGGGTCTCGAGCGGTCGGCTATTGCGGCGGCATGCCGGGCGGCGGGTAGACGCCGCGCAGGATCCAGGGAAGCCAGCTGATGCCGTATTCGATTTCGTCGCTGGCGTCGTAGTCGGGACTGGGGTCGATCGGAACGTTCTCGGGCAGGGCCACCGGTGGCGCAGGCCCCGTTGGTGGCGCCTTGGGTGGTGTCGGGTTCGGTTGTTCGGGTTGCCCGTAGACGGCCACCACGACGGTGCGGTCGGGGCTGTTTTCGGACCACACTCCCATTTGGCTGTTGGCGCAGTCGGACATGATGGCGAAATCCGCTGGGTTGTAATACCACTGGTTGAGCAACTCGATGCCGCTGATCGCCATGGCGGGATTGACGGCCACCGTCTCGGAGGCCTTGCCGTGGAATCCGGCGGCATTCGCGCGGTCTTGTGGTGTGGACCCGTCAGAACCGATGTCGCCGTCGAGGTTGCGGTTGTTGAGCACGTCGAGGGCGTGCCATTGGGCGGCCAGTTGCAGTTGCGGGTTGATCTTGACGTCGTTGGTGCAGCCGGCCTGATGCTGAACGGTGTAGACGTTGGCGACCACGCCGTCGTTGAGCCGTTTGTTGTCGGCGTGCGCCGCGGTTGCGCTCAGCACGGCACTGGCGGCCATAGCGAATAGTACGGAGAGGGTTAGCGGTCGTCGGTGCATCGGCGTGGCCTTAGATGGGGTCGAATTGCGAGATCGGCCAGCGTCCGTCGATTTTGTCGAGGATGGCCGAACGCTGGATGCGGTGTTGGTCGGCGGCCACCGACGTCGACGTGGCGGCCGGGACGGTGGCATGAGATCTGCTGTTCTCTGGGCCCCGGGATCACGACGTCGTAGTCAGGTGCGTCGAGGCGTCCGGGAAAGAGTCGGTCAGCGTGCGGCGCGCGGCATCGAGGCCCCTCTGTATGGTGTCGGGCCGGTAGCACAGCGGCGCGACGGCGCCCTCGGTGGCAAGGCTCCGCTGCGCCTGCTGCGATCGGCACGTCCGAAAACCTGACCATCCCACCAGTATCGCCGATGCAACAACGACGGTGGGGCCGAACAGCGTCCCCGGGCCGCGGCAGCGCCCGGGGCTTTTTGGGTGTCTTGGCCCGGTTGGGCGGCAGGTCGTCTGCGGCAGGTCGATCGGACTTGACGGCACAGCTCTCCGGGGTGTCGTCGTTGACGGTTGGTTCGGCGTCGGTTGCTGGTGACATACTGTGCTACCTGCCATGGTGGTCGGTGGATGTGCGCGGTCTCGGGGTCAGCTGCCCGGTAGCAGCATGGTTTGCCATGTCTTGTCTTTGGGCGTGGTTTGGGTCAGGTCGGGTCTGGTGTATCGGCGGCCGTCGGGTCCGGTATAGGTTCCGGTGGCAGGGTCGTAGGGGGCCGCGGCGATCGGCGGTTCCGGTGGACCCGCCGGCGGAGGCGTCCCGGGCGGCTGTTGTGGGATGTCTTGACCGGAGAGTGTGGCGTTGGGGTCGCCTTTCCAGTTGTAGCCGTCGTTGAGCGGCACGTACCGGTCGTTGCTTTCGCATAGCTTCACGGTGGGTGCGCGCTTGCCGGGGGTGGTCTCGCAGGGAATGTTGCGCGCACCGCGCACGTTGAGCGCCGAGTCTTGGGGCACCCTGCAGTACAGGTTGCCGGCGGGGCGGTTCGGGTAGTCCTGGTAGCTGGGGATCCGTTGCTGTTGGGCCGGGAGGAATCCGGTGGTGCATGGTGGGGGCAGGTTGAGGTTGAGGTTGAAGCTCAGGTACTGACCCCGGTAGGCCTGTTTGGTGTTCAGGTTGGCGAGGATGCCGGCCTGGTCGGCGGCGACGGCCATGGGGAACACCACCAGCAGCTGCTCGATGTCATTTTGGTAGGTGAGTGCGACTTTGCCGACGCTGACGAGGTTGGCCAGCAGGATCGGCAACGTGGGTTGCACCCGCTCGATGAGTTTGGTTGCCTCGGCCAGCGCTGGGCCGCCCTTGTCGAGGGTGCCGGCGAGCGACTGGTCGTGGGTCTGCAGTTCTTTGGTCACGGTGGCCAGATGTGATGCCCAGCCTGCGATCGCATCCGAGGTGCGAGTCTGTGAATCGAGCACGGGCGGTGATTGGTCGATCAGTGCGAGCAGCGGGTCTAGGTTCTTGCGGGTATCGATGGCCAGGTTGGACGTACCGGTGATCAGGCGGGAAAGCTCCGGGCCGAGGCCGCCTACGGCGGTGTAGGACTCGTTGATGACGGTTTGGAGATTGTCGTGCGGGATGGCGCTCAGCGCGGTGTTGGCGGCGCTGAGTAGGGCGTTGATGTCGGGGGGTACGGAGGTGTCGGCCAGGGGTATCACGTCGCCGTCCTTCAGCGGCGGCGAGGTGGCGTTGCGGGGTAACAACTCGACGTATGTTTCGCCGATCGCGGTTTGGCTGTGCACCTCGGCGTTGAGGTTTGAGGGGATCTCGATGCCCGATTTGAGCGACAGCACCGCTTCGACGCCGGTGTCGGTCAGCCGCACCGATTGCACCCGGCCCACCTCGGAGCCGCGATAGGTGACATTGCCGGTGTCATACAGTCCGCCGGCTTGCGGCAGCTGCATCGTGACGGTGTAGCGGCCGACGCCGAACAGCATGGCCGGCAGTTTCACGAAGTGCAAAAATGTCACTGCCAGCACGCTCAGCGCGATCACCGTGAAGATGGTCAGCTGAATAATGACCCGCCGCTGTAGATGCAACATCTAGGGCCCCTGGTCCCCGTGGTAGGCGATGGTGAGCGGATTGCCGGGAGTACCGCGGTAGCCTGCGGTGCACGGGCTGGGGTATTGGCCGATGGTGCGCCCCCATTGGAGCTCGAGCTCGGTTAGATGGCACTCCCACCGAGTGCCGGTCAATATTCCCTGGTCGATCCGGCTGAGCGTGAGGTCGATGATCGCGGTCAGGTTGGCGTAGTCGCCGCGTTGGAAATTCTCGAATGTTTCGTTCGGGAAGGGAAAGGTGGCCAGCAGGGACAGCGATCGGGTCAGGGCGGGTCCGGCGTCGGCCAGCGACTCCAAGACCGGTCCGAGTTGTCGTAATTCCTTGACCAGGTTGGCTTTGGTTTTGTTGACCGAGTCGACGGTCAGGGCGCTGAATTTGCTCAGCTGATCGGCGGCCTCGACGAGCGCGTCCCGTTCGTCGTTGAGCACCGCGAGCGCGTCGGGGATGGTCGCCAGGGCCCGATCCAGGACGGGTTGCTGGTCGGCGAACTTGCCGACCAGGCGGTTGAGGCTGTCGGTGGCCGCGATGATGTCACCGGACTGGTCGTTGAGGTGGGCGGTGAAGGTGTCCAGCCGGCCGATCAGGGCGCGCAGGTCGTGCTCGCGGCCCCGAAACGCGGTGCTCAACGCCTCGGTGATGTCTCCTACCTGCCCCAGCCCGCCGCCGTTGAGTACCAGCGACAGCGCGGCCAGTGTTTGTTCGGTGCTCGGGTAGGCACCGCCGTGGGACAGCGGTATGAGGGAGCCATCGCGCAGTTTGCCTTGCGGTGCTTGGTCTTTCGGTGGCGCGAGTTCGATGTGGTAGGAGCCCAGCAGGCTGGTGGTGCCGATCTTGGCGGTGGCGTTGGCCGGCAGGGTGACGTTGCCGTTCAGGCGCATGGTCACCAACGCGTGCCAGCCCTGGCGCTCGATTTTCATCACGTGGCCGATCGTCACGTCGGCCACGCGGACCCGCGAGTTCGGTTGGATGTTGTTGACATCGGGCATCTGCGCCTGGACCACGAACGAGTCTGGGCCGTTGCCCTCGGTGCCGGGCAGCGGCAGCGAGTTCAGCCCGCGCCAGCCGCAGCCGGAGATCCCGGCCATGACCAGGATCATCAGCAGCCACGCCGCCGGACGGCGCCACTGGCTGGTGCTCATCAGCCACCTCCTGGCGGCAGCATCATGCCGCGCAGGCCGGCGGCGGGGTCGGTGGTTACCGCCGCAGCGGCTGGCGCAGCCGGAGCCGGCGGCGGCGAATTGCCGGCTGGCGGAACGTAATCGGGCCGCATCCAGTCCTCGCTGTAGGTGACCTCGTTGGGCCGGGCCTGGGCACCGACGAACAGGTTCTCCCCCAACATGGGGAAGTTGTACTGGCGGTTCTTAACAATCGGCGCCATGTATTGCACGCAGAGTTTCGCGGCTTGCTCGCCGCCCAACCGGGACGCGGCCTGGATGGCTCCGCACAGGAAGGCGATCGGGTTGGCGAAGTTGTTGGCCGCCAGCGCGCCGGTGAGCGCACCGTTGGCCGGTTCGTAGATGTTGTTGAAGTTCTGCAAGACCGTCGGGCCGATGTGCAGTGTTTGCTTGAGGTCGTCGAGGCTGTCGACCAGCGCCGTGCTGATCGAGGTGAGCTTGTCCGATGCGGTGCCGATCGCCTCGCGGTTGTCGGCGGCGAAGCTGTGCACCTCAGACACCACCGCGTTGAGGTCCTCGGCGGCCTGACCGATCTTGTTGGGGTCGTCGGCCAGCAGCGAGGACACCGCGGCCAGGTTGTGGTTGAGCTGCTCGAGCAGATCGGCGCTGTCGTGCAGCGCGGTGACCAGTGTCGACAGATTTTTCACCGTGGAGAAGATGTCGTTGCGGTGGTCGCTGAGCGCCGAAACCGTCTGGGAGAGTTTGATGATCGCATCGCGGATGGTGGGGCCTTGCCCGCGCAGGTTGTCGGCGGCGGTGTTGATCAGTGCCCCCAGTGTGCTGACCCCGCCGGGCTGGGTGGGTTTGAGCAACTCGGTGAGCCGCTGCAGTTGCGCCCGCAAGTCATCCCATTCGACGGGCACCGCGGTGCGCTCTTGGGGGATGACCGCGCCGTCGCTCATGGTGGGCCCGCCGCGGTAGGGCGGGGTGAGCTGGATAGCCCGGCCCGTGACCAGTTGCGGCGACAAGATCGCCGCCTTGGCGTCGGCGGGGACGTTGTATTTGCGGTCGAACCAGAACGAAATCTTCGACCGTAGCGGTTGGGGTTCGATCGTGAGGATCTTGCCCACCGGCACGCCCCGGATCAGCACGTCATCGCCGGCGAACACCCCGTTGCTGTTGTCGAAATAGGCGACCACAACTATTCGGCCGGATTCGCCTGCGGTGCGCATGGCCACGATCACGCCGGCGACGAGCATCGCGGCCAGGGCGGTCGCCAACACCGAGCGGACACGTCGCAGCCTGGTTGTCATCGCTGACCTCCGGGCTGTTGGACCTCACCGGGTGCGGGCACGTAGACCGGCGAGGGGGTCGGCTCGGGTACCGATTCCAGCCCGGGCGGTGGTGGTGCGGGCGGCCCGGGCGGTGGGCCCCCGGGCGGCGGGGCCGGTGGCTCCGGTCGGTACGGGTAGCGCGGATCGCCGGGATTGCCGGTGATCGCATCTGGCAGATTCAACCGCGGTTCGCCGCCCTGGCCGGTGCGCGGGTAGGGCATCGGCAACGGCGGGGTACCGGGTTGGCCGGTCGGCGGATCGGTCAGCTGCGAGGGCAGCAAGGTGGCCGGGTCCAGACCGAGATCGGAGAACGCGGCACTGATGAACGGTTGCACGAACTGCCCGGGCAGCAGATTGACCACGTAGGCCTTGAAGAACGGTCCCGAGGACAGTGACTCCCCCAGCGACATCACGTAGGTGTTGATCAGCGGGATGGCCTTTTGCAGACGCTCTTTTCGATTGTCGACGATGGCCAGCACGTCGTTGAGCTTGTCCAGTGCCGGGCGCAGCTGCTGGCGGTTCTCGGCGATGAAGCCCTGCAATTGTTTCGACGCCGCCGAGATGTTGGCCCAGATCTGATCCAGGGCGGCGCTTTGGGTGCGCAGCTGTGCCAACACCGCATTGGTATCGCGCACCAAGGTGACGATCTGGTCGGTGCGCTTGGCCAGCACACCGGTTGCTTTGGCGGCGTTGTCGAGCAGGCCACGCAGTTGGGCGTCGCGTTCATCGAGGGTCTGCGCGAGCCGGGCCACGCCTTGGATGGCGTTGCGGAAATCCGCCGGGGTATCGGCGAAAGTCTGCGCCAGGGTGGCCAGCGAATCGGACAGCTGGTTGGTGTTCAATCCGCTGATCGTGGTAGCCAAGTCACCCAGCGCGTCGGGCAGCTGGTAGGGCGATGTTGTTTGTGCCATCGGGATGGGGCCATCGAGCGGGCCGTTTCCGCGTGGTGTGACGTCGAGGAACTTGCTGCCCAACAGACCCTTGGTCTTGATCGCCACCTCGGTGCGGTTGCCGAGCCGAATGTTGGTGCCGACGGTGAACGTGACCAACGCACCAGGCCCGTCGAGTGCGATGCTAGACACCTTTCCCACCGGATAGCCGGAGACTTCGACGGTGTTGCCCGATCGCAGCCCCCCTACGTCGGCGAAATAGGCCGAGACGCTTGTGCCGTGGTTGAAAATGGGCAGCTTCTGGTACTGCAGGGCGGCCACCACCATCCCGGCGACTGCCACGATGCCGACGGTGCCGATGGCCAGCATGTTGCGTTCGGCGAATGATTTCATTTCGGCGCGCACCGTCCCGTGGCCTGGCCGGCCAGTTTGACATAGACGGGCTGGCCGCCCTTGCCGTTGACCTTGAGCACCACATCGCACAGATAGAAGGCGAAAAAGTCGCCGTAGATACCCTGGCGGACCAGGGCCCGGTATTTGTCGGGCAGCGTGTTGAGCAGATTGTCGAGGTAATCATGGTCGGCCGCCGCGACGGCAGCGACCCGGTCGGTCTCGCGGACCACCTTCGACAACGGTGCACGCGCCTGCGACAGCAAGTCGGCGACCGAGCCCGCAGCGGCATTGGTGTAGGCCACCGCGTTGGAGATGTCGCTCTTGCGTTGCGCGAGCCCGTGAATCAACTGCGAAAGCGACACGACCGCTTTGTCCAACCGGTCACTCTGGCCGCCCAGCGACCCCAGCACCACGTTGAGGTTGGTGACCACCTGCCCGATCAGCTGGTCCCGGTCGGCCAACGTGTTCGTCACCGCCGCAGCCTGATCCAGAAACGACCCGATGGTAGGGCCCTGTCCCTGAAACGCCTGCAACAACTGCTCGCTGAGCGCGTTGACCTGCTCGGGGTTCAGCGCACGAAACAACGGCTTGAAGCCACCGATGAGAGCGTCCAGATCCAGTGCCGGTTTGGTACGGGCCAACGGAATCGTTTGACCGGGACGCAGGATGTTGAGCCCACCGGCCCCTTCCTCGAGCGCCAAATAGCGGTCACCGAACAAGTTGTCATACCGGATCACCGCCTCGGTCCCCTCGGTGAGGATCGCCGAATCCTCGGCGGTGAACTCCACCCGCACCGTCGCATCCGGGTTGATCGAAATCCTCTTGACCTTGCCGACCTCGACCCCGGCGATACGAACCAGCTTGCCCTCCCGCAGATTCGATACATTGGTGAACTCGGCGTAATAGGTCTTGCCCTGCCCGAACCGAAGCTGCCCGAACACGGCAACCAGCAAAAACGCGGTCAGCACGCACACCGTCAAGAAGATGCCGAAACGCACCGCGACGCCTCGCAGATTGTCCCTCATGGCTTCTTCTCCTGCGTGTGTGGATCTTTGTCGGTCACCGCGGTGGTGGGCCCGTTTCCGGTTGGGGTGCAGCAGGTTCCGACGGTGCTGGGGCGGGCTTAGGGCCAGGGGGAGCCGGCGGGACCCCCGGCCACAACGGCACCCCGCCGGGCCCGTACAGCGCCGCCCCGTACGGCGGCCCTCCGGGGTTGGGCCCGATCGCCGGACCCGGAATGCACGGGCGGATGGAGGGCGGCTGTGGCACGGCGCGGGTCACCGGAAGGTAGTCGGCCCAGCACGGATGCCCGATGCCGGGGTTGGGCCGGATATCGAGTCCGGTTCCCCACCCGGTATCGGTGACCAACTCGCGCACCGGGAAGTTCTTCGTGGCATCCGGCAACGACCCACAGCCGGGCTTTCCGCCGGGTCCACCCTTGGCCGCGACGATCGGCAAGTTGTCGGGATACACATACGGGTCGTTGCCCAACAACAGCGCCACGTCGAGTTGCAGTGTTCGGCCATCGGCACCACCCCACGCCGAATAGCCCCCGTTGTCCAGATACCACTTGGCGCCCTGCAAAAAGCAGGTGTACTCGGGGCTGTACTTGCGCAGCAAGTTCGTGGTCGGCTCGAGGATGTTGACCGATTCGACGAGATTGTCCCTACTCGTGCCGAGCAGGTTGGTCCCCGCCTTTGACAAGCCGATCACGTTGAGCAGCAGAGCATCCAGCGCGGACGAATGATCCACAATGGTGTTGCTGGTGGTGCTGGCGGCATCAAGCACCCGCACGATGTTGCGCGCTGCAGCGTCATAGGTGTCGCTGAAGTTCTTGAGCGAAACCCAATCCTGGCGGATGGTGTCGCTACGCGGATTCAGTGCCGCCAGCACCTCGTTGAGGTCGGTGGTCGCCTCCCCGATCTGTTCACCTTTGCCGCGCACGCCCTCGGCCACCGCCGTCAACACCGCATTCAGCTTCAATGGATCGATCACGTTGAGCAGATCCACGACATTTTCAAAGACCGTGTTGATCTCCGTGCTGACATTCTTCGAATGCAACACCGCCCCGGCAGCCAGTCGGGCATGACTGGGGTTCTGCGGCATCACCAGGTCGACGAATTTGGCGCCGAACGCGGTAGTGGCACTGATCTGTGCCTCCACATTGGCCGGGATATAGCGGATCTGATCGGGGTCGATCTCGAGCCGCAAGCTGGCCGCGTTCTCGTCGTTGCCGATCTGGCTGACCCTGCCGACCTGCACACCGCGCAGCATGACCTTGGCCCCGGTATCCATCACCAGCCCGGAGCGATCCGAAGTCAGTGTCACCGGAACAGCCGACCGCAAGCCGCCGGTGAAAGACACCGCGGTCACCAAGACACACACACCGACCACCGCGAACAGGATCAGCGCCCACCAGGCGTCATGCAATCGGTGTCGATCCGGCCCGCGACTCATGGCACTAGCTCGCCAGGTGAAAGTTCGGCGACTGACCATAGATGGCCAGGGTCATGATGACGATCGCGATCGACGCGACGACCATCGAAGCGCGCACGGCCCGACCAACGGCCTCACCCACCCCGGCCGGTCCGCCGTGCGCGGTGTACCCGTAATAGGTGCACACCAGCATGATCACCAGCGCGACCACAACGACTTCAAACGACGACCACAACACATCGGTCGGACGCAGGAACGTGTTGAAGTAATGGTCATAGACACCGGACCCCTGGCCATAGATCGCGGTGGTACCAGCACGCGCGGCCAGATACGCCGTCATCAGCCCCACGCAAAACAGCGGGATGGCCACGATCACTCCGGCCAGCACCCGGGTGCTCGCCAGGTAGCTCACACTGCGGATTCCGATCACCTCGAGCGCGTCGATCTCCTCGTTGATCCGCATCGCACCCAGCTGAGCGGTGGCGCCCGCGCCAATGGTGGCCGCCAGCGCCACCATCACCGTGCCCGGCTGAATTTCCCGGGTATTGAAAAAGGCCGACGCGAATCCGGTCAACGCCTCCACACCCACCGACGCGAACTGGTTGTAGCCCTGCACCGCCACAATGGCACCGGTGGTCATGGCCAAGAACCCGACGATCACCACCGTTCCGCCGATCACCGCCAAAGTCCCGGCCCCCAAACCCATTTGCGCGATCACCCGCAGCAGCTCGCTGCGGTAGTGCATGACGGCATCGGGAATCCCCGCCAGTGTGGTGACATAGAACCGCATCTGCGATCCCACCCGATTCCATTCGCCCGCAATATTTTTGGTCATGCGCCGCATCCGGGGATGGGGTTTGCTGGGAACACTGAGCGTCATGGGTTCACCTCAGGACACCATGAACGGGACGCCGACGGCGGTGACGATGATGTTGATCACGAACAACACGACGAAGGCGAACACCACGGTTTCGTTGACCGCTCTGCCCACCCCGGCCGGGCCACCACCGACCGACATTCCCTTGTAGCAGGCGATCAGTCCCGCCATCAGCCCGAACAGCGTCGCCTTGATCATCGAGATGACGACATCGACCACGTGGGTCAGCGTGGTAAGCCCCGTCACCCACGCACCCGCCGAGACATGCATGAGGAATACCGAACAAAAGAACGCGCCCACCAGACCGGTCGCGATCACCACCGAACTCAACGCCAGCGACACCGTCGTAGCCGCCAGCACCCGAGGAACCACCAGCGCCCGGATCGGGTTGATGCCCATCACCCGCAGCGCATCTAGTTCCTCACGGATGGTGCGCGCACCCAGATCGGCACACATCGCGGTGGCACCCGCGCCCGCAACCACCAACACCGTCACGATCGGGGCGCTTTGATCCACCGTGAAGATCGCGCAGCCCGTGCCGGAAAAATCCGCGGCCCCGATGTCGGTCAGCAAGACGTTGAACAAAAACCCCGAAATCACCGCCCACGGGATCGTCATCAACACCCCGGGCAGCGTCGACACCCGCGTCACGAACCAGCACTGGAAAAGATATTCACGCCACGCGAACGGCGGCCGGAACATCGACACGAAGGTGTCCAGTGTCATCGCGAAGAAATCGCCCAACGCGCGAACCGGCTTGGTCGCCGGATACGCCAACGTCACCACGTCTGCCACCAAGCCCCAGTCGCCGGCTGAGCCCACCCCGGTATGCCTGGAGATAGCGCCGCCGCTGCGGCCAGGACGCCCCGACTCGCCCGCACTCGCAGCCGGGTACGGGCGAGTCGGGGCATAGTCGACCGCGGTTTCGTGGGCCGCACCGTCCGCCCCGTTCGGACCCCCGCCCACCGAAAACAACCGCTCCGCGCACGACGTGGAATCGATGACGTGTCGTTGGGTGGAGTTGCTCACGCTGACCCCCCGGACAGGTCGAAGTGGACGAGTGATATCGGTGAGCGTACGCGGCCTGCGACCCAGATGTCCATAGACAATACGCCTAATATCCGATGGTTGATTTATAAATCACGCGGCAAAACGCTGCTTATGGCCGATGATGTATTTTGCTAATACTGTGTTCTAGGTCGCAATTGGAGTCTGCGGCTGGCTCCGGCGCCAACTGGAGTGCGCCCGACGGGCACAGCTTGACCGCATTTCGCACCCTGCGCTCTTCGCCGGCCGGCACCCCATCGGATACGGGCAGCACAATGCCGTCGGTGTCCTGGTCGAAGACCGCGTCTGCTGTCATCACGCACGTACCGGAGGCGATGCAAATTTCGCGGTCGACTGTGACCCTCATCGGACCCTCATCGGACGAACGCCTGCAGGGTGAGTGCCGAATTCATGAAGTCGCGAA
>CAYNLB010000001.1:59799-92678 GCA_964397935.1 uncultured Mycobacterium sp.
GACCCTCATCGGACGAACGCCTGCAGGGTGAGTGCCGAATTCATGAAGTCGCGAAAGTGCAACCAGCGGCCGTCGCGCAACGTGATGATGTGCGCGAATTCCGACTCCCATTCATGTCCGGTGGCCAGTCGCCGGAACCGCTGCCGGCCCCAACTTGCGAGGTCGTCACCTTGTGCGATGAACTTCCATGGCTCCATCTCGACGATTTCGATCGTCTCTCCGACTTTGGCGAAGAAGGTGAGCGCTTCCTCGATGCCCCGGTAATCGCCCGCATAGGGGATGTCCTCGGTCCCGTAGTAGGTGATGCGCACGTCCGGATCGAGGTGCGCGAGGGCGGTTTGGAGGTCCCCCGCCGGCACCGCGGTGTAGATCGCTTTCGTCGCCTCGATGTTGCGCGACTCGGTGGTGGCGGTCATGAGAAGTGCAGGGGCAGGCGGACATACGCATGGGTCAACAGACTGGCGGTCTGCTTGGTGCCGGGGTCGTCGGTCAGCGCGATTGCCTGATAGCGATCGAGTACGGCGTTGAGGACGGCGAGGACCTCCAAACGGGCCAGTGAGGCGCCGAGGCAGAAGTGCAAGCCGTGGCCGAACGAGAGATGCTGGCGAATGTTCGGCCGGTCGATATCCAGACGCCCCGGGTCACCGAACACGGCCGGGTCGCGGTTGGCCGAGCCGAAGAATAACGCCACCCACTCCCCTTTGCGGATCAGTTTGCCCCCTACCTCGACGTCGCGGGTGGCGATCCGGAACAGCCGCTGTGGCGGCCCGTCGAGCCGAAGGGTCTCCTCGACAAAGACGTTCAGCAGCGTCCGATCGGCGCGAATCCGCGCCGTGACCTCGGGTTCGCGTGCCATCGCGTGCAGCAGATTGCCGATCAGGAATGTCGTGGTCTCGCTGCCGGCGACTACCAACGTCACACAGAACCGGACGATCTCCTCCGGGGTAAGCCGTTGTCCGTCCACCTCGACGCGCAGCAGCGCCGAAATGAGATCCTCGGCATCGTCGACGTCCGGATTAATTGGGGAGCCGGCTGCGCGCTCCGCCAACCGGGCGGTGTGCTCGGCGAGCCGGGTGGCGAACGTCGCCACCATCTCCTCGTTGCTTGCGACGCGCTCTGCCGCGGTGAGTGACGACGACAGCATGAACGCGTTGGCCCACCGTCTGAAGCGGATGTGGTCGCCCTCGGGCAATCCGAGCAGTCGCACCATCGCTCGGGTGGGAATCTCGGCGGCGAAGCCCATCACTTCGACATCACCGGAGCCGAGATCGTCGAGCAGGCGCGGAACCAGTTCGTTGAGCCAGCCCTCGAGGCGCTTGACGCGGCGGGGAGAGAACGCCTGGCCGACCAGTTTTCGTTCGACTTCGTGCTTGGGGGGATCGGTGTTGACCAGCATCAGGCTCGGCGCCGACGAGGCCTCCTGCAAAGGGTCTCGTGACGAGAATGTCGCGCTGTCCCGCGCGGCCGCAAAGACCTGGTCGTAGCGGAACAGCGCCCAAGCGGTGACCGGTTCGTCGGCACCGGGCACGGTCCCGGGAGGCCAATCCCGGTATCCCGCAACGGGTGAGAGCGGCCTGAGCTCGTCATACAGCGGGTAGGGGTTGGCGATGCCGACTGGTGTGGTCAGTAGTTCGAGAGCGGATACGGCCCCTGAAACGATCTCGGTGGACATGGTGACCAGCCTCTGCCAGCAGCGGCAGCAAAGCGATCCCCCGTTGGGGGGGACTCTTGCTCCCGTACGAGGGGAATTGCCGATTTCCGCCACAAGGTTGCAGTGCCGAGAGGACAGTGAGCATCGTGAGTGTTGTCAGCGGCATGCCCGATCCCATCGCGCTCGGTACACTTGCCGGTGGCGATCATCCCGGCTGGGCGTCGCGTCCGGTCAGGGAATCCGCTGCTGTACGCCACTACCGGGAAGCCTTCGCAGATTGCGGTGTCGATCCCACCGACGACCCGATGGCGGTGGTGGCCGAGGTGATCGATGCCAAGGCCGCCCTGGTGCGCAATGCGCTGGCGGTGCTTGGTGACTCGCGTGCGCTCGATGCCCTGGAAGCGGTGCTGGACCTGTCGTCGCTGGAGCGGGAACTGATCGAGGACGGTGCGGCGCGCCGCACACTTTCGCTGTTGGCTGTGCAGGAAGGCTTGAGCAAGCTGCGCGCCGTCGACGATGTCGCCACGATTGTGGACCGGGCGCCGCGAGAACTGGTGGAGTCGTGCGGATTTGATCGCGCCGTGCTCTTTCGGGTGCATGAAGGCCGAATGGTCATGGAATCGGCATACTTCGGTGACGACGTCGTGGGCGCGGAGAAGATGGTTGCCTTCGCCCAGGAGGTGGCGCCGCTGCTGGATCACATGCTGATTGAAACGCAGATGATCCGCAGGCACGCACCCGCGATCGTGCGCGACGCTCGCAATGACCCGCGGGTCAACCGGCCGATTGTCGATTTCTCGTTGACGCATTCCTATGTGGCGGCGCCGGTTATGCCGACGGGGAAGGTGATCGGGTTCCTGCATGCCGACCGGCTCTATTCGGGCCGTTTGGTCGACGAGATCGACCGCGATACCGTGTGGGCGTTCGCCGAGGGCTTCGGATATGCCTATGAGCGCACGGTTTTGCTGGAGCGCATGCGCCGACAGCACGCGGAGGTGCGCCGCGCGCTGGCGTCCGCCGACGAGGCGGCCCGCGCCTTGCAGGACGCCGATCTGGATTTGCGCAAGATCGAGCCGGTCGAACGTAGTCCCGCCGCGAGGTCGTTGGCCGAGGTACAGACGCGGGTGATGGCTATGCTGACCCGACGCGAGGTCGAGGTCCTTCGGCTGATGGCCGCCGGCCGCACCAATCAACAGATCGCCGACGAGCTGGTTATCTCGGCGGGCACGGTGAAGTCCCACGTCAAGAGGGTGCTGCGGAAGCTGCACGCGACGAATCGCGCGGAGGCGGCCTCGGCGTATGTGCGGCTGGCCAGTGTGCCCGAACGCGGCTGACGCCCAGGCGCGGTGGTGAAGCTTGCCATAACTGGTGACCGACCATCAGCCCCAGATCCGCGCCGCTCATCGTGAGTCACACCGTTACAGATGAATGGCTCTGACCCGCGGACCGGTCCACGAGGTCCGGCCGGCCCGGCGGGGCCAAAGGCGCGTATGTCCATAGGTGGTACGCATGCAAACCCGCAACCAGCACGTAAACTAGCAAGCAAAAGGTGCTTAGTTCTCGCAAAAGTATTTTGCTCGTCGTCCCCGCGCAGGCCCGTCCCCTCGCGCTCAAGACCGACCACGATCCAGAAGGGGTTAGCGATGGAGATCGGAATATTCCTCATGCCGGCCCATCCACCGGAACGCACCCTTTATGACGCCACCCAATGGGATCTCGACATCATTGAACTGGCCGACCAGCTCGGCTATGTCGAAGCCTGGGTCGGCGAACATTTCACCGTGCCCTGGGAACCGATCTGCGCCCCCGACCTGCTCTTGGCGCAAGCGCTGC
The DNA here is from genome assembly GCA_964397935.1 of uncultured Mycobacterium sp. Lineage (GTDB taxonomy): Bacteria > Actinomycetota > Actinomycetes > Mycobacteriales > Mycobacteriaceae > Mycobacterium. The sequence continues at coordinate 63,284 of CAYNLB010000001.1, forward strand.
TGCGCACCACGTCGATCAAACTGGCCCCCGGCGCCCACCTGCTGCCCTACCACCATCCCGTGGAACTGGCCCACCGCGTCGCCTACTTCGACCACCTCGCCCGGGGCCGCTTCATGCTCGGCGTGGGCGCCAGCGGAATCCCCGGCGATTGGGCACTATTCGACATCGAAGCGCAACACGGCCAACACCGCGAGATGACCCGCGAAGCCCTCGAGATCATGCTGCGGATCTGGACCGACGACGAGCCCTGGGAATACCGCGGAAAATACTGGAACGCCAACGGCATCGAGCCGATGTTCGACGGCCTGATGAAGCGCCACATCAAGCCCTACCAAAAGCCCCATCCACCCATCGGCGTCACCGGATTCAGCGCCGGCTCCGAAACACTGAAGCTCGCCGGCGAGCGCGGCTACCTGCCCATGAGCCTGGACCTCAACGCCCACTACATCGCCACCCACTGGGACGCCGTGCTGGAAGGGGCCGCACGCAGCGGCCGCACACCCGACCGCCGCGATTGGCGATTGGTGCGTGAGATTTTCGTGGCAGAAACCGATGAGCAAGCATTCCGCTACGCCGTCGACGGCATGATGAGCCGCACCATCGCTGAATACGTTCTGCCCACCTTCGCCCAGTTCGGCTTGACCAAGTACTACAAGCACCGCCCCGGCGTGCCCGATGCCGACGTCACCCCCGAATACCTCGCCGAAAACACCTTCGTCGTCGGATCGGTCGACACCGTGGTGGACAAACTCGAAGCCACCTACGACCAAGTTGGCGGATTCGGTCACCTGCTCGTCCTGGGATTCGACTACAGCGACAACCCCGGACCATGGAAAGACTCACTACGACTACTGGCCACCGAAGTCATGCCTAAACTCAACGCTCGAATCGCCAGAAAGCCGGCAGCCGCAATTATCTAACGGTCCGCACGCGTGAACCAGGGCGCTTCTGGCAGGATTTGGTGGTTCCATTGCGGCAGGAAGGGGGCTTCGAGCGATGGAGTCCGACGCGCCGCCTGTCAAGCGCAGGCCGAAGGACCGAAACAAGCAGATACTCGAGCAAGCCGTTCGACTTTTCAGCGAACGGGGCTTCCATTCGGTCAAATTGGAGGACATCGCAGAGGCGACGGGTGTCACCGCACGTGCTTTGTATCGCCACTACGACAACAAGCAAGCGCTACTCGCCACAGCCATCCTCACCGGTCAGGAAGAGTACCGGAGCGCCCGTCATCCCGCCGGTCGCGAAACGGAGTCGACGATCGCGCCGCTGAGCGTGGATCTGCCCGACATGATCGATGCGGCCATCGCAACCCGGGCGTTGACGATGCTGTGGCAACGCGAGGCCCGGTACCTCAATGATGTCGACCGCGCGGCAGTACGGCGCCGAATCAATGCGATCGTCGGAGGCTTCCATGCCGGTCTCCGACTGGAGGTGCCGGGTCTGAGCCCCCGGCACTCGGAGCTGCGAGCCTGGGCGGTGTCCAGCACCCTGACCAGCCTGGGCCGGCACAACCTGTCCATGCCGGGCGACGAATTGAAGGATCTCCTCTTCCAAGCGTGCATGGCAGCGGCACGAACGCCTGTCTTCCGTCCGTTGGACCCTCCTGATGCGGCACCCAACGACGAACGTGCACTGTTCTCTCGATATGAGACTCTGCTGGCCGCCGGAGCACGCCTGTTCCGTGCGCAAGGTTACCCAGCTGTCAGCACCAGTGAGATCGGAAAAGGAGCGGGCATCGCGGGTCCGGGTCTTTACCGCTCGTTTTCATCCAAGCAAGCCATCGTGGATGCGCTCATCCGCCGCTTAGACGAGTGGTTGAACCTCGAGTGCATTCGCGCGTTACGGACGAATCTGGCAGAGGCGGAGCTCCTGGGCAGACTTGTCGAAGGACGTGTCCGCATCAGTCTGGAGGTCCCAGACCTCGTTTCGGTTTCGATAACCGAACTGGCCCACGCGTCCAGCGAGGTACGCGAGAGCTTCCTGCGAAACCACGCCGACCGCGACGCCGTATGGATCGACCTCATACGAAAGCTGGTCCCCGAGACCACCGTCGCCGAGGCGCGACTGCTCGTCGCGGCATCGCTCAGTTTCATCGAAGATGTCGCTCGCACATGGCATCTCACGCGCTATGCTGGAGTCGCGGATGAGATCACCGCCATCGCGTTGTCGATTCTGACCAGCCGGTCGCCGGACGCGGTCACCACAGCGCTGCGATAGTTCCGCCATCGGCGATCTGAGTGGTTCCGGTGATCATCGATGCATCGTCAGACAACAGGAACGCCACGATGCTGGCCATCTCCTCCGGAGCGGCCATGCGCCCCTGCAAGCGAGCAATCATCGCGCGCGCACCTCCCTCACCGAGTGCCTCGTCGAACATTGTCATTGCCGTCTGCTGCATCGGCGTGTCCACGAATGCGGGCAGCACCGCGTTGGCGCGCACATTGGCGGGGCGTAGTTCCGCGGCGGTGACGCGACTGAGGTGGCTGATCCCGGCCTTCGACATGCCATATGCGGCAGTGCCGCCCACCCCGACATGTCCCGCCAACGAAGACATGTTGACGATCGCTCCCCCGCCCCGCTCGATCATCTTGGGGGCCGCATGTTTGGTACACAGCCAGGCGCCGCGCAGGTTGATGGCGATGACACGATCGAAATCCTCGACGCTGGTGTCGATGATCGAAGCCATATGAACGACACCGGCGTTGGCGACGAGCTTGTCTACCCCGCCGAACGACGTGACGCAAGCTTCGACCATGCCGATGACTTGATCTTCGTCGCTGACATCGACCTGGTGGCCGATTGCGCCGGAGCCGACTTTTGCTGCTGACGCATTGGCTGCGTCGCCGTTGATATCCGCGCAGAGCACCGTGCAGCCTTCGGCGGCCAGCCGCGCAGCGACGGCGAGGCCTATGCCGGCACCGGCCCCGGTCACGATCGCGGCCTTGCCGACCAGGTCTGGGTACGTCATGGCTCGCCTCGCGAATGTAGTTGCACCACTTCGTTACTTAGCCCGCAGCCGCCAGCACTGCGTCTGTCTGCCAGGCTGCTATGCCGTGCTCGCGAATGGCTCCGAACATCACAAGGCCAAATCCTGGCATGTCATCGGAAAGTCTGATCGCATACACCCCTAGATCACGCAGGATCCATGTCACGGTCTCCGACATCGGATCATCGGTCGTCGAGTCGCCGCGGGCGAACAGGCCGCAGGCCCTCGCCGGTCCGGGCGGCCGCAGGTACACGACCACGCCGCTACCCTGAGCCGACATCCTCGCCAGCGCGCTGTTGAGTTCGCCGCCGCATCGGCACGCCGTCGAGCCGAACACATCCCCCGTCAGGCACTCGACGTGGACGTGTAGCGGAACGGGCACGCCGGCGCTGGCCGTGCCGATGATCATCGCCAAATGATCGCCGCCGGGGTTGGCCGGATGTACGTCACGAAAGCCGATGACCCGGGAGTCGCCGGCCCAGGTCGGCAGGATCGTCTCCGCCACCCGGACCACCTGAGGTTCGGTGCGCCGCCGATATGCCACAAGTTCGGCGATCGAGACCACGGCCAACCCGTGTTCGACGGCGAACTCGACCAACTCAGCGCCGCGGGCCATCAGGGCAGGATCGCGGCGGGAGACGATTTCGCAGAGCCCGGCGGCTCGTCGCCGTCCCGCAAGGCCGGCAAGGTCGACGGCCGCCTCGGCGGGTCCGGCCCGCCCGAGGACCCCGTCCGTCCCGGCGTGTACCGGGAGCACGTGACCCGGACGGAGGAAATCCGCAGCGTCAGACTCAGACGACGCGAGTGCCGCGATCGTGCGGGCGCGATCGCGCGCCGATATTCCGGTGCCCGTCCCGCGAACATCGACCGACACGCAGTGTGTCGTGTCGCGGTGGCACATCGGCGGGAGGTTCAACCGCTCGCACTCGGCGCCCGGCAACGCAACTCGGACATAACCCGAACTGTGGCGGATGGTGAAGGTCAGCAGCCGGGTGTTCGCGGCGTCAGCCGCGAAGACGAGGTAGCCGTCGCTGTCGGTGTCGCCGGTGACGACGACGGGATGCCCCGCCGCCACCGCGGTGATCGCGCGGCGCACCCGCACATCGGTTGTTCTCATTTGCCCTCGTCCACTGCGGTAAGCGCGGAGAGCCGGCGGAACCGGCTGCCATGAAAGACTAGCGGTGGTGTGTCGGGATCGGCTCCCAGCGCGCAGATCTCGAGCAGGGCGATCATGTGATCCCCGGCCGGGATCTCGGCGTGCAGGCGGCAGTCCAACCAGGCGCTGGCTCCGAGAACGACCACGCCCCCACTTGGCAACTCGCTCCAGAACACCCCGGCGAATCGGTCACCTTCCTTGCGCGACAGGCTCATGCAGGCTTCGTCATGGACCTCGGCGAGCACGCTCACCCCGAGGCGCGGACGGCCGCGCAACTTAGGCCAGGTCGTCGAGGTGTTCTGCACACAGATCGACACCAGGGGCGGGTCAACCGAAACGGATGTGAACGAGCTTGCCGCCAGGCCAACCGGCACACCGCCGACCGTCGCGCAGACCGCGATCACGCCGGAGGGGAAGCAACCGAAGGCCCGGCGCAACGTTGCTCCGTCGAGATGATCGACGGTCTGCGGGACCATGTCGAAGGCGCAGCTCACAGCCGCAGCCCGGCAAGAAATTCGAGCAACAGCCGATTGGTCTCTGCGGGCGCTTCCTGCTGAATCCAGTGCCCGACGTCGGCCACCATGTGCGTGCCGCGGTAGTCCGGCATCACCTCGTGGGCGCGGGCGATGGCCTCGGCTCCCCAGGTGGTGCCGACGTCGTACTGCCCGCCGATGAACAGCGCGGGTGGGGTGAGCGGCTTGCCTTCTCGGTCGGCCAGGTCGTGCCAGTCGTTGTCGATGTTGTGGTAGAAACTCAGCGGTCCGCCGAAGCCGGAGCGCTCGAATTCGCCGGTGTAGAAGTCGAGATCGGCATCGGTGAACCAGGCCGGCATCGTCTCGGGATAGATGAACGCGTCCTTGAGGCGTGCGCCCTCTGCCATGCAGAGCGGGCCGGCGCGGATCACGTCGATCGGGTCCATGGATTCCAGGTCGACGCCCGCCTCGACGGCCGCTTTGGTCGCCGCGATCATCCCCTCACCGGAGACCGTGTACGTCAGCCCCAGCAGCCAGGCGCGCAGGTCCTCCTCGATTTCGGTGATGATGCCGTCCTGCGCGGAGAAATAGTCCTGATACCAGACCCGGCCCTCGCCGGCGAGCTCCAGGTGGTAGTCGTTGGGACGGTGTTCGCCGAAGGGGCTGCCCGGCAGGCCGATCACGCCGCGGCCGGCGAACGGAACGCTGATGCCGATCACGCCGGCGCACCTGTCCGGGTGCAGCCAGGCGAAGGTCCACGCGACCGGGGCGCCCCAGTCGTGACCGACGACGACGGCTTTCGACGCGCCGTAGGCGTCGATGACGCCGAGAACATCGCCGACCAATTCCTTGATGCGGTAAGCCCTTTGCACCCGGTACTTCGACGACCGCCCGTAACCTCGCTGGTCGATGGCCACCACGCGATAGCCCGCCGCGGCCACTGCGGGAATCTGATTGCGCCACGAGTACCAGGACTCCGGAAACCCGTGCAGCAACACCACCAACGGACCTTCCCCGTCCTGGACGGCATGGATCCGGGTACCCCGGCAGTTCAAGATCCGATGAAGCTGCGACATCTTCGCCTCCCTTATCTCGAATCGCCGGCGGCCACGAGTTGGTCCGCGGGTTCGGCAGGCACCGTGCGGTTCTCGTAGTTGCGGGCGATCAATGTCTTCTGGCCGGACAATCTGGTGCGAGCCCACTTGCCGATGACGCGTCTGGCGATCCCGGGCTTCATCAGCGCCAACGGTGGCTTGACGAGGTGCACAACGGCCAGGAACTCGCGATAGGCGTCGAGATCGTCGTGGACCAACTCCAGCAGGCGGTCCATGTACCAGGTGAGCACCCCGAAATAGAACGGGCGCTTCTTGTCCACGTCCTTTACCCAGTCGAAACGCAGGTTCTGCTCGCGGATCACAAACCAGGCCGTGTCGGCCATCTTGGCAATGGATCGGTAGTACCGGCGCGGCAGATCCCGATGTCCCGGACCGTACTTGGCCAGTAGCACCTGCATTTCCCGAACTTCCTTTAGCGCCAAACTCATACCCAGCCCGGACACCGGGTCGGCGCTGGTGTAGGAATCGCCCACGGCCAACAGCGCGCGTGGCAGGTTTCGTTTCTTCTCGTAGTGCAGCCGCAGCATGTTCGGATACCGGAAGTTGTAGATCGGCGAGGCCGGCTCCAGCCCGTCGATGTTCTCCCCGACGACCGGCGAGGGCATGAGATCGGCGAACTCGCGGAACTCTCGCGCGGTCCGCGGCGGCGAGTAGCAGTTGTACGCCACCAGCGAGGTGGACAGGATGGTGCGCGAGCTGTCGGTGTAGTACTGCGCGGCGTAGGTGTCCTCGAAGGGACGGTACGCATAGCAGATCAGCATCACCTTGTCCTGCCACTGTCGCTCCGGCGGAACGTGGTGCTGCATCGTCGAATAGAAGCAATTGATGATGTCCTGTTCGACCTCGGGAGCTCCAATGCCGATGCGATCCAAGAACTCCGGCACGCGGGTGTTCTTGCCCGAGGCGTCCACGACGAACTCGGCGGGTACCACCTCGGGCTCGTCGCCGTCACGCTGGAAAGAGACGCCGATGACGGTGTTGCTGTCGCGATCGAACACGAGGTCGGTGACCTCTGACTCGTAGCGGAAGTCGATCCGCGGTTCGTCATCCAGCCGGCGCCGTACACACCATTCCAGCAGCGGTCGCCCAGCGCAGACGATTTCGATGTCGCTCGTCCCGGGTTTCTTCCAGGTACCACCCAAGCGAATGCGGTACTGGGCGGCCATGTCGACCTTGAACGCTCCCTCGCGCACCATGTCGTCGACAATCCCCGGGAAGAAGCGTTCCAACTCGATCTGCCCCGCGGTCAACAGGTGATGGAGGTGCCATCCCTGTGCTGCGCCCGGTCTGCCCTCGCGGCGGCGGTGCGGGTCGTCCTTCTCGAGGACGATGACCCGCTCGAAGGTTTCACTGCACACCTTGGCCGCGGCGATACCCGCGATGCTGCCGCCGATGACCACCGCGGTACCGCGGCCCGCGCGGCGGACCTCGGCGATGTCCAGACGCGCGTAGTCGAGGGGGGCCAGGTTGAGGCGACGCGCCGCGCCGCTGGCAACGAACTTCTCGTAGTACAGCCCGATGCGATGGAAGCCATTGTTTTCCAACCAGGTTCGGGTGGCTTCCACCATCGCGGCCGGGCCGCAGAGATAGACGTCGGCGTCACCACCGGCCAGCATTCGCTCGTCCAGCAGGTCGGTGACCAGCCCTGTCGGCCCGTCCCATTCGGGGCCCGGACGCATGACGATGATATGCAGTTCCAAGCCGGGAACACGGCGCCTCAGTGCCTTGAGTTCGTCGAGCTTGCAAAGGTCTTCGGTGCAGGTCGCCCCGTACAGCAGATAAACCGGCTGGCCAACGTCAGTATCCAGACTTTGAGCCATGGCCAGGATCGCGGACAGGCCGGTACCGCCCGCGACCAGGATCACCGGCCGCACCACAGGGCGCAGGTAGAAGTTGCCTTTGCTGCAGCGCAATGCGATATGGTCACCCGGCTTCGCGCGGTCGCGCAGGTAGTTTGACATCATGCCGTCCGGCAGCAGCCGGATGATGAACTCGAGTTCACCGTGGCCGTCCGCAGGGTGCGCGTAGGAGTAGTTGCGCCATGCGGTAGTGCCGGGAACCTGCAATTGGGCGAACTGGCCGGGCTTGTATTTCAGTGCTCGTGCCATGGCGGAGGCATCGATACGCAGGATGGCGGTGGTGGTCGACACCACGTCGACCCCGGTGACCACTCCCTCGCCGGTGACCAGCAGCGCCGCGTTGTCGTCGGCCGGATACTGCAACTCGATCTGGCAATCGGACGTGGCGAATGTTTGGCAGGTGAGGATCTTTCGCGCCGCTCGCTCCACGTCGGACAGCCCCTCGGTGCGTCCCATGTCGTACCGCCCGGTGGGGCAGGTGGCCACGCACGTGCCGCATATCCCGCTTTGGCACTCGTTGACGATGGCAACACCGTGTTCTTCGGCGGCCTCCAGTATCGACTGATCCGGCCGCACCGGCATCGTCTTGTGCGTCCCGTCCGAATAGCCGACGGTGACCTGACGAACCGCCATTGCATTGCCCCTTCCCACGAGCTCCGGCCGTTGGACGATCGCTAGACCACCGCGGTGACAGGTTTCTCGGCGATGCGGGCGTTGAGCCTGGGCATCACCTCTTCGGCCAGCAGCCGTAGGGACTCCCTCCAGGGGCCGGGATTCTCCCGGTAGTCGAAGCCGAGAACCAGCAGGTGGCCGAATCCGCCGACCTGGTCGTAGGTCGCTTCGAGCTTGTCGACCACCGTCTCCACCGAGCCGACCACGAACGTGTTCTCGGCCAGATACTCCGGCGTCACGTCCTCGTCGGGTACGGAGGGGTTGTGCTTGTAGAACTTCGTCATGCCGAACATCCGGAACGTCGGCAGGACATATTCCCGCATGGCGCGGCCCATGGTGCCGTCGACGGCGTACCGGAATGCCTGTTCGTCGGTCTCTGCCACCAACACCTCACGCACCAGTCGCCAATCGCGGCGATCCGGCGTCCGGCCACTGCGCTCGGCGCCTTCCAGCACGGCGTCCCAGTGAGTTGCGACGTATTCGGTGTTGAGGTCAAGGCTCATGGGAATGTACCCCCGCTCGCCGGCGAGTTTGAGGGTCTCGGAGCCGGCGCTGAACCCGGTGACGCCAATGGGGGGGTGCGGCTTCTGGTACGGCTTGATGTGGCGCTTCATCAGGCCCTCGAACATCGGCGCGATCCCGTTGGCGTTCCAATACTTTCCGCGATGCTCCCAGGGCTGGTCTTCGGTCCAGATACGCAACATGATCTCGAGCGCTTCGCGGGTCATCTCGCGGTGTTCACCGTTTTTGCCGTCGACGTCGTAGAGTGCCCAGTCCCCGGGGATACCGCTGGCGCCGACGCCCAGCATGAATCGGCCCTGGGCGAGGTGATCGAAATAGGCGACGCGGTGGGCCAACTCGACCGGGTGGTGATACGGCAACAGGTGTGCACCGGGCGCGAGCTTGATCCGGCTGGTGCGCAGTAGCGCCTGCGCCAACAACAGGTCGGGGGCGCAGATGGGCTCCCACGGCACGGTGAAGTGTTCGCCGACCCACGCCTCCACATAGCCGAGCTGATCGGCCAGCTCGATCATGTCGAGGTCCCATTGGGTGGCGTCATAAAGGCTGCGCTCCGGTGGATGAGCCGGCATGAGGAATATTCCGATCTCCACGTTCAACCCTTTCTGGTTGTGCCCGGGCCGGATGGCCGGCGCGCACGATGGCGTCCTTTGTAAGGTATACCACAGTACTAGCAAGATACTTCGCTGCGCACAAGACCCATTTTTACTCGGTATTTATCCCAAGCTTCGTCAGAGATAGGCCGTATTGGCTATGGACATCGTGGTTGGTCGCCGCGTAATCTCGCACGAGTCACCCGTTCAGCGCGCAGTAAGGAGCGGTCATGAGCGTCACCGGGGTCAGTCCGGTCGAGCGCCGGTCGGATGAGGAGTATTCCGTTCAGGGTTTCGACTACATCGGGTACGAGACGATCGACGAGGGACGTATCGCGACGATCACCCTCAACCGGCCGAAACAGCGCAACGCGCAGACACGCGGGATGCTGGTCGAGTTGGGCGCCGCCTTCGAACGCGCCGAGGCCGACGACACGGTCCGGGTGGTGATCCTGCGGGCGGCCGGCCCGGCGTTTTCCGCCGGGCATGACCTCGGCTCCGCCGACGATGCGCGGGAGCGCGCGTCGGGCCCGGGCCAGCACCCCACCTATCGGTGCAACGGCGCAACGTACGGCGGGGTGGAGGCCCGAAACCGGCAGGAATGGCACTACTACTTCGAAAACACCAAGAGGTGGCGCAATCTGCGCAAGATCACCATCGCCCAGGTGCACGGGACGGTGCTGTCGGCGGGGTTGATGCTGGCGTGGTGTTGCGATCTGATCGTCGCGGCCGAGGACACCGTTTTCGCCGACGTCGTGGGCACCCGGCTCGGCATGTGCGGGGTCGAGTACTTCGGCCATCCGTGGGAGTTCGGGCCACGAAAGGCGAAGGAGTTGCTGCTCACCGGTGACTCGATCGGGGCGGATGAAGCCCATGCGCTCGGGATGGTGAGCAAGGTGTTTCCCAACGCTGAACTCTCCGATTGCACAATAGAATTCGCTCGCCGGGCAGCCAGGCTGCCGACGATGACGTCACTTCTCATCAAGGAGTCGGTGAACCACACGGTCGATGCCATGGGTTTCGCTGCAGCGCTAGATGGTTGCTTCAAGATCCATCAGCTCAATCATGCGCACTGGGCGGAAGTCACCGGCGACCCGCTGGCCATCGGCACACCCGAGTACGGTCTCGAGGACTGGCGTCTCGCGCCGGAGATCCTGCCGGCGATCAAGCAGCGCCCCTGAAGCGGGGCGTCCACAGTGGATGTCACTTACCCACCCGAGGCGGAGGCGTTCCGCGTATGGATCCGCGCTTTCCTGGCCGAGCACCTGCCGGCCGGGTGGTCGGGGCCGGGGGCGCTTCGGCCGCATGAGCGGGAGGTGTTCTTGCGGCAGTGGCGGCTCGCGTTGGCTGCCCACGGGTTGATTGCGGTGTCCTGGCCGAAGGAGTACGGCGGCGGTGGTCTGTCCCCCATCGAGCAGGTGGTGCTTGCCGAAGAGTTCTCGCGCGCCGGGGCGCCCGAGCGCTCCGAGAATGACCTGCTGGGCATCGATCTGTTGGGTAATACGCTGATCGCTCTGGGATCGGTGGAACAGCAGGCGCATTTCCTGCCTCGCATCCTGTCCGGCGAGGATCGTTGGTGCCAGGGGTTTTCCGAGCCCGACGCCGGTTCGGACCTTGCGGCCGTGCGCACCAGGGCGGTGCCCGACGGCCTCGATTCCCATGACTGGGTGATCAACGGCCAGAAAATCTGGACGTCTGCCGGATCCACGGCCAATTGGATCTTCCTATTGGCGCGCACCGATCCCAACCAGCCCAAGCACAAGGGGCTGTCATTGTTGCTGGTGCCCATGGACCAGCCCGGTGTTGTGGTACGGCCCATCGTCAACGCGGCAGGCCACTCCTCCTTCAGCGAGCTGTTCCTGACGGACGCCCGCACCCGGTCGGCCAACGTCGTCGGCGGGGTCGGCAACGGCTGGTCGACCGCGATGACCCTGCTGGGTTTCGAGCGCGGATCGCAGATCACCACGGCGCCCATCGAATTCGCCCGCGACCTGCAGCGGCTGTGCGAACTGGCCCGCGAGCGCGGAATGCACACCGATCCGCACATCCGCGACAAGCTGGCGTGGTGCTATTCCCGTGTAGCGATCATGCGCTACCGCGGCTACCGAGGCCTCACCCAGGCGCTGAACGGACAACTGCCCGGCGCACACGCCGCGATCACCAAGGTCATCTGGAGCGAATACTTCCAGCGCCATACCGATCTGGCCGCCGAAATCCTCGGGCTGGACGCGCTGGGCCCGCCGGGCCCGGGCAACGGCGGAGCGCGGCTGGTGCCGGAGGCGGGCACGCCGAACTCCCCCGCCTGCTGGATGGACGAACTGCTGTATTCGCGAGCCGCGACGATCTATGCCGGCAGTTCGCAGATCCAGCGCAACGTGATTGGCGAGCAACTGCTCGGGCTCGCCAAGGAACCGCATCCCGAAACGGCGCGCTGAGATGGATTTCCGGTACAGCACCGAACAAGACGCTTTCCGCGCGTCGCTGCGCGACTTTCTTCGTCGCCAATCCCCGCCGGCGCGGGTTCGCGAGGCGGCCGCCGCCGACGGCCACGACCGCGGGCTCTGGCAACGGCTGTGCACCGAACTGGAGCTCCCCGCGTTGCACGCACCACCGGAGTACGGCGGAGCGGGCGCCACCCTCGTTGAAACCGCCATCGCATTCGGCGAACTCGGCCGGGCGCTCACCCCAATTCCCTTTGCGGCAACGACTTTTGCGATCGATGCAATTCTCCGCCTGGGTGACGAAGAACAGCGCAAGAGCCTGATCACCGGCCTGCTTTCGGGGGAACAGATAGGCGCATTCGCCGCGGTCGGCCCAGACGGTGCTGCCCCGTCCGCGACAACGGTGCGCGCCGACGGGCTCGACGGCCGTACCGTACTTACCGGCAGCTGCGCCCCGGTGTTGCACGGCCATGTCGCCGACCTTTTCGTGGTACCGGCGGTAGCCGACGGCCCCGAACACACAGTTGGCTACCACGTCGTCGCGGCTGACGATCCGGGGGTCACCGTCGCCCGGCTACCCTCGTTCGATATCACCCGTCCCGTGGCCCGGCTGCAGTTGTCGCGGGCCCGGGCCGAGCCTTTAGCGGCGGGCTCGCCCGAGGACGTGGAGCGAGTGCTCGACGTGTCCCGGGTACTGCTGGCGGCTGAGATGCTCGGCGGCGCCGAGGCGTGCCTAACGCTGACGGTTGACTATGCCCGGAGCCGAAGGCAATTCGACCGGCCGATCGGCTCCTTCCAGGCGGTCAAGCACGCCTGCGCCGAGATGATGATCGAGATCGACGCGACCCGCGCGGCCGTGATGTTCGCCGCGATGAGCGCCGCCGACGGTGACGAACTGCGCCTCACCGCGCCCCTGGTGAAGGCGCAGGCCGCGGACACCTTCGTGCTGTGCGCCGGCACCGCGATCCAGATCCACGGCGGCATCGGCTTCACCTGGGAGCATGACCTCCATCTGTATTTCCGCCGGGCCAAGACCACCGCAGCTCTCTTTGGCAGCAGCGTCCAAAATCGGGCCCTGCTCGCCGACCGCGCAGGCCTGTAAGTCGGCGATGGGCACCTCAGCCTGCACCGGAATCACGCTCAGTGACGTACTCACTCGGCACGCCCTGATCCGGCCCGATGACGTGGCGTTCGTGGACCCGCGACGGCGATGCACCTGCGCGGAACTGGACGAGCGCGTACTCCGGCAGGCGAATGCGCTGTCTGGCAGCGGCGTTCGTCGGGGCGACCGGGTCGCGGTGGTCGGACACAACAGCCTTGAACTGATTGAGGCCTGGCTCGCCACGCTGCGCCTGGGCGCCATCGCGGTGCCGGTCAATTTCCGGCTGGTTCCAGAGGAAATCGCGTATGTGCTTGCAGACAGTGGTGCGAGTGTCGTGGTCACCGACCCCGCCTGTGCACCCGCTGTGGCGGAGGCCCGCACCAGGGCGCCCTCCGTTGGCGCCGTGCTGACGATCGGTGACGACTGGGACGAAACCAGAACTGCCGCGGTGTACACCGCGGTTGCAGATGAGGCGCCCGCGTTCATCATGTACACCAGCGGGACGACGGGTTTCCCGAAGGGTGCGGTGATCACCCACCGCAACCTGTACCTGCACGCGCTGAGCGTGCTCGCCACGCTCGGTCGTCGACCCGACGACGACTGCTGGATGGCTCTCGCACCGCTCTTCCACATCGCGGGCGTCTCGGGCATGCTGCCGACATTCCTCACCGGCGGCAGGGTCGTCATCCCACCGTCCGGCGGATTCGACCCCGAGGCCGCCGTGCGGACGATCGCCGAGGAACGGGTCACATCGTGCTGGATGACACCGGCGCAATGGCAACAGGTCTGCGCCCTGCCAGACCTCAGCTCACGGGACCTCGGCGGGCTGCGTCGCGTCTGGTGGGGCGCGGCGCCGGCGTCGACAACGTTGCTGCGCAACATGATCGACGCGTTCCCGAGGGCCGAGGTTGTCGCGGCGTTCGGGCAGACCGAGTGCAGCCCCATCACGTGCCTGCTGCGCGGTGACGACGCGATCGGAAAGATCGGTTCGGTGGGCACCCCGATGCTCAACGTCGACGTCCGGATCGTGGACGACGAGATGAACGACGTCGGTTTCGGCGAGGTCGGCGAAATCGTGTATCTCGGCCCGCTGATCATGACGGAGTACTGGAACAAGCCCGCCGAGACCGCCGAGGCCTTTCGTGGCGGTTGGTTTCATTCCGGGGACCTCGTCAGGCAGGACGGCGACGGCTACATTTATGTCGTCGACCGGAAGAAGGACATGATCATCTCGGGCGGAGAGAACATCTACAGCGCCGAACTGGAGAACGTTCTGGCCGCCCACCCCAAAGTCGCCGAGGTCGCGATTATCGGAGTGCCCGACCCGAAGTGGGGCGAGACCCCGATGGCCGTGATCGTGCCGCGTGACCCGGATGATCCGCCGACCGATTCCGAGGTCGAGACGCACTGCCGTGCGCATCTGGCGCACTACAAGCGTCCTCATCGTGTCGTGATCGTGAATTCGTTGCCCCGCAATACCAATGGCAAGGTGCTGAAAAACGTTCTGCGCCAACGATACGCGGCGCCGGATGCCCACGATGCGGGGCCGGCCGACACTCCCCTGCTGGATGAGACGATCGGGGTGAACTTCGAGCGGACAGCGTTGGCCTACCCGGACTTGGAGGCGCTGGTCGACGTGGCCGGCGGTCGGCGCTGGACCTACGCCGAGTTGAGCGCCGAGATTGACTGTGTGGCGCGTGCCTTGATCGCCAGCGACGTCGGGTGCGGCGATCGGGTGGGTGTGTGGTCACCCAACTGCCCGGAATGGACGATTCTGCAATACGCCACCGCCAAGGTCGGCGCGATCCTGGTCGCGATCAACCCCGCTTATCGCACCCACGAGCTGTCCTATGTGCTGCGCCACTCGGGGACGCGCCTGCTGGTGTCGGCGACGGCATTCAAGACTTCGGACTACCGAAGCATGATCGAGGAGGTGCGTTCCGAGGTTCGGAAGCCGGCCCGCCAGCTGGACGAGGTCGTGTTCCTGGGAACCGGCGACTGGGAGCGGTTGAAGCAGCGTGCCGACGCGGTGTCCGACGAACAGCTGCGAGACCGGATGGCCGCGCTGAGTTCCTCGGATCCGATCAACATCCAATACACCTCGGGTACTACGGGTTCGCCCAAGGCCGCCACCCTGTCGCACCGAAACATCCTCAACAACGGCTACTTCGTCACCGAGCTCCTGCGGCTCGGCCCCGGGGATCGGCTGTGCATCCCAGTGCCCTTCTACCACTGCTTCGGCATGGTGATGGGCAATCTGGGTTGCACTTCCCACGGCGCGACCATGGTGATTCCGGCGCCGGGGTTTGATCCCGCCGCCACCTTGCGGGCCATCGAAGCGGAGCGCTGCACGGCCGTGTACGGGGTGCCGACGATGTTCATCGGCATGCTCGGCCATCCTGACCTCACCGACCGGGATGTCTCGTCGCTGCGGACCGGGATCATGGCGGGCGCTTCCTGTCCGGTGGAGATCATGAAGCGCTGCGTCGAGGAGCTGCACATGTCGGAGGTGGCGATCGCCTACGGCATGACCGAGACCTCCCCGGTGTCCTGTCAGACCTTGATCGACGACGACCTGCACCGAAGAACCGCCACGGTGGGGCGGGCGCATCCGCACATCGAGATCAAGATCGTCGACCCCGACACCGGCCAGCTGGTGAAACGCGGCCGGCCCGGGGAGCTCTGCACCCGCGGCTATTCGGTGATGCTGGGCTACTGGGGCGACGACGACAAGACGCGCGAAGTCATCGACGACGACGGCTGGATGCACACCGGCGACCTGGCGGTCATGCGGGATGACGGGTACTGCGTGATCGTGGGACGCGTCAAGGACGTCGTCATCCGCGGTGGTGAAAACCTGTACCCGCGAGAGATCGAGGACTTCCTGCACACCCATCCCGACATCGATGACGTGCAGGTGATCGGCGTCCCCGACGACAAGTACGGCGAGGAACTGTGCGCCTGGATCAAGATGCGACCGGACCGCCGCCCGCTAGACGCGGACGCGCTGCGGGCCTTCTGCTCCGGAAAGATCGCGCACTACAAAATTCCGCGCTACGTACACGTCGTCGAGGAGTTCCCGATGACCGCCACCGGCAAGGTGCGCAAGGTGGATATGCGCGCCGAGACGGTACGCCTGCTTGGGCTGTGAAAGGCTAGGCGCCCGCCGCCGACAGCGCCGCGTCGTAGTTGGGTTCCTGCCCGATCTCCGGCACCAACTCGGCGTATGCGACGTTACCGTCGGCGCCGACCACCACGACCGCGCGGGCCAGCAGCCCCGCCATCGGACCGTCCGTGATGGTGACGCCGTAGTCGTCGCCGAAGCTGTCCCGGAACGCCGACGCGGTCTTGACGTTCTCGATGCCCTCCGCGCCGCAGAATCGGGCAAAGGCAAACGGCAGATCCTTGGAAACACACACCACGGTGGCACCGCTTGCGGCAGCGCGCTCGTTGAAGGCCCGCACGCTCGCCGCGCAGACCGGCGTGTCGACGGACGGGAAGATATTGAGCACCACGGGCTTGCCGCGGAACTGGTCGCTGTTGACTGCCCCCAGGTCGCCACCGGTCAGGGTGAAGGACGGGGCCGAAGATCCGACCGCAGGCAGCTCGCCGACAGTGTTGATCGGGTTTCCACGCAACGTTATCTGTGCCATGCGCACAGTCTGCCAAGCCCGCCGCGGCCGCCTCGGGTCAGGTCCAGGTGTCCTAATTGGTGGGATATAGGGCGTAGACGACATGCCTCGTTCTGACCAACACTAATCTCATGACTCGCAAGGTGGTGATCGTCGGTTTTCCCGGTGTGGAGGCGCTCGACGTGGTGGGGCCACATGACGTGTTCGCCGGTGCGTCACTCATGACCGACGGCGGCTACGACGTCGTCGTGGCCTCGGTCGACGGCCAAGCGGTGACCACCGCGACCGGCCTGGCCTTCGCCGCGACACCACTGCCCGACCCGGGCGACGCCATCGACACCCTCGTGCTGCCCGGTGGCGGCGGTGTCGACTCCGCGCGGTCCGATGGCGAGCTCCTGGGCTGGGTCAAAGCCGTCGCCGGAAATGTCCGCCGCCTCGTCACCGTCTGCACCGGAGCGTTTCTTGCGGCCGAGGCGGGGCTGCTTGACGGATGCCGGGTGACCACCCACTGGGCCTTCGCGGGGCGGTTGGCCCGCGAATTCCCCGCCATCGACGTCGATGCCGACCCGATCTTCGTCCGCAGCTCGGACACCATATGGACGGCCGCGGGCGTCACCGCGGGAATCGACCTCGCACTCTCGCTGGTCGAGGACGACCACGGCACCGAGATCGCGCAGACGGTCGCCCGCTGGCTGGTGCTGTATCTGCGCCGCCCCGGCGGACAGACGCAGTTCGCGGCCCCGGTGTGGATGCCGCGAGCCAAACGATCCGCTATCCGCGCGGTGCAGGAGACCATCGAGGCCGAGCCGGGCGGCCTACACAGCATCGAGGACCTGGCCCGGCGGGCCGCAATGAGCCCGCGCCACTTCACCCGGGTATTCACCGCCGAAGTCGGTGAGGCCCCGGGACACTACGTCGAACGTGTGCGCACCGAAGCGGCACGCCGCCAGCTGGAGGAGACCGGCGACACCGTCGTCGCGATCGCCTCCCGATGCGGCTTCGGCACCGCGGAAACCATGCGGCGCAACTTCCTTCGCCGTGTCGGCATCTCGCCCGACCAGTACCGCAAGGCGTTTGCGTAGTCAGAAAGGACATCACCGATGACCCAAATCGCGTTTGTTGCCTATCCCGGTTTCACCGCGCTGGACATGATCGGCCCGTACGAGGTGCTGCGAAACCTGCCGGGCGCCGAGGTACGGTTCGTCTGGCACGACACCGGACCGATCACCGCCGATTCCGGCGTGCTGGTCATCGGGGCCACTCACTCGCTGGCGGAAACTCCTTCGCCCGACGTGGTTGTCGTGCCGGGTGGCCCGTCGACTCCGGTGCACGCGCGTGACGAGGTGTTGCTGGACTGGCTGCGTCAAGTCCATCGCACCGCCGGCTGGACGGCGTCGGTGTGTTCGGGCTCGGTGATCCTGGCGGCCGCCGGTTTGCTCGAGGGCCGGCGGGCGACGTCGCATTGGCTGACGGTTCCGGCGCTGAAGGCATTCGGCGCCATTCCGGCGGGCGACGAGCGAATCGTGCACGAGGACAACGTCGTCACGTGTGCGGGTGTGTCCGCAGGCCTCGACCTGGGGCTGTGGCTGGCGGGCGAGATCGGCGGAGCGGCCCGCGCCAAGGCGATCCAGCTGGCGATCGAATACGACCCGCAGCCACCGTTCGACTCCGGTCATCTGTCGAAGGCGTCGGCGATGACGAAAGCGGCCGCGACGGCGCTACTGTCCAGGGACAGCGTCAAACCGGCCCAGCTGAAGGCGACGACGATGCTCGCCTGGGATCAGGCGCTGACGACGGTCCGGTCCCGCCGCCGGCGGCGACTGTCCCGTCTTTAGGCGTTGGGCTGCAGGATTGCGTCGGAGGCCAACTTCCCGCCCGCCTGCATCCAGGCCGCCACCACGCGCGGCGCATCACGGTTGGGGTTGTAGATGTCTTCCTCGCTGGAGAACAGTCCGTTGCCGGCGTAGACCAGCCGGGTCCAGTTCGGGAACCAGAACGGCTCCCCCTTAGGGTCCGTCGGGTGGTCGAGCAGGTTCTTGATCATGATCACGACGGCGTCGTTGTCCTCGTCATAGGCAATCCACTCAGATGGAAATCGCATGTGCGGGAACGGGGCCATGACGGCGACGATCCAGTCCCGCACCGCCTCGCGCCCGTGAAAGACCCCGTAGTGGTGCTCGGTGTAGACGACGTCCTCCGTGAAGAGGTCGGCAAACGGTCGCCAGTCCCCGGAAGCGCTGCATCCTTCGACGACGGTCGTGTAGTGCCCGACGGCCCGCTCGATTTCGGCCCTGGCGAACTTACCCATGGCGGACACACTAGCTAAATGTCAGGCCAGTCCACGACAAATCGGTGTGACGGGTCGGCGGGGTCGACCACGCAGCCCAGGGTCAGTCCGATGGCCAGGTTGGGCACCTGCGATTCGGGGACGGGCTGGATGGCTCGAGCGGTGATCGGCGCCAGATTCGGGAAATGAAGCTCGACCTCCAGCAGATAGTGCGGCGCATCAAGGGATTTCGTCATGCTCGGCGTCCTGCCGAGGCTGTGTGGCGTGGTTCCCATGGCGGCGAAAGACTTGAGCACCCCCGGCGCGCGCTGACCCGACGCGAGTAGCTCGGCCGCCGACAGCACTTGACTCGGCGGCGCATTCGACATGATGCGCGTCGAAGCGGCCGGCCCCGGCTGCCGCGGCATCGGGCGGACGCCCGCTATCCGAACGCGTTTCGGTTTGGTGGCATCGACTTCCACCCCGACGGTTTCGCCGGGGGCGACGGCGGCCAACTCCCACGGCGCGAAAATCTGCCAACGAGCGACTTCGTAGGATTCGCGGCCGGGGACCTCGACCTTGAGCCGAAACCGGCAAATCTGCCGCGCAGGCCCATTCACCGCCACGGACCCGAACTGCTTCAGCGACAGCACCTGAGCCGTGCCGGTGAGGACGGGCCCGCTGATCTTCCGCATCCGGCGTACGACGAGAGGCCCGACGATCGGGGCGGCCACCAGCACGACGATGATGGCAGCGGAAGTCCAGGACCAGGGTCCACCCGGAGAACTCGAGGAGCCGACTGCCAGGTGACGGTCCATTGACGCACGCTAGCACCGAACTTGGCGGGCCGCTTGCGGATCCGGTTGACCATGCGCTAGGGAGTCGACCGCAGTTGCGGCCGGCCGAGAACTCAGGAGGTATGGATAACGAATGAACGTGTTGGACTTGTTCGACTTGCGCGGCAAGACCGCCCTGGTGACCGGGGCGTCCAGCGGCATCGGCAAAGAGGTGGCGCTGGCATACCTTCAGGCCGGCGCCCAGGTGGCCGTTGCCGCACGGCATTCCGAACGTTTGGAGCGGGTCGCCGCCGAGATCGCCGGTGCGGGCACGGTGGTGCCCATTTGTTGCGACGTGACCCAAGAAGACCAGGTGACCGGGATGCTGGACCGGGTCACCGAGGAGTTGGGTGGCATCGACATCGCGGTCTGCAATGCCGGGATCGTCTCGTTAGGCCCGATGTTGGACATGCCGCTGGAAGAGTTCCAGCGGATCCAGAACACCAACGTGACCGGCGTCTTCCTCACGGCCCGGGCGGCCGCGCGGGCGATGGTCCGGCAGGGTCGCGGCGGGGTCATCATCACCACCGCCTCGATGTCGGGCCACATCATCAACATCCCGCAGCAGGTGGGCCACTACTGCGCCTCCAAGGCCGCCGTCATTCACCTGACCAAGGCCATGGCCGTGGAATTGGCTCCGCACAAGATCCGGGTCAACAGCGTCAGTCCCGGCTACATCCGCACCGAACTCGTCGAGCCGTTGGCGGAGTACCACCGGCAGTGGGAACCGAAGATACCGCTCGGTCGCATGGGCCGGCCCGACGAACTGAGCGGCCTCTACCTCTACCTGGCGAGCGAGGCTTCCAGCTACATGACCGGTTCCGACGTCGTGATCGACGGCGGATACACCTGTCCCTGAGACCGGGTCAGCGGACGAGGCAGGGGCGGCCGAAGCGGGTTCGCACACCGGGTGAAAAGAGTCCGCGCAGCCGCTCGCCGGTGGGCTCTACCCCGGCGGCGCCCAGCAGCTCGTCATCCAGTTCGACGATCTCGGCGGCACGAAGCGGCCACGGGCCGTGTTCGTTGGGCATCCACCACGTTTGGCCGGCGTTGCGCGTGTGCGCACCCCATCGGGCGGTGAGCCAGACCTCCAGCGGTGTCGGTTCGACCGCATCCCCGATGGCGACGGTCAACCGGCTGCGCAGGCCGCGCCGTGGCCACCGGCGCACGCTGTCGTACGTGATCTGATCGCCGCCTCGCGTGATTCGCATCCTCGCCCAGCTGTACGGGACGCCGAGACCAATCCGGGTGACGGGCACCACGGCCAGGCGAGCCGTTTCCAGCGACCGGAACAGCACGCCGTGGCGACCGGCGTCGTCGATCGAATAGAGCCGGACGTTGGTCTCGGGGAAGCTGCCGAAGTACGGCAGCGCAAGCGCGGGGCCGATTCTGGTGCTCCGCATCAGGAACGGCACCAACCCGACGTAGGTCAGCCCATCGGTGAATACGTCGGGACGCGTTCCGGCCGGGAACATCTCCGCGACCCTTTCCGGCCGCACCGGCCAGTGCACGAACGTCAGGTCAGCCCAACGCTGGTCGAAGGTGACGGGGCCGGGAAGTCGGGGCGGAGTGACCGGGTAGCCGGCAAGCTGCGGGTTCCCGTCGGGCTGGGCCGCCGGCGGCTCGGGCGCGGGCGTCATTGCAGCATCGTGCCTCCCGGCCGAGTGCTGGTCACGAACCGTTGAGGATCCACTTTCGCGCTTGCTCCATCTCCCCGGCGGGAAAATGCCGGACCTCGGCCGAAACGAAGTGTGACGTCAGGTGCTCGGCGACATCCCCGAGGTGCGAGTCGGTGACGACGGCGATTTTCTTGACGTGCTTCTGATGATCCCGAATGAAGCGGAAGTGGGTGACCATCGACCCGAAACTGTCCCATCCCGGGAACGACGAGGCGTTGAGAATGAGCCCGGCGAGGTCGCCTTTGGTCTCGATGTGGGGGTCGACGGCCTTTGCAAGCTCGACGAAATCGTTCTTATCGAGCGCCGACTTCGGCCGCACCTCCAGGATGGAATGCTCGGCGTCCAGGTCGTATTCGATCATTTTGCGCTCCTCGAGAGTTGTGGTGCCTCGTCGCCGACGGCGGCGATGTGGCCATGATGCCGAGAGCCGGCGTTGGCGGGTAAGGGCCCAATGGCATCGACCGGTGCCGAAAAATGCCCTTTACCCCTCCAGCTGTCCGGAAATCCCCCGCTCGATGCCGGCCTGTGTCGACGACGGCAGCACGATGAGTCCGTCGAGTTCCCTGCCGGCCAGTTCATAGGCGTGCTGGCGCTCCTCCGGGGCTGCGGCCGCGTCCGACGCCACTCGCAGCAAGCTCTGGGCGCGGGCAATCCGCTGCTGGTCGCTTCGTGAGAAGTCATTGCGGCGTCGCCGCTTCGCCTCCGCCTCGGCGATATCGAAGGCGGTCACATAATCCTCGACAGCGGCCCGATACCGGGCGGTGCCGTCCGGATCGTCCAGCAGCTCTTCGGCTTTGACCGGTCGCAGCAGGTCTGCCCGAAGTTTGGCTTTGTGGAAATCGATCGTGAGCGGATCGCGCATGTCGGTCATGACCGGGAAGTCGAGCAGCTTGGCGACGTCGAGTTCGTACTCGAGCCAGCGGGCGTCGGTGCGGCTGTGCTCCTCCACGACGCGTCGCAGCGACCGCCACCGCGCGGCCGAACTATTGTCGGCGGATGTACGGGGCGCCTCCGCCGCCGCATCGCCCCGCGGAGATTCCCGGGATTCCTCGGTGCGCCGCTTGTTGGCCCCGAAGGCCTTGACCGCCGCGACGATCGCACCCGTCAGCGGCAGGATGATGATCAAAAGCTCCGCCAACCGGAACAGCAAACCCACATGGCCAGGATGCCATTCCCGGACCCGCACGGGGGCGGCTCAGCTGCGCCTCACGTGGCGAGCTGCGGCTTGGGGGTGATCCTCAGCGCGTATGCCGGCCACACATCCAGGGCGTCGGGGAAGGTGACGCTGATGCGATCGTCGCTGCTCTCGTTTTCGAGGGTGCCGCCACCGAGCAACTCGACGGTGGTCTCGGAGGTGCCCAGCAGGCCGCGCAGAGCGACGCGGCGTTCGCCGGGCGCCTGCAGGAACGTCACATACACGGCGTCGTCTGTTTGGGTGAAACGCAGCGGTGTGCCGTCGGTGGCGGTGGCCTCCGCGGTCGACTCCCCTCTCTTGAAGGGCCGGGTGTCGAAGTAGGCCTCGCCGGTCACGTCGAGCCACGCGCCGAAGTCGCCGAGCAGCTTTGCCTGCGGTTCGGGGATCGTCCCGTCGGGGTACGGTCCGATGCCCAGCAGCAGGTTGCCGTTCTTGCTGACCAGGTCGGCGAAAGAGCGGGCGAGCTCGGTCAGGGACAGCATCTGGTCGGGACCCTCTTGGCGGTTGTTCCCGAACGAGTGCCCCACACCACGGGTCGATTCCCACTTGTACGGTTTGATCTGGTCGTACTGGGCGTATTCCGGTGTGCGGAAGTCGTAGTGAAAGCCGGTCGGGAAGTCGAGGACCCGTAGCCGGCCGGGAAGGTATCTCCAGAGCGCGTTGGCGAGACCGAGACCACCCATGACCAGCGGTTCCACGCCAAGGATTTTCGCCCGTGCAACGGGGCAAGTGTCAGAGCGGCTTTACCGGGCGATGTCAGAATGACCTATGCCGAAACTGGTGATCGATGGCGCGGGGATTGCAACGGTCGACGCCTCGGACAGCGAATTCTCATCGGGACACGTCGTCGTCGAGGGCGGTGTCATCACCGCGGTTGGTGATGGGCGGGCGCCCGAATTGCCCGAAGCAACGGTCGTCGACGGACGCGGTTGTCTGGCAACCCCGGGGTTCGTCAACACGCACGACCACCTGTATCAGTGGATAACACGCGGCTACGCCCAAGGCGGCCCGTTGTTTGAATGGCTGACCGTCTCGTATCCGCTGTGGGGTCGGCTGGATGCCGAGCTGGAATTCGCCGCCGCCAGCGCGGCGCTGGCCAGGCTGGCGCTGACCGGCTGTACCACGACGACGGACCACCACTATGTATTTCCGCACGCAGGTGGCGACTTGCTCGGTGCCGAGATCGCCGCGGCGCAACGCATAGGCGTCCGGTTCCATCCCACCCGCGGATCGATGGATCTGGGCACCTCTTCAGGTGGGCTCCCGCCCGATCACACCGTCGAGGACATCGACACGATCCTGGCGGCCTCCCGGGAAGCCGTTGACACCTACCATGACCCCGCGTTCGGCTCAATGCTGCAAATCGCGCTGGCACCGTGCTCGCCGTTCTCGGTCACCGGCGAGCTGATGCGGCAGTCGGCGCTGCTGGCCCGCGACCTCGGCGTGCGCCTGCACACCCATCTCGCGGAGACGCTCGACGAGGAGGAGTTCTGCCTCGCGCAATTCGGTGCGCGTCCGGTCGACTACGTGGAGTCCCTGGGCTGGCTGGGTGACGACGTATGGGTGGCGCACTGTGTCCACCTGTCCGACAGCGAAATCGCCAAGTTCGCCGACACCGGTACCGGTGTCGCGCACTGCCCGACCTCCAACGGCCGACTCGGCTCGGGCATCGCCCGGATTCCCGAGCTGCTGGCCGCGGACGTCGCGGTCGGACTGGGCGTGGACGGCGGCTGCACCGAGCACGGCGGGCTGGCCAACGAGCTGCGCGAGGCCACGCTGGCGGCCCGGTTCCGTTTGGGCGCCGGGGCGCTGAGCGCGCGCGAGGCGTTGCGGATGGCCACCATCGGCGGCGCCCGGTGTCTGGGCCGCGAACGTGAACTCGGATCGCTCGAAGTCGGCAAGTTGGCCGACATCGCGCTGTGGCGGTTGGACGGGCTCGGCCACTCCGATGTCGAGGACCCGGTGTGGGCGCTGGTATTCGGTCCTCCGGCCCCGCTGCGGCTGCTCCTGGTCGGCGGGAAGACTGTTGTCGAAGACGGCGAGCTACGCACCGCTGACACGTCGGCAGTGGCCGACGGGGCGCGGAGGGCCGCGGCTGCGCTGCGGCAGCGCGTTAACAGTTGAACTCAGCGGGTGTGCTGGCTAGCCCTCGGACGGGAACCGGACGGCCTTTTCGTAGATCAGCAGCGCCACACAGCCTCCCACGCTGCCGGGCGAATGCCTGGTGCCGGGCGGGTTGATGACGAAGCTGCCCTCCGGATACGAGCCGTGCTCGTCGAATTGATCGCCTTCGAGGACGAACAGATGTTCATAACCCACGTGTTCGTGCTCGGCGACGCGAGCGCCGGGCTCGTAGCGCAAGAACACCGCGCGGGGCCCGCCATTGCCGTCGTTGTACAACCAGTGTGCGGTCACGCCCGGGCGAAATGGCTTCCAGTCACCAGTCGCGCTTAGGTTTTTCACTTGCTCGAGAAGGTTTGCAAAAACCAGAGATTCGGATGGCGAGGACATGTGCGTGTCTCCTTGAGGGTTGCGCTTGATGTCGGACGAGGCCCCTGGTGTCGCGGTAGGAACGCTTCCGGCCAGGGGCGGTGGTAGATCGAACCACTTTTGCTCGATCCAGCCTAGGGCGAGTACGAGCCAGGTGGTGAACACGAAAGGTGCGGACACGGTTTGGAGCCCGATGGCGGGTATTACCGGCAGGAGGATGGTGGCGATGAGAGCGCCCAACACTGCGAGCCTGAGCTTGCTGCCGCAGACGGCATACACCGCTACAGCGGTCAGTACGCCATTGAATCCATAGAGCCCGAAATTGACGCTCGTCGGATCGACATCCCGGTAGTAGTACGAGACCAGGGTGCCGATGA
Organism: uncultured Mycobacterium sp.; assembly: GCA_964397935.1. GTDB lineage: Bacteria > Actinomycetota > Actinomycetes > Mycobacteriales > Mycobacteriaceae > Mycobacterium. The sequence continues at coordinate 88,675 of CAYNLB010000001.1, forward strand.
CGGCGCCGAGGAAGGCGACCACTGCGTGTCGCCAGTTGCTGAGCAGGATCCCGGCCAGAAAGAGCAGACCCGACCAGATGCTCGGCGCGAAGAGCGCTTGGCCGAGGCTGAACAACACCGCAGCGACGGGATGGAACGTCGTGGCCTTGGACGGTCCGGACATGGCCGGCTGGAGAACATCGAGATGCGGTGCCAGGGCGTAGAGGACCCAGAAGATAATCAGGAAGGGCAACGCCAGGATGGGAAATGGCAGTACGGCATCGAGCAGCCGAACCAGCACCACCGCGATCGCAACGCAGGCGACGAGCACGACCCACATCCCGACATTGCCCCAGCCGGTCTGGAAGAAGGTGGGCAGCGAAAGCGCGATCAGACAGGGATTGAGACCCGGAAGCCCGGTCGCAAGAACCGGCCCCCGCTTGCCGAGCACCATGCGACCGGCCGGAGCGATGATCGCGGCCACCAGAAAATAGGCGGCTGCGATGGGTGACGCGACCAAAACGGCGGCCACGAAGAACAATCCGGTCAGCGCGTTGCTCTGAAAGCAAAGCTGCGAACAGCCGCGCAAGACCAACCGGTAGTACGGGACAACGTTGCCCGTCTCGATCGGCGAGCGGATGTCGCCGAGGGACTGTTTGGCTGGCCGATCCATGTCCGTCTGTCGCCCAGCGTGTCAAAGGGAGGCCAGCATCTCTAAGACCTTGTCCGACCCGCAGGTCCAGCCGACGATGCCGCCCTGCGCGACCAGCGACCGCAGTGTCATTTCCTTGAATTCCGGGAAATAACTGTCCGTGCCGTCCTCGACCAGCAGGCAGTCGTAGCCGCGATCGTTTGCACAGCGCATTGTCGTCTGCACGCAAACGTCGGTCGTGATGCCGGTGATTATCAGGTTGCTGATGTTGCGGGTTATCAGATATTCATGAAAGACGGTGCGATAGAACGCATCTTTTCCGGGTTTGGGGATGACCAACTCGCCCTCCGCCGGGGCGTTCTCGGCGATGAAATCCGATCCGCCCTCACCATCGATCAGGATTCGTCCCAACGGGCCAAGGGCACCGATCTTCAATTTTGAGTTGCCGCGATGGAGTTTGGCCGTCGGCAGGTCGGACAGATCTGGTCTGTGGCACTCCTTGGTGTGGATGATGGGTACGTCGGCCCGGCGACAGGCGGCCTGTAGCTCCTGGATAACGGGGATGCAGGGCGCGACATTCTTGACCTCGTTGCCGAGCGCGTCGGCAAAACCGCCCGGCATACAAAAATCGCGCTGCATGTCGATGCAGACCAATGCCGCATGGTTGATGTCGAAATGGTAGGGGAATGGGTTCGCGTCGATAGTCGGCATGTCTTCCTAACTCCCAGCTCAGGGCCACTCAGCGGGTGGCCGGGGTCATCAGGCGGTTCAAGGTGCTCGCGAACGGTCATCATGCCTTGCCTGGGCCGCGGTGGCTAGCAAACGGGTCAGGTTTGGCTCGCGCGGTTGGCCGACGAAATCACCGGCGCTGTCCGGCGGCCGGTCGTGGTCCTGAGATCAACCGCGGCACAGCATGATTTGTGCGAACAGCTGAAATAGCCGTCTTTGCTTGCCGGATGTCAGTCACGAAGGCGACCCGACTGCCATCGGAGATCGGCTCTTTCGTAGCCGAATGGAACAACGCGAAATTCTGGATATGTCTATTCGGGAACCACGCAGCGGAATCCCCACGTTTCCGTGGAAATCAGCGGATCATTGAAATTCCGATTTGCTGACCGAAGTAGATCGGTATCATCCTCCCAAGAGCCGCCGCGCAACACTCGGGATGATCCCGAGGGCGGCCCAGCTGGATTTCGGCGCGGTGATTGGCTGTAAAAATCTTGGTCGTACCAGTCTGACACCCATTCCCAGACGTTCCCCGCCATATCCAGAACGCCATACGGACTCGAGCCGGCAGGATAGCTTCCGACTCGGGTCGTATCCCCCACGAAGCCGGCGTAGTTCGCGCTGCCTTTGGCGACGGCATCGCCCATAGGATAGGTTCTTGCGTCGGTGCCGCGGGCGGCGGCTTCCCACTCGGCTTCAGTTGGAAGGCGACCACCAGCCCATTTGCAGTATGCCTCGGCTTGGTACCAGTTGACATGGATGACTGGAAAGTCTGCATACTGTTCGTTGTCGCTTGTGTAGTACTCATGTCTGGTAAATGAATCCCCCATCGATGGGTTAGTGCAGAGGCCGGATGTGGCGCATTCCTTGTACTGTGCGTTTGTGACCTCGGTTTGATCCATCCAAAAAGCGTCAAGATGGACCCGATGAACCGGTTGTTCATCGACCTTCCCGTCAGCGGAACCTATTCGGAACTCTCCCTGTGGAATCAGCATCATTGTCATTTGGTCCTTATCGCGTACCCGCTGGTGAACCGGCTCAGCCGATGCCGAAACTGTTCCGATGTGTGTGAAAGCTGCACCGTAGATGATCAATCCGACGATGGCCTTCGCCGGTGTCCGCTTCCAAATGCTCGTCATGTTTTGTTTCCCGTTTTCGTCACTGGGCGCAGACATGGGGCTCCTTTGCTGCCTTGCGGCGTTCGAGTCTTGCACATACGAACCCACCGTCGGTCTTATCGCCGCCCGAAGAGTCCAGAAGATCTTCGCCGATACCGGTTCCGTTGGCTGACAAACCGATCCGGTAGCATGGTCGCACCGCTTTTCCGAGGAAAGGTGCGGCTTGTTCAGGACGAGATCAGCGACAACGTCGCCGCCACCGGTCGGCAAGACCTATACGCTGCGTGAATTAGCAGCTGCGGTTCGCCGCCTGGGACCGCTGGTTCATCATGCGGGTGCGGTGTGGGTGCTGCGCCAGATTGATCCTGCCTTCCGCGAGCAGATCATGCTGACCGTCGCCCAGGCGAACAACTGCCGCTACTGCAGCTATGTTCACCAGCAATGGGCCATTCGAGCCGGTGCCTCCGACGATGAGATTGCGCAACTTGAAGGCGCCGATCCGGCAACGTTCGATCGTGCCAAATGGAGCGCCTTGGCCTACGCGAGGGCGCTCGCCGAGGCCGACTTCGGCTTTGTGCCGGAGGAGATTTCGCAAGAGGTGGCGAAGTATCACTCACCCTGGGCCCGGCGCAATATAGAGACGGTGGCCTTGGTCATGAGCACCGTCAACCGGTCAGCGAACACGCTCGAAGCCTTCCGGTCGCGGCTGCGCGGCGTGCCCGTTTCGGAGTCTCTGCCCGCCGAGATCTCGATCACCGCGGCGTTGGTTGCCATATCTCCTATTCTGCTTCCCCTGCTGTCTATCGTGCTTCGCAAATCCCCCGTACAACTGCTGCATGAGCTGTTCGCGCACTCCGCCGGCACTTCGGCCGGTGGAACATGACCGGCCGATGCGGCTATCGAACCGGCGGCGCAGGCGGTAGTTTTTGCGAACGACGCTGACGCCAAGTCCGCACCGGTACCACCGAGTTGTCGCGCGGCCGTCAGCCTGTCCTCACTCGGCCCGGGTTTCGGTGATCCATTCGCGCGCCTTACCCGCTTCAGCAAGGGGGAACGCGCGTACCTCGGCCGGCATCAGGAAACCGAAGAACCTCATCGTCTGCTTGATCCATTCGACGTCTGCGACCACGGCAATGCGTTCCCAACGGCGGAAGTGGCTCAAACCAACCCTGGTGTCTTCCCAGGCGGCGGCGGGATCGATCCCGTCGAAGTCCGGCGCGAATTGGTAGTAGATCCGCACCTTTTCGTGCTGGGTCAGTCTTTTTTCCACATCGGGTATCAGCACCGCGTCGTAATCGGCCTTCGTCACATGACCGTGACACATGAACGCGGCGACGTTGTCAGGAAGGTCTGTCAGGGTCTCAATCACAACATCCTCCACCGCAATCGGCATCCTCGATGTGCTCATGTTCGCGTACCGGCTGTCGCTCTCCTAGAGTCGAAGGTCACGCAAGAAGCGCATCGCTTACGCAATCCCGAAGCCGTGCAGGGCTTTGATCCCGAACCAGACCCCGAACACCAGCCCCACA
>CAYNLB010000002.1:0-58716 GCA_964397935.1 uncultured Mycobacterium sp.
GTTCAGTTCGCCTGGGGCGGGCTGTCACACGTGCCGCTTACTCGCCCTTAGCGGCCTTGCCGGTGAGTTTGGCAACCTCCGCCCCGATGCCGAAGCCGACTCGGCGCGAGTCGGCGACACCGATCTCGACGTAGGCGATCTTGGCGCTGTGAATCAGATAGCGACGGCCCCGCTCGTCGCTCAGCCTCAACAAACCCGATCCACCACCCAGCGCGGCACCGACGAGCTCCTCGACTTCGGCCGGCGTCTGCGCACTGGACAGCACCAGCTCTCGCGGACTGTCCGTAATACCGATCTTGACCTCCACGGTCACCCCTTCCGTTGGCACTGCAGTCGCAGACTCATCAGCAGGCTAGTGGACGCGGCCGGGCGCGCATCCCGGACGGCCCTTCGCACGCAGTTCGCGGTGAGCGAAATGGTGTCGCGCGCAGGTAACGATTAGCTTGCAGCTCGTCTCACACAGCCGCGCGACACCCGAATCCGTCTTTTCACATACGTAACGTCGGCACCATGGGTACCACACTGTCCCATCTCGGCGGCGAGGTTCGCGACTACGACTACCCCGACGACGAGAGCTACGACACTGACGACGCCGACTTCTACCTCGATGACGGCTACGACGACTCCCGCTGGACCGGCTGGCCGCCGGATTCCCGATGGCGCCCGGCCACGGCGATCCTCGGCGCGGTGATAGCCCTGGGTGCCATTGCAACCGCCGTCATCCTCAACAGCGGGGACAGTGCGTCGACCAAGGCCACCGTGGGGGCGCCGGCTTCCCGCACGGTGACCTCCGCGTCCGCTCCGCCGAAAACGAGCACGGCACCGCCCAGCGCCTCTCGCACCCGGGAACTGGCGCCCGAAACGGTCACCACCGTGACCACGCCCAGCGCCGCGCCCAGCACCCCCCCGACGGCGACACCCACCGCCGCGCTGCCACCCACTGCCGCCGCTCCTGCGCTGAATCCGCGCACCGTGGTGTACAGCGTCACCGGGACAAAGCAGCTGCTAGATCTGGTGAATGTGGTGTACACCGACGCCCGGGGCTACCCGCAAACCGAATTCAACGTGTCGCTGCCGTGGTCGAAGGCGATCGTGCTGAACCCCGGCGTGCAGACCGAATCGGTTGTCGCAACCAGCTTTTACGGCCGGCTCAATTGCGCGATCGTCGATGCCGCCGGCCAACCGGTGGTCACGTCGGCCAACAACACGAACCTGGCGACCTGCACCCGCTGACGTCAACTCAGACCGAGTTCGTGCATCCGCCGGTCGTGCGTCTGCTGCAGACGGTCGAAGAATGCATTGAGCTGACCCAGACCACCGGCGCCCGATAGAACCAGGTCCACCAACTCATCGTGGTCGGCGAGCACGTACTGGGTCTGGGTGATCGCTTCGCCGAACAGGCGGCGCGACCACAGCGCCAGCCGGCTGCGTTGCTTGCCGCTGGCGGTCACGGCGGCGCGCACCTCGGCGACGACGAACTGGGAGTGGCCGGTCTCCGCCAGGGCCGCCCGCACGACGTCGGCAACCTCATCGGGCAGCCCATCGGCGATCTCCAGATACAAGTCGGCGGCCAGGGCGTCACCGACATACGTCTTGACCAAAGCTTCCAGCCACGTGCTCGGCATCGTCAGCCGGTGATAATTCTCCAGCACGGACACGTACTTCGACATCGCCGACACCACGTCGACGCCGCGGCCCTCCAGGGCGTCGTGCAGCAGCTCATAGTGCTTCATCTCGGCGGCGGCCATGCTCGCCATCGAGATACGTCCGCGCAGGTCAGGGGCCATTCGCGCCTCGTCGGTGAGTCGGTAGAACGCGGCGATCTCACCGTAGGCAAGCACCGCGAACAACTCGTTGACGCCCGGATGATCAGCCGACAGCCGGGGGGCGGGCGGATCGTCCACCTGATGGGCGGAGGAGGGCTTGCAGGTGGGCCGGGTCATGGCAACACTCTAGTCGGCTGACTTAGCGGAAAATGGGTGCCAGCTGTCGACCGGCTATCATGTACGTAGATAGCGGCTGTACTTGTTCGCTGAGATCACAAAGCCGCTATCGGCGAAATGTGCGTGCACAGCCTGGCCCACCCGGGCCCGAGCCCCGCCCAGACTGAGCAGGGGCTCGCGATTCGGCGACGTATTCGGAGTCGGAACTGGTGCGCGCGTGACCGCAACAGGAAAACACCGACCCATACCGATATGTCACCGAAAGGCTTTTCACCCACGTATGACCACACTCACGAAGACAACTGGACTGACCTTTGCCAAACTCGGCGCTCGCGACGAAATAGTCCGCGCGCTGGCCGAGAAGGGCATCGAAAGTCCCTTTGCCATCCAAGAACTGACCCTGCCGCTGGCGCTCGCCGGCGACGACGTGATCGGCCAGGCCCGCACCGGCATGGGCAAGACCCTCGGTTTCGGGGTGCCGCTGCTGCAGCGCATCACGGCCGGCACCGGTGCGAGGGCGCTCAACGGCGCACCACGGGCCCTGGTCGTGGTGCCGACACGTGAGCTGTGCGTGCAGGTCACCGAGGACCTGGCCACCGCGGCCAGGTACCTGACCACCGAGGACGGGCGGCGCCTGTCCGTGATCTCCATCTACGGCGGCCGCGCCTACGAGCCCCAGATCGAGGCGTTGCGCGCCGGGGCGGACGTCGTGGTCGGAACCCCCGGGCGGCTGCTCGACCTGTCCCAGCAGGGCCACCTGCAGCTGGGCGGGCTATCGGTGCTGGTGCTCGACGAGGCTGACGAGATGCTCGACCTCGGCTTTCTGCCCGACATCGAGCGCATCCTGCGACAGCTTCCCGCCGACCGGCAGTCGATGCTGTTCTCGGCGACCATGCCGGACCCGATCATCACCCTGGCCCGCACCTTCATGAACCAGCCCACGCATATCCGCGCGGAAGCCCCGCACTCGGCCGCCACGCACGACACCACGGAGCAGTTCGTCTACCGGGCCCATGCGCTGGACAAGGTGGAACTGGTCAGCCGGGTGCTGCAGGCCGAGAGTCGCGGCGCGACGATGATCTTCACTCGCACCAAGCGCACCGCGCAGAAGGTCGCCGACGAACTGGCCGAGCGGGGCTTCAAGGTCGGCGCCGTGCACGGCGATCTGAATCAAGCCGCCCGCGAGAAGGCGCTGAAGGCGTTCCGCACCGGTGACATCGACGTGCTGGTCGCCACCGACGTAGCCGCCCGCGGCATCGACATCGACGACGTCACCCACGTCATCAACTACCAGATCCCAGAGGACGAGCAGGCCTACGTGCACCGGATCGGCCGCACCGGCCGTGCCGGCAAGACCGGCGTCGCGGTCACCCTGGTGGACTGGGACGAGCTGCCCCGCTGGTCGTTGATCGACAAGGCGTTGGGCCTGGAATCCCCCAATCCTGCCGAGACCTACTCCAACTCCCCGCACCTCTACGACGAGTTGGGCATCCCCGCCGAGTCGGCGGGGACAGTCGGTGCGCCGCGCAAGTCGCAAGCCAAGCGGCGCGACACCCAACGCGAAACAAGCTCGGGCGAGTCCGGGCGTACGCGCTCCGGCGCGCGCCGACAGCGCACCCGTGGCGGCCAACCCGCCACCGGGCACCCGGCCGGGAATACGGCGAGCAGCAGCGCCAACGGTCAAGGGGCCGCAGACACCCCGTCGAGCTCTCCGCCCGGTAACCCCGGGACTGCCCGGCGCCGCCGCCGGCGCCGCAAGCCGACTGACGCCACCTCGCACGCCAACTGAGCCCCGCGCCGGGCGCATGGTCAGACCGGAACGCCGCACCAGGGGCGATATCTCGGCCGCCGTCGCGATCACGGTTGTCGTCGCGGCAACCGCGTCGCTTATCTGGTGGACCAGCGACGCCCGGGCCACCATCAGCCGGCCGGCCGCCGTACCGGCGCCCAACCCGACTCCGGCCCGCCAAGTGCCGGCGAACCTGAAACAGCTGTGGACCGCCGCCAGCCCCGCCACGACCGCCCCCTTGGTGGTTGCCGGGACCGTCATCACCGGCGACGGCCGCCGGGTCGAGGGGCTCGATCCCGAAACGGGCGAGTCCCGCTGGAGTTATGCGCGCGACAGCGACCTGTGCGGAGTCTCCTGGGTGTACCACTACGCTGTCGCGGTCTACCAAGACGGTCGCGGATGCGGGCAAGTGAGTACCCTCGACGGGTCCACGGGCCGGCGCGGGCCCGCCCGCAGTGGCTACGCCGATCCGCACGTCCAACTCTCCTCCGACGGCACGACGGTGTTGTCGATGGGCGACACCCGGCTGGAGCTCTGGCGCTCGGATATGGTCCGAATGCTGGCCTACGGCGAGACGGACGCCCGGGTGAAACCGTCGGCGCGGGGGCTGCATTCGGGATGCAAGCTGGTTTCGGCGGCGGCCGGTTCGTCGACGGTGTCGGTGCTGGAGAGCTGCGTGAATCAGGCCGATCTGCGGCTGGTGCTGTTGCGTTCGGACAAGGAAGACGACGAACCGCAGCAAGAGGTCGTGCCCGAACCCGGGATCAAGCCGGATTCGGGTGCTCGCGTGCTGACGGTCTGGGAGAACAAAACAGCGGTGTATCTACCCGGTGGTTCCGACACGCAGCCCCGGGTCGAGGTGATCGACGACAGCGGCACCACCGTGTCGAGCACGCTGCTGCCCGGGCCGCCGTCGAGCTCGGCGGTGGTGTCCCGCACAGGCGGTCTGGTGACGTGGTGGACCGGCGACTCGCTCATGGTTTTCGAGGCCGGCAATTTGACGATGCGCTACACCATCGCCGCCGGCGACACGGCAGTCCCGCTGGGACCCGGGGTGATGATGGCGGGTCGACTGCTGGTGCCGGTCACGGGCGCCATCGGTGTCTACGACCCGGTCAGCGGCGCAAACGAGCGCTACATTCCGGTGCACCGGGCGCCGAGCAATTCCGCCGTGGTTCCGGCCGTTTCCGGATCCCGGGTGTTCGAGCAGCGCGGCGACACAGTCGTGGCCCTGGGCTGATACCCGCACGGGCCGCTGGCTTCAGCGTCTGGCGTGCGCCCAGAGCGGCGACACGCCGGGCGGCTATGCCCCCAGCGCACACTCGGCGCCGCCAGCGCACACTCGATGCCGGCTAGACCTCGACCGTGAAGGTCGGCAGCGCTTTGCCGGTCTTCCAGTGCTTGAGCAACGCCCGCGCCAACTCGGCGTAGGCCGCCGCGCCCTTGTTCTTGCGCCCGGCCATCACCGATGAACCGGAGGCGCTGGCCTCAGCGAAGCGGACCGTACGCGGAATCGGCGGGGCCAGCACCGGCAGGTTGTAGCGGTCGGCGACATCGAGCAGCACATCGCGGGTGTGGGTGGTGCGCGAGTCGTACAGCGTCGGCAACGCACCGAGCAGCCGCAGCTCCGGGTTGGTGATCTGCTGGACATCGTTGACGGTGCGCAAAAACTGGCCGACACCGCGGTGGGCGAGTGTCTCACACTGCAGCGGCACGATGACCTCGTCGGCGGCCGTCAGCCCATTGAGGGTAAGCACACCCAGCGACGGCGGGCAGTCGATGAGGACGACATCGAACTGCCCGGAGAGTTTGGCCAGTGCGCGTTTGAGCGCGTATTCGCGGCCGGCCCGCATCAGCAGCATCGCCTCGGCGCCCGCCAGGTCGATGTTGGCGGGCAGCAACGTCATGCCTTCCATCGTCGAGACCAGCGCCGCGTTCGGCTCGACCTCGCCCAGCAACACCTCGTGCACAGACACCGGTAGTTTGTCGGGATCCTGGCCCAGCGAGAAGGTCAAGCAACCCTGCGGATCGAGGTCGATGAGTAGCACTTGCAGCCCCTCATCCACCATCGCCGCCCCCAGCGAGGCAACCGTCGTCGTCTTGGCCACGCCGCCCTTCTGGTTGGCCACGGCCAATACCCGGGTCTTGGTCACAGGCGCCGCCTCCTCTACCCCGCACGCGCGTGGTACCCCACATCGCTTCGCTGTGCATCCTCGCAGTGCCATCCTGGCATGTTCGCGAGCTAAATGCGCCGTGCGACCGGGCCCGCTGCGTGTCCGGCAGAATTGGTCGGCATGGGCTTGCACAACCACCGACTGGTACTTCTCCGCCACGGCGAAACCGCGTGGTCGAAATCCGGTCAGCACACGGGTCGTACCGATCTCGACCTCACCGACAACGGCCGGCTCCAGGCCGAGCTCGCCGGCCGGGTGCTGCGTGAACTGAAACTCGCCGACCCACTGGTCATCAGCAGCCCGCGTCAACGTGCCATGACCACAGCCAAGTTGGCAGGCCTGACCATCGACGAGGTGTCTCCCCTGCTCGCCGAATGGGACTACGGTTCCTACGAGGGCTTGACGACCCCGGAGATCCGGGAGTCGGTTCCGGATTGGCTGGTGTGGACGCACGGATGCCCCGGCGGCGAGAGTGTGGGGCAGGTCAACGACCGCGCTGATCACGCCGTCGCGCTAGCGTTGGAGCACATGGTTACGCGCGACGTGGTGTTCGTCGGACACAGCCACTTTTCCCGTTCGGTGATCACGCGCTGGGTCGAGTTGCCCCTCGTCGAGGGCAGCCGCTTCTGGATGGTCGCCGGCTCCGTGGCCGTGTGCGGCTTCGAGCATGGCGTGCGGCAGCTCGCTGCGCTCGGATTGACCGGCCGCGCGCAAGCGCTCGCACACGGGTGAGTACGTTCAGCGAACCGCCGTTCGCACTGTTCGGACCGAAAAAGACTCTGGTCGCCAACGGAGTGCGGAGGCGCCACTGCGACGTGCGGGCAGCGCAAGCCGCGCTGCGATCCGGGTCGGCGCCAATAGTGTTGGGCGCGTTGCCTTTCGACGTGGAAAGACCAGCGGCGCTGTTGGTGCCGGGCACCCTGCACGTCACCGAGGAACCACCCGACTGGCCGACCGGCCCGCTGCCGTCGGTCCGCATCGCCGCCGCCGTCCCCCCGCCGGCCGACTACCGTGACCGGATCCAGCGGGCCTGCGAGCGGCTTTCGGCGCCAGACAACCCACTGCGCAAAGTGGTGCTGGCCCGCGCGTTGCAGCTGGTCGCCGATGCCCCATTGGATGCTCGCGCCATCCTGCGGCGGCTAATCGCGGCAGACCCGGCCGCATACGGCTACCTCGTCGATCTGAGCGCCGCCGGTGACGACTACGCGGGCGCGGCGCTGGTGGGCGCCAGCCCGGAACTCCTGGTCGAGCGCTGCGGCGACCGCGTCGTGTGCCGGCCCTTCGCCGGTTCGGCCCCGCGCGCGGCCGACCCGGAGATCGATGCCGCCAACGGCGCGAAGCTGGCCGGCTCGGCCAAAGACCGGCACGAGCATCGGCTCGTCATCGAGACCATCCGGACCGCCTTGGAGCCACTGTGCGACGAGCTGACTATCGCCCCCGAGCCAGAATTGAGCCGCACCGCTGCGGTGTGGCATCTATGCACACCGATCAGCGGGCTGTTGCGTGAAACATCAACCACTGCAATCGATCTCGCATTGGCTCTGCACCCCACTCCGGCCGTCGGGGGGGTGCCGACCAAAGCGGCGACGGAGTTCATCGCAGAGCTGGAGGGTGACCGCGGTTTCTATGCCGGGGCCGCGGGCTGGTGCGACGCGCGCGGCGACGGGCAATGGGTGGTGTCCATCCGCTGTGCGCAGCTGTCGGCGGACCGCCGCAGCGCAGTCGCGCGCGCCGGCGGCGGCATCGTCGCCGAATCCGACCCCGATGAGGAAGTCGCCGAAACCACAACGAAATTCGCCACCATACTCAATGCGCTAGAAGTCGACCAATGATGGTACACATCCGCCGCACCGCGCCCCAGGACACTGCCGCAATCACCGAAATGATTTACGCGCTCGCCGAATTCGAGCACGCCGCCGATCAATGCACTGTCACCGAATCACAACTTCATGAAGCGCTCTTTGGCGATCCTCCGACGGTGCATGGGCACGTCGCAGAAGTTGACGGCGAGATCGCCGCAATGGCGCTGTGGTTCATCAACTTCTCCACGTGGGACGGTGCGGCCGGCATCTACCTCGAAGACTTGTTCGTGCGGCCCGAGTTCCGCCGCCGCGGCCTGGCACGTGCGCTGCTGACGGCACTGGCGGGTGAGTGCCTCGACAAGGGCTACACGCGGTTGTCATGGGCAGTGCTGAACTGGAACGCCGATGCCATCGCGCTGTACGACCTGATCGGCGGGGAACCGCAGCGCGAATGGACCACCTACCGGCTGTCCGGCCCACGGTTGGCCGAACTGGCGGCATCGCCCTGATCGCCGCCGGCGGCCCAGCGCACGGCCGCGGGACTGAAGAGCAGTACCAACGTCGTCAGCGCCGCGACGCCCGCGGGAATACCGAAGCCCGGCCGATTCGACCCCACCGCGAGGTACCACGCAATGGGCAGTAGCAGCAGCTGGGTGATTACGGCCGGCCCGCGGCCCCACTGCTTGCCGACCGTCAACGCGCGTCCGGCGGCGAGCACCACGCCGCCGACGAGGACGAACCAGACCGCGGTTCCCAGGCCGTTGACCAAGTGCTGGTCGGCTCCCGCGATGCTCCGCACCACCAGCACCGCGGCCACCACCACCGCGGCCGCCCCCTGCGCCGCCACGATCAGGCCCGCACCACGCACGGCCGACGGGGGTGTCACCCGCTTGCGGGACAGATTCACCAGCATCAGCGTAGTCACGTCCGCCCGCGCCCAGGCTCAATCGCCCGGCGCCTAAGCTCGTGGCTCATGCGGGCCGTGCTGATCGTCAACCCCACAGCCACCTCCACCACTGCGGCCGGTCGCGATCTGTTGGCGCACGCGCTCAAGAGCCGTCTGCAGCTCACCGTCGAGCACACCAACCATCGTGGTCACGGCACCGAACTCGCAGAAAAGGCCGTCGCTGACGGCGTCGACCTGGTCGTGGTACACGGCGGCGATGGCACGGTGAGCGGGGTGGTCAACGGTTTGCTCGGCCGCCCCGGTACCTCCCATTCAGGCCTGAGGAGCTCCGTGCCGGCGGTTGCGGTGGTGCCCGGCGGTTCGGCGAACGTGTTGGCGCGATCCCTGGGCATCTCGCGGGACCCGGTCGCGGCCACCAACCAGCTCATCCAACTGCTCGACGATTACCACCGTCACCACACGTGGCGCCGCATCGGCCTGATCGACTGCGGCGAGCGCTGGGCCGTGTTCAACACAGGAATGGGCGTCGACGCGGAGGTGGTGGCCGCGGTCGAGGCCGAACGCGACAAGGGCGGCAAAGTCACGGCGTGGCGCTACATCCGCGCGGCGGTGCCGGCTGTCTGGGGCTACACGCGCCGCGAACCCACGCTGACGCTGGAACTGCCCGGCCGCGAACCGAATTCCGGGGTGAACTTCGTGTTCGTGTCGAACTCCAGCCCCTGGACTTTCGCCAACGACCGGCCGGTGTGGACCAATCCCGGCTGCACCTTCGAGACGGGGCTGGGGGTGTTCGCACCCATTGGCGTGAAGTTGGTCCCTAGCCTGCGGATAGCCCGGCAGATGCTCGCGAAACGGCCCAACTTCGAGTTCGAGCACCTCATTACCGACGACGACGTGCCCTGCCTGCGCGTCACCTCGACCGGGGGTCCAGTCGCCTGCCAGTTCGACGGTGACTACCTCGGGGTGCGCGAGGCGATGACGTTCAAGGCGGTTCCGGACGCGCTGGCGGTCGTCGCTCCTCCCCGCAAAAATGCCGCTGAACTGCGGTAACGAGGCACCGAGCGGCCGCCCGGACAAATTCTCCCCCGAACGTAGCCGGTCAGTGTAGTACAACGGAGTTAGGGCTCGGCTACGAGACCGTCAAAGTGAGATAGCCCACGAGAGAACTCGCACTATTGACATCTGTTGAGCCTGTGAAACGATCAAAAGGTTGCATGCAGAGAGACGTAGGGGTACGGACCCGTTTCTTGTGCACGCGTTAACAGCCGAAGAAAATGGCCGTGCGCCTTGCTGCGCACTCAGTGAGGAGTAACAACCTATGGATTGGCGCCACAAGGCGGTCTGTCGTGACGAAGACCCGGAGCTGTTCTTCCCGGTAGGGAACAGTGGCCCGGCGCTGGCACAGATCGCTGACGCGAAACTGGTCTGCAATCGGTGCCCGGTGACCACAGAGTGCCTCGGCTGGGCCCTGAACACCGGCCAGGACTCAGGCGTCTGGGGGGGCATGAGCGAAGACGAGCGGCGCGCACTGAAGCGTCGCAATGCCCGAACGAGGGCCCGCAGCGGAGTCTGACGCAATTTGCAACAGTGCGGCCCCGACAATTGTCGGGGCCGCACTGTTGTCGCAAGGGGCGGCGCTGGGCGTTACATCAGCAGCCGGGCCCGCCGACCGATGGGCACCCGGAGCACCACGTCGGTGCCGCGGGAAGGGGCCTGACGCATGCCCAAGGTGCCATCCAGTTCCGCCGACACCAGGGTGCGCACAATCTGTAGGCCAAGGCTGTCGGACTTTTCCAGACTGAATCCGTCGGGCAGTCCCTGCCCGTCGTCGTGCACCACGACGTCGAGCCAGCGCGCCGAGCGCTCGGCGCGAATGGTCACCGACCCTTCTTCGGCCGCCGGATCGAAGGCATGCTCGATCGCGTTCTGGACCAACTCGGTGATCACCATGATCAGGGCCGTCGCCCGGTCGGAATCGAGCACGCCCAGGTCACCGACCCGGTTGATCCGGATCGGGCGGTCCACCGACGCCACGTCATTCATGATCGGCAGGATCCGGTCGATGACCTCGTCAAGATTCACCTGCTCGTCCACCGACATCGACAGCGCGTCGTGGACCAGCGCGATCGACGACACCCGGCGCACCGACTCGATCAGGGCTTCCCGTCCTTCGGCGTTGACCGTCCGGCGGGCCTGCAGGCGCAGCAGCGCCGCCACCGTTTGCAGGTTGTTCTTCACCCGGTGGTGGATTTCCCGGATCGTGGCGTCCTTCGAGATCAGGGCACGGTCGCGGCGTTTCACCTCCGTGACATCGCGGATCAGCACCGCGGCACCGGCGCTGACGCCATGAACCATCAACGGCAACGTCCGTAGCAACACCGTGGCGCCCCCGGCGTCAACCTCCATCCGCATGCTTTTCCCGCCGGCCACCAGCTCCTGCACGTGCTCGGCCACTTCCTGCGCCTCGAACGGGTCGGAAATCAGCGGCCGGGTGGCGTCAATGAGATTCCGGCCTTCCAACTCGGTCGTCAGACCCATCCGGTGGTAGGCCGACAGCGCGTTCGGGCTGGCGTAGGCGACCACGCCGTTGACGTCGAGGCGGATGAAGCCATCGCCGGCGCGGGGAGTGGAGCGCGACATGACCACGTCCCCCACGTCGGGAAAGCTGCCCTCCGCAAGCATGTGGACGAGTTCCCTGGCGCAGTCCCGGTATGCGGTCTCCAGCTGACCGGACGCGCGGTCGGCCGCCACGGCGGTTTGGTGCTGGGTCAGCACGGCCACCACCTGGCTGCCGTACCGTACCGGGGACGCCTTGATGCGCTGGCCCGGCAGCCACGAATTCTCCTGGCTGCCATCGCGATCCCACATGGCGGCGCCGGAGAAGAACGCCTCGGTGATGAGTGGCAGCCGATCGTCAGAAACGACGCTGCCCACCGAATCGGTCTGCAGGACCGTGGGCGCGGTATTCGGCCGGCACTGCGCCACACACACCAGCACGCCGTCATCGCGGCGAACCCACATCAGGTAGTCGGCGAACGACAGGTCAGCAAGCAGCTGCCACTCTCCGACCACCGCGTGCAAATGGTCCACCGCATTACCGGGCAGCATGGTGTGTTCGGCAAGCAAATCACCGAGAGTTGACATCAATTACTCCCCGAGTCATTCCCGGCGCTAGATAGAAACGGCCCAACGATTAGCTGATCACCGCGATAAGGTCGCCCGCCTGAATGACATCGCCCACCGACACACTGACCCTGCTGATGGTGCCGTCGACTTCGGCCAGGACGGGAATCTCCATCTTCATCGACTCCAGCAGCACGACGATGTCACCCTTGCCGATCTGGTCACCCTCGGTGACAACAACTTCGAGCACGCTGGCCACGATCTCGGCGCGCACATCCTCGGCCATCTTCACCCCACTCGTTTCGGCCATTCGTGCAGGCTGGCTGCTAATCCATCAAGCTTCTATCCGGCTCATGTATATCGAACCACAGGACGGGCCGGGACCGCGGTGCACGGGCCCCGACAGGCCGGGCTGAACAGAAAAGACCTCCCGTGAGAGACTGGGCGGCAATCTGACGGGTGCCGAGCGCCCCGGTTTGACGGCAATCAATGGAGGTTTTCGGCAGATGGCCAAACGTGGCCGAAAGAAGCGCGACCGCAAATACAGCAAAGCCAACCACGGCAAGCGGCCCAATTCGTAACGGTCCGCTACTGCGCACCCCGGATGATGGTGGTACGCCGGATCTCCAGCCGGAGCCGCTCACGTAAGGCCTCCGGAGCCTTCTCACCTTTGCACTTGGTTGCGATCAACGCCTTGATCCGCTCCTCGAGGCCGTAATGCTTCAAGCATCCGGGGCAGTCCTCGAGGTGCCGGCGCAGCTTTTCACGGGACTCCGGTGTGCATTCACCATCGAGCAGGGTCCACACCTCGGCGATCACCTGCGCGCAGCCAAGCCCGCCGTGGGAATCACCGCCGTGGGAATAACTGTCGTCGGCGTGCGGGTCGGCTGGGCCGGAAAACGCACCCGATGAGCGCCGCCCCTCCACTGCATCGTCGCCGACGCGGCTCATGACGACACCTCCTCGTGCGCCTGCTGACCGCGGGTAAAGCCCCGCTCCTTGGCTACGTCGGCCAGGAGCCCACGTAGCTGACGTCTGCCGCGGTGCAGCCGCGACATCACCGTTCCGATCGGCGTATCCATGATCTCGGCGATCTCCTTGTACGGGAAGCCCTCGACATCGGCGTAGTAGACCGCCATCCGGAACTCTTCCGGCAGTGCTTGCAGCGCTTCTCTGATCTCCGAGTCCGGCAGCGCCTCGAGCGCTTCCACCTCGGCCGAACGCAGCCCGGTGGACGAATGCTCGGCGTTCGACGCCAACTGCCAGTCGGTGATTTCCTCGGTCGGATACTCCGCCGGTTGGCGCTGCTTCTTGCGATAGCTGTTGATGTAGGTGTTGGTCAGGATGCGGTACAGCCACGCCTTGAGGTTGGTGCCGGCCCGGAATGAGCGGAACCCCGCATAGGCCTTCACCATCGTCTCTTGCAGCAGGTCTTCGGCGTCGGCGGGGTTACGCGTCATGCGCAGCGCACCGCCATACAGCTGGTCCAGCAGGGGAATCGCGTCGCGTTCGAACCGCGCCGTCAATTCCTCGTCGGTCTCTGCGTCCGGTGCGGACTCGGGAGTCTCTGACCCCGTGGCGGCGTCTGGGCCATCTACAAAGTCGGCCATATCGATTAACCCGGTCCCTTCTGCTGCGGCGGATAGCACCGAAAGCGCCACCGGACTCGCAAGTAAGCAAGCCAACTGCTCCTGGCCTATCGGACTGTCCAACAGGCTCGTCGCCGCTGACACCAGACTGCTCCTCTCCCAATCTAAAGGCTGCTCCCGACAGTGTCCGCCCGGGTGCGTCGCGCCCGCATGAGAAACCGACTCATTTAACAGCGTGAGCAACCGTGCTATTTCCCGCCCGAGTCCGTTGCGGTCGGTACCCCACCCCGGCGGCTTCGGGCAGGGCGTTAGTGTGACGCCATGTCCCTCAACGGCAAGACCATGTTCATCTCCGGCGCCAGTCGCGGTATCGGCCTCGCGATCGCCAAACGGGCCGCCGGCGATGGCGCCAACATCGCCCTGATCGCCAAGACCGCCGAGCCGCACCCGAAGCTGCCGGGCACGGTGTTCACCGCCGCCAAAGAGCTCGAGGACGCCGGCGGGCAGGCCTTGCCGATCGTCGGAGACGTCCGCGACCCCGACTCGGTCGAGTCCGCGGTGGCCAAGACCGTCGAGCAGTTCGGCGGCATCGACATCTGCGTCAACAACGCCTCGGCGATCAACCTGGGGTCCATCACCGAGGTGCCGATGAAGCGGTTCGACCTGATGAACGGCATCCAGGTGCGTGGCACGTATGCGGTGTCGCGGGCCTGTATCCCGCACCTGAAGGGCCGGGAGAACCCGCACATTCTGACGCTGTCGCCGCCGGTGCTGCTCGGCAAGGAATGGCTGAAGCCGACGGCGTACATGATGGCCAAGTTCGGCATGACGCTCTGCGCACTGGGCATCGCCGAAGAAATGCGCGGCGAAGGCATCGCATCGAACACATTATGGCCGCGCACGTTGGTGGCCACCGCCGCGGTGCAGAACCTGCTCGGCGGTGACGAGGCGATGGGGCGGGCCCGCAAGCCCGAGGTGTACGCCGACGCGGCGTACGTCATTCTCAACAAACCCGCCCGCGAGTACACCGGCAACACGCTGCTGTGCGAGGACGTGCTGGTGGAATCCGGCGTGCAGGACCTCTCGGTCTATGACTGCGTGCCGGGCTCTCAGCTCGGCGTCGACTTCTGGGTCGATGGCGTCAACCCGCCGGGGTACGCCGGCCCCTAGGTCTGGCCGGTTTCACGGCTGCCAGGCTTGCCCGTACGCCCTGGTCATGGTCCAGTGGCGCTATGCGCCTGAATCAGATCACGGTCGGATCCACCGATCTGGCGCAATCGGAGCGGTTCTATCTGCTGTTGGGGCTGAGATTGATCGTCAAGACGGAGACCTACCTCCGCTTCGAGTGCCCCTCGGGGGAAGCCACCTTTTCCGTTGAGCACGTCGACGTCGTGCCGGCCGACGAAAAGGTCACGATTTACTTCGAAACCGGCGATCTCGATGACGAGTGCAAACGTCTGCGGGATGCGGCTATCGAATTCGACCACATGCCGGCCGACATGCCGTGGCTGTGGCGAGAGGCCCGACTACGTGATCCCGACGGCCACCACCTATGCCTGTTCGACGCGGGCCACAACCGTCGGAACCCGCCATGGCGGCTTAACGCCGGGCATGAATGGCAATAGCGCCGTGCGATATCCGTCAGCCGGTGTCCGCACGTGTGTCGGCCCGGCCGCCACGCCACCGGAGCCGGCGAGCGTGACTTCGCCGCGGAGAACTCGGTCGGTTTTGCACTCGAAGTGCACGCCTGCTGGCTAAAGTCTACTCAACGCTGGTTCGTATCTCCATAACGGGCCGCTATGGAGCCCCACAGGAGGATTGCATGGAGATGAAGCGATCGATCAACTTGAAGACGATTGCCGCTGCGGGAGTGCTGGCTGCCGCGGGATTCATGAGCACCGGCGTGGGCGTCAGCCACGCCGACACGATTCAGACCGAAGGCAGCTATCCGAGCCACGAGGCCTGCCAGGATGCCGGCCCGGGCGTGAAGGCTGCAACGCCCGGGGGCTGGATCAACTTCTGGTGCGTTCCGGATCCCAAGGCTGCCGGCACCTGGCGCTTGGTGCTCAGCAAGTAAGGCTGGCTCTTACAGCAGCGTCGCCTGCTGGGGCTCCGGGCCGGCCGGTTCGAGCAGCTCCGGCCCATTGTTGCGGACGTTGTTGACCAGCGTCGACACCTCGCGCATGCGAATGCCGTGCGCGTCGACCGGGCGGGCCAACAGCTCTTCGTCGGCCGGCGCGTCCGGATCCAGCCAGCGGTCCCACTCGCGCTCGGGCACCACCAGCGGCATTCGGTCATGGATCTCGCCGAGCTCACCGGGCGCATCGGTGGTGATGATCGTGCAACTCAGCAGCGGCGGGGCGTCTTTTGCCGCCTTCCATACCGACCAGAGCCCCGCCATGAACAGCGGCTCGCCGTCCTCGCGATACATGAAAAACGGTGTCTTGCGGGATTTCTTGCCGGCGGCAGCCTCAGGATTGACGCGCCACTCGTAGTAGCCGTCCATCGGGATCAGGCAACGCCTGGACTTGGCGCTCGACCGAAACGCGGGCGACATGGTGACTTTGTCCGCGCGGGCGTTGATCAACATCGGCCCCTTCGCCTCGGGCGCTCCGCCAGAACCGGCCTTCGCCCAGGGTGGGACCAAACCCCAGCGCATCAGCCGCACCCGCCGCGTCGGCTGGTCGTCTGGCTCGCTGTGGCGGGTGACAACGGTGGCGATCGTGGCGGTGGGCGCAACGTTGTAGTTCGGGGCAGTCCCGGCGGCGCCGGCCCCAGGGGTGGCACCAGTGGCCTCGTCAATCGCCTTGATCTTCTGAGCCAGCAGGGCCGGATCGGTCGTGACCGCGAACCGTCCGCACATACATCCCATGGTGGCAGAGCCACAAAATCCAATTGGTGGCAGAACGCGGCGACAGGCAATGATGGACCGGTGAGCATGTGGACGGCCCCGCGCGCACCGCAACCGGTGCACGCGACCGTGACCGTTCCGGGTTCGAAGTCGCAGACCAACCGGGCTCTGGTGCTGGCCGCGCTGGCGGCCGCGCAGGGCGTGGGCACCTCGACCCTCAGCGGGGCGCTGCGCAGCCGGGACACCGACCTGATGATCGGGGCGCTGTGCGCCCTGGGATTGCGCATCGACGGGACCGGCTCCGACCTGACGGTCAGCGGCCGGATTGCACCCGGCGCAGGCGCCCGAGTGGACTGCGGGCTGGCCGGTACGGTGTTGCGATTCGTTCCGCCGCTCGCGGCACTGGCCGATGCGGTGGTCGAGTTCGATGGCGATGAACAGGCCAGGGCCCGGCCCATCGCTCCGCTGCTCGACGCGCTGCGCGGCCTCGGGGTGCGGATCGAGGGCACGGGTCTGCCCTTCCGGGTATACGGCAGCGGATCGGTCGCCGGGGGCGCCGTGGCCGTCGACGCCTCGGCGTCATCGCAGTTCGTCTCGGGACTGCTGCTGTGTGCGGCGTCGTTCACCGAGGGCCTGACCGTGCACAACACCGGTTCGGCGCTGCCGTCGGCCCCCCACATCGCCATGACCGTGACGATGCTGCGGCAGGCCGGAGTCGACGTCGATGCCTCCGTCCCCAACCGCTGGCACGTGCGCGCCGGACCCGTCACGGCCCGGCACTGGACGGTCGAACCGGACCTGACGAATGCTGTTCCGTTCCTGGCGGCGGCGGTGGTCAGCGGCGGAACCGTGCGCATCACCGGCTGGCCGGCGACCAGTGTGCAACCCGCCGGCAACATCCTGGACGTGCTGAAAACGTTGAATACCGTTGTCAGCCAGACGAATTCGGACCTCGAGGTGCGGGGGTCAGGGGACTACGCCGGTTTCGAAGTTGACCTGCGAGACATCGGCGAGCTGACACCGTCGGTGGCGGCGCTGGCCGCGCTGGCGAGCCCGGGATCGGTGTCGCGGCTGACCGGGATCGCCCATTTACGGGGCCACGAAACCGACCGGCTCGCCGCGCTGAGCGCCGAGATCAATCGCCTGGGCGGTGACTGCACGGAAACGCCCGACGGTCTGGTGATCACCGCGACACCGCTGCGGCCCGGCGTCTGGCGCGCCTACGCCGACCATCGGATGGCGATGGCGGGTGCGATCGTCGGACTGCGGGTGGCCGGCGTCCAGGTGGACGACATCGGCGCCACCACCAAGACGCTCCCGGACTTTCCGCAGCTGTGGGCGCGAATGCTGGGGCCCGGCGTTTGAGGCCCGGCGACTACGACGAGTCCGACGTCAAGGTCCGCTCCGGAAGGGGCTCACGACCGCGGACGAAGACCCGCCCCGAGCACGCCGACGCCGTATCAGCCATGGTGGTCAGCGTCGACCGCGGGCGGTGGGGGTGCGTGCTGGGCGGCGACCCCGCCCGCCGGGTCACCGCCATGCGGGCCCGCGAGCTGGGCCGCACCCCGATCGTGGTCGGCGACAACGTGGACGTGGTGGGCGATCTGTCCGGTCGGCCCGACACCCTGGCCCGGATCGTGCGGCGGAAAGAACGGCGAACGGTGTTGCGGCGCACCGCCGATGACACCGATCCCAGCGAGCGGGTGGTGGTCGCCAACGCCGACCAACTGCTGATCGTGGTGGCGCTGGCCGACCCGCCGCCGCGCACCGGCCTGGTCGACCGGACGCTGATCGCCGCCTACGCCGGCGGGCTGCACCCCATTCTGTGCTTGACCAAGACGGACCTTGCCGCGCCGGAGGCGTTCGCCGCACAGTTCGTCGACCTGGATCTGACGGTGGTGGTCGCGGGCCGCGACGACCCGTTGCTGGCGGTGGCGGACCTGCTCACCGGCAAGATCACCGTGCTGCTGGGCCATTCCGGGGTGGGCAAGTCGACGCTGGTGAACCGTCTTGTCCCCGAGGCGGATCGGGCCGTCGGCGAGGTGACCGACATGGGACGGGGACGGCATACCTCGACCCAGTCGGTGGCGCTTCCGCTGGCGGGTTCGGGCTGGGTGATCGACACCCCGGGCATCCGCTCGTTCGGGTTGGCCCACATCTCGCCCGACGACGTGCTGATGGCGTTTTCGGACCTGGCCGAGGCGATTGCCGATTGCCCGCGCGGCTGCGGACACAGGGGCCCGCCGGCCGATCCCGAATGCGCGCTGGACGCCTTGTCCGGGCCGGCCGCCCGGCGCGTCGCCGCGGCGCGGCGGCTGCTGGCCGCGCTCAACCAGACCTGACCAACCGCATGCCCAGCTCGTCGGGGGCCACCAAATGCCCCTCGGTGCAACGAATCTGGACCTCGGCGTCGGCGCCGCAGCCCAGGTGCGTCAGCCGGAGCCGGTTGCGCCCCGGCAGGTGACGCCGACCCCACTCGAACAGCGCCCACACCACCGGCATGAACTCGACGCCGGCCTCGGTGAGCACATACTCGTCCCGACTGCGCTGCCCGGGCTCCCGGTAGGGCCGGCGCGTCAGCAGCCCCAGCTCCACCAGTTCGGCCAGCCGCGCCGAGGTGGCGGCCTTGGTGATGCCCACCCGGCGGGCGAAGTCGTCGAACCGGGTGGTGCCGTAGTACGCCTCACGCATGATGAGCATCGCGGATTTGGTCCCGACCACCGCCATGGTCTTCTCGATCGCACACTCGCCGACCGCCGACCAGGTCTCGCGGTCGGCCAGCGGCCCCTGCAGCATTGTCACGAAGATCACCCTCCGATCTAGGTTGCTTTCAGCATACCTAGGCGTTATAGCTGGGTACAGAGTCTAATACTCAGCTCGAGGAGGAGCCATGAACCGCGACGCCGTCATCGTCGGAGCCGTCCGCACCCCCATCGGCAAGGGCAAACCCAGTGGCGCGCTGCACGACGTGCTGCCCGCCGACCTGCTGGCGCACAGCCTGCGCGAGCTGGTGGCGCGCACCGGCGTGGATCCGGCGCGGATCGACGACGTCATCGCCGGTGCCGTCGCCCAGGTCGGTGACCAGGCGGTCAACATCGCCCGCAATGCGTTGCTGGGGGCCGGGTTCCCCGAGTCGGTCCCCGGCGTCACGATCGACCGGCAGTGCGGCAGCAGCCAGCAGGCCATCAGCTTCGCCGCCCAGGGCGTGCTTTCCGGCGCCTACGACCTCGTCGTCGCCGCGGGCGTGGAGTCGATGGGCCGCGTCCCGATGGGCACCTCGGTGCTGCCCGGCAGCAATCCCTTCGGCGAGGACATGCCGCGACGCTACCCCGACGGCCTGGTGCCGCAGGGCATCAGCGCCGAACTGATCGCCGCGAAGTGGGGCTTCTCGCGCAGCCAGCTCGACGAGTTCTCCGCCGGCAGCCACGACAAGGCGGCCCGCGCCACCAAGGACGGATTGTTCGACAACGAGCTGATACCGATCGCCGGGCTCGCCACCGACGAATTCATCCGGCCCGGCACGACGGTCGAGACGCTGGCCGGGTTGAAGCCCGCGTTCTACAGCGAGGCGATGAAAGTCCGCTTCCCGCAGATCAATTGGGAAATAACCGCTGGCAACTCGTCGCCTCTTTCCGACGGCAGCGCCGCCGTCCTGATCAGCAGCAGCGAGGTCGCCAAGGAGCTGGGCCTACGCCCGCTGGCCCGAATCCACACCACGACGGTGGTGGGCTCCGATCCGCTGTACATGTTGACCGGGGTGATCCCGGCCACCGAGAAGGTGTTGCACCGCGCCGGGCTGACGCTGGCCGACATCGACCTGTTCGAGGTGAACGAGGCCTTTGCGCCGGTCGTGCTGGCCTGGGCTAAGGACACCGGAGCCGATTTGGCCAAGACCAACGTCAACGGCGGCGCGATCGCGATCGGTCACCCGCTGGGGGCCAGCGGTGCGCGTATCATGACCACACTGGTCAACGCGCTGCACCAGCGCGGCGGTCGGTACGGCCTGCAGACGATGTGTGAGGGCGGCGGCATGGCGAATGCCACGATCATCGAGCGGCTGGGCTAGCGCGATGCCGGCCACCGAAACCCGCTTCGAGGGTGTGCGCGTCCGCCACGACAGCCCCCAGAGCTACGACGAGCTGCTCGCCGCGCTGCTGGCCGACATCGGCGACAAGCCGCTGCCAGCCCAGGAATACGCGACCGCCGCCGGGGATTGGGATTCCTACCGCAAGCGGGTCGAATCTCATGTCGGGCCAAGCGGATTCATGTTGATCGCCCTCATCGACCACGGCGCCTGGGTCACCAAGGCCGGCGTCGACCGCAAGGTGATGCGGGTGATCCTCGGCAACCCGCTGATCGCCATCACCATGCTGCGCCACGATGTGAGCGCCGGATTGTTCGCCCCGGTGGAGTTGCTGCTCGTCGACGAGGGGGGCGGCAGCAGCCTGACCTACGTCAAGCCGTCGTCGCTGATGGTCGTCGAGCCGAACCCCGAACTACTCAGCGCCGCAGAGAAACTCGACGCCAAGCTGGCCGCGCTGGCCACCAAGGCGACCACTGGCTCGAATGGATAAGGAGGCCGAAAGCCATGCCATCGTCGAATGAGAATCTCAGTCAGTTCGGATTTAGCCTGAACACCGGCACCGGTGAGATCCCGGCGCTCGGGTTCGGGACTTCGCTTTCAGACAACAGAAAGACGCGAACAGCCGTCAAGACAGCGGTCGAGGTGGGCTTCCGCCACCTCGACGCAGCCGAGCGGTACCGCAACGAAGCGGAGGTCGGCGCGGCGCTCAAAGAGTTGTTCGCCGACGGGACGGTGCGCCGCGAGGAGCTGTTTGTGACCACAAAGCTGTGGAACAACAACCATCGCCCGGAACGGGTCAAGCCCGCGCTGCAGGCCAGCCTGGACAGACTCGGGCTAGACGCCGTCGATCTGTATCTGGTGCACACCCCGTTCGCGTTCCAGCCGGGAGATGACCAAGATCCCCGCCACCCGGATGGAGCCGTCGTCTACGACGACGGAGTCACGTTGGAGGAAACGTGGGCCGCCATGGAGACCCTTGTCGACCAGGGACTTTCGCGAGCGATAGGCCTCTCCGACATTGATGCCGAAGGCACCCGACAAATCATCAATGCTGCTCGAATCAAGCCGGCGGTCGTAGAGGTCGAGTCGCACCCCTATCACCCCCAGTGGGAACTGCACGAATTGTGCAAGGCGCACGGGATAATCCTGTTGGCATTCGCATCGCTGGGACACGCACTGGAACCGCGACTGCTCGACGACGCTCTCATCGTCTCGATCGCTCGACGTTTCGAAAAGACACCCGCGCAAGTGCTTCTGGCCTGGGGCATTCAGCGCGGCACGGCAGTTCTCACAGGATCCGTCACACCGTCACGCATCAGGGAGAACTTCGATGTCACCGCGCTTCCCGAGACCGCGATCGACGAGATCAACGAGCGGCTCGAAACGCGGTTCCGGTTCAATTCGGTTGTTGACGGCGGAGAACCCGGTTTTGCCGAGGTGCCCCAGGGCCGTTGAGAGCAAGCGGCTTTTTCAGCTTGAGGAAGGGGCAAAGCGATGACGGTTGAGAGTCGCCCTGACGCTGCGGGCTTCCACGGCGGCGAGTTGGCCGTCCAGCGCAAAGCCGGCGTCGAAGCAGAGGCCGCCCGGCTCGCGCCGATGGTCGCCCGCGGCCGATTGAGCTCCGGATTCGCCGCATTCATCTCCGAGGCGACGTTCGCGGCGATCGCCGCCCGCGACCGGACCGGGCGGCTTTGGATCTCACCGCTTCTCGGGCCACCCGGTTTCCTGCACGCCGCCTCGCCGACCACGCTGGAGATCAACTCGCCACTGGCGAGCGCGGACCCCCTCTGCGGCCTTTCTCGCGGGCAGCCGGTGGGCATCATCGCGATCAACTTCGTCACCCGGCGGCGCGTTCGCATCAACGGTCCCCTCACCTCCACGGAAGCGGGTCGGCTGACCGTCGACGTCGACCAGGCCTACGGCAACTGCCCTAAATACATCCGGCAGCGCCATGTGCACATCGATGGACCACCTAGCGAAAACCGGGCAAGGCTGTATTCTGGAATTACCCTGCGGCCCAGAGATATTCGCCTCATAGAGGCCGCCGATACATTATTCTTGGGCACCGCCCACGCCACCTCCGGCAACGACGCTTCCCACCGCGGCGGCGGACCCGGATTCGTCCGCGTTGCAGGAGAGCACCTCTGGTGGCCCGACTATCCCGGCAACAACATGTTCAACAGCTTCGGCAACCTTTACGCCGACCCCACCGCGGCTCTGTTGTTCATGGACTTCCGCGGCGGCATCACGCTTCAGCTCTCCGGTACTGCGAAGGTGTGCTGGGGCGACCAGACCACTTCCGGAGACGACGCAAACACCGGCCGCCGAGTCGAATTCGTTCCCCAGCAAGTGATCACCACCGCGATGCCCGCCCTGGCCGGGACCGATCATGCCCGTCATGCGGGAGACCCCCGCCGGCCTCCCACGTCGAACGAGCCACCGGACAAGGGGGACGCGGAGGTGACGCTCCTGGGGCGCCCCTGAGGGGGATCGACGTCAACGGTTAGTCAGGCGGCGAGGTGGTCGATCGCCGCCGCAGCGGCCCGCCGCTTGCGCCGCCAGCCACGCACGGTGGCAATGGCGGTGTTCAGCCCGCGGCGCCGGCCGGTCGCCGGGTCGGTGCCCGCGAAACCGGGCTCCAGTTCTGCGAACATCCGCTCGCTGCGGGTTTCCGGGGCGTCGTCGGCGTTGTCGCGCAGGTAGGAGTTCGGCAGCGAGAGCTTGGCCAGCGTGCGCCACGTCTTGCCGTACTGCACCAGGAATGACCCTGTGGTGTAGGGCAAATCGTACTTGTCGCAGACTTGGCGCACCCGCACCGAGATCTCGTGCAGCCGGTTGCTCGGCAGGTCGGGGTACAGGTGGTGCTCGATCTGGTGGCACAGGTTGCCGCTCATGAATCGCAGCGCCGGCCCGGCCTCGAAGTTGGCACTGCCCAGCATCTGACGCAGGTACCACTGGCCCTTCGTTTCGCCGATCATGTCGGTCTTGGTGAATTTCTCTGCGCCATCGGGGAAATGGCCACAGAAGATCACGGCGTTGGCCCACACGTTGCGGATCACGTTGGCCACCGCATTGGCCTTCAACGTGGACGTATAGGTGGCGCCGGGCGACAGCGCGGTCAGCGCCGGGAAGGCGACGTAGTCCTTCAAGACCTGCCGGCCGGCCTTGGCCAGGAACTCGTCGACCCGTTGCCGGGCGTCGTCCTGGTCCATCCGCTTCTTGGCGATCTTGCCGAGCTCCACGTGCTGCAGGCCGACGCCCCATTCAAACAGGAGCGCGAGCAGGGTGTTGTACACCAGGTTGAAGACGTTGAAGCGCTTCCAGCGCTGGTCGCGAGTGACGCGCAGCAAGCCGTAGCCGACGTCGTCGTCCATCCCGAGAATGTTGGTGTACTTGTGGTGCACGAAGTTGTGGGTGTAACGCCAATGCTTGGACGACCCGCTCATGTCCCACTCCCACGTCGAGGAGTGGATCTCGGGGTCGTTCATCCAGTCCCACTGGCCGTGCATGACGTTGTGGCCGATCTCCATGTTCTCCACAATCTTGGCCACGCCGAGCGTCACGGTCCCGGCCCACCAGGCCGAACGCCGTGAACTGGCGGCCAGCAGCAACCGGGCGGCCACCTCCAGCGCGCGCTGTGCGGCGATGGTGCGACGGATGTAGCGCGCGTCTCGCGCGCCGCGAGAGTCTTCAATGTCCTGGCGGATGGCGTCGAGCTCAACGGCCAGGCTTTCGATGTCGGCGTCGGTCAGATGGGCGAATACGTCGACGTCAGTGATAGCCATCGTCTTGCCTCCCTACGGTCATGCAATCGGTGACTTACCTACGTTATCGTAACCTACGAATCCGTAGGTTACCTGTGAGTAGCCTTTATATGTCGAGCACGCAATCACCCGAGGCGGCCGACACACAGGTCTGTACCCGGGTGCCCGGATCGTGTTCGGCGCCGGTGCGCAGATCGCGGACGTGGCCTTCCGCCAGGCTCACCACACACGACTGGCAAATGCCCATTCGGCAGCCGAAGGGCATCTGCACGCCGGCGCCCTCGCCGGCGTCCATCAACGACGTCGCCGCATCCGCGGCGACGGTCCGCCCGCTCCGGGCGAAGGTGACCGTGCCGCCGGCTCCGGCGGGCGCGGCCTTGGCCACCGCGAACCGCTCCAGGTGCAGCCGGTCCCGGATACCCGCCGACGACCAGACCTTCTCGGCCGCGGCGAGCATGCCCTCCGGCCCGCAGGCCCAGGTCTGGCGCTCGCGCCAGTCGGGCACCTCGTCGTCGAGCCGGGCAAGATCGAGCCGGCCCTGGGTGCGTGTCTCGCGCACCCGTAGGCGGTAGCCGGGCTGGTCGGCCGCCAGCGCGGCCAGGTCGGCGCGAAACATCACCTCGGCTTCGGTGGGCGCCGAATGCAGGTGGATGACGTCGCCAATTTGGTTGCGGCGCAGTAGAGTTCGCAACATGGACATCACCGGTGTGATCCCAGAACCAGCGGTGAGAAACAGGACCGACCGCGGCGCGGGGTCGGGCAGTACGAAGTTGCCTTGCGGCGCGGCCAGCCGGACGATGGTCCCGGGCCGCACGCCGGCCACCAGGTGGGTGGAAAGGAACCCTTCGGGCATCGCTTTCACCGTGATGGTCACGGTCTTGGCCGATCCGGACATGCCGGCGGCCGGGCTCGACGTCAGCGAATACGACCGCCAGCGCCAGCGCCCGTCCATCAGCAGCCCGATGCCCATGTACTGGCCCGGCTGGTAGTCGAAGTTGAAGCCCCAGCCAGGCTTGATGACCAGGGTGGCGGAATCCTCCGTCTCGCGCCGCACGGCCAGGATGCGGCCCCGCAATTCGCGCGCCGACCACAGCGGATTGGCCAGGTGGAGATAGTCGTCGGGTAACAGCGGCGTGGTGATGCGCGCGGCGATCTTACGCAGCGCGTGCCAGCCCGGATGCCGGTCCGCGCCGGCGACGACGGACCGCTTGGTGTCGACGACGTTGGCGCTGATCGGCGACGATGATTTGCTCATAGGAAGCTCCTGCTCACGTTGCGGCGTTTGGCTTCCGCTTAAAGGCTACGCTGCCGTAACCTACGGTACCGTATCCAGGCCGGCCCTGCTCAGAGCAGCTCTAGCAGGAACGCCAGCTCCTGGTTCGCATACCAGGCCAGGTCGTGGTCTTGAGCATCACCGACGGTCAGCTCGGCGTCCTCGTCGCCCAGGTCGGCGGCGTCGATGACCTCAAGAGCCCTCGTCACGTCCGCCTCAGCGCCGGCGGTGTCGACGTACGCGGCGATCACGTGGTCGAGCGGGACGGGCACGCCGAGTCTGACGACGGCGTCGTCGAGATCGGGCCGGTGCTTGGCCCCGGATTCGCCCAAGTCGACCTCGGCGGCCAGCACCACGCGGCGGGGCGGCAGGGCATCGGTGGCGGCACCGGCTTCTTCGGCGGCTTCAGCCTCCCGCGCCGCCAGCAGGCGCAGCGACGCCAGCGCCGCCTCGCGCAGCGCAACGTCGGCGAGTTCGTCGTCATCGCCCTCGGCGTATGCCTCGCGCAACGTCGGCGTCACCGCGAACGCGGTGCCGTTGAGCGGCCACAACGAGCCGTCGTTCACGAGCTGCTGCAACATGGCCAGCGTGGCCGGAATGTAGACCTGGATGGCTCAATCCCCGATCAACGTGGCCGCGTAGTCCTCGACGTACGTCGCCAGGTCGCGCGGCGGGCGCTGGTAATTCACCGCCGGCAGCGGAAGCTTCGGCAGTTTGACCTTAGGCCGTTCCACGTCGTGGTAGTCGATCGTGGACAGTAGATGGGCCATCATATTCAGCCGTGCGTGCTTCTTGATATCCGATTCCACGACATACCACGGGCTGAACGAGGTGTCGGTGTGCACCATCATCTCGTCCTTTGCCCGCGAATATTCCTCCCACCGGTATACCGATTGCAGGTCCATCGTGGACAGTTTCCATTGCCGGACAGGGTCATTCAGCCGCGCCTTGAACCGGCGCAGCTGTTCGGCCTCGGAAACCGAGAACCAATATTTACGAAGCAGAATCCCGTCATCGATCAGCAGCTGCTCGAATATCGGCGTCTGCCGCAAGAACAACACGTAGTCTTGCGGCGTACAAAATCCCATGACCTTCTCGACACCGGCGCGGTTGTACCACGACCGATCGAACAGAACGACCTCGCCTTCGGCAGGCAAATGGGCGATATAGCGCTGGTAATACCACTGGCCGCGATCCCGATCCGTCGGCGCGGGCAACGCCGCGATGCGGACGACCCGTGGGTTCAAATATTCGGTGATCCGTTTGATGGCGCCGCCCTTACCGGCTCCGTCGCGGCCCTCGAAGATGACCACGACGCGGGCGCCGGAATACCGCACCCACTCTTGCAGCTTGACGAATTCCGTTTGCAGCCGGAACAATTCGGCTCGGTAGACATCGTTGGAAACCTTGCGTACGGCCGGCGAAGCCGATTTCTTCTTCTTCGCCTTTGTCAACTCGCCGTCGTTTGTCGAGGTACTCATATCAACGAATGATAGATCCACGTAGGAAAATTCACCTCCGACTACCGGGAAGCTTCCAACAGCTCCTCGAGCGCCTGGTTCAACAGGCCGGGCAACAAGTCCACGTCGCTCATCGCCTCGCGGTCGGCATTGATCCCGAAATACAGACTGCCGTGGTAAGACGTCACGCTGATGGCCAGCGCCTGATTGTGCAGCAGCGGCGGCAGAGCGTAGGTCTCCAGCAACTTGGTACCGGCGACGTACATCTGCGACTGAGCTCCCGGCACATTGGTGATCAACAGATTGAAGGTCCGCCTGGAAAAACTCGGGAAACTGGTGGCCACCCGGATACCCATGGCGTGCAGGGTGGGTGGCGCAAACCCCGACAGCGTGACTATGGTCCTGGCGTCCACCAGGCGGGCAGCCGTCGGGTTCGACTCCGTGGCATGCGCGATCTGCGACAGCCGCACCACGGCATTCGGCTCCCCCACCGGCAGGTCGACCAGGAACGGCATGACCTGGCTGATCGTCTGACCGGGGCCGGTGGTGTCGAGTTGGCCTTCGGCATAGACCGATAGCGGCGCCATCGCCCGCACCGTCGCGGTCGCTGACACCGGTTCGCCGCGAGACATCAGCCAGTTGCCCAGCGCCCCGGCGATCACGGCGAGCACCACGTCGTTGACGTCGCAGTGGTAGCGCGCACGTACGGTGCGGTAGTCCTCGAGGTCGCCCCGAGCGACCGTGAACCGCCGATGACGCGAAACCCTGGCGTTGAGCGGGCTGCTGGGCGCGGTGCCACGCGCCACGGCGCGCGCGAAATCAAGCACCCGGCGACCGGCGTCGACGAGTTCGCCATGGTTGGTCACCGCGCCGGTGATCGCCGACCCGACAAGCTGCAACTGCGTGCCCGGCCCTCCCAGCCAGTCGCCGATTGCACCCAACGTCAACCGGGTGTTACCGGGATCGCGTTCCGGCACCCAGATGTCTTCGGGGAACGGCGGTGAGCGTCTCGCCCGATCCGCGATGACGTGATTGATCTCCAGCGCCGTCATGCCGTTGATCAGCGCCTGGTGCGACTTGGTGTAGAGGGCGACCCGGTTTTTCGCCAGACCTTCGACCAGATACATCTCCCATAGCGGCCGCGACTTGTCCAGCGGTCGCGCGGCCAGTCGCGCGATCAGCTCGTGCAACTGCTCGTCACTGCCCGGAGAGGGCAACGCCGACCGCCGCACGTGGTAGGTGACGTCGAAGTCACTGTCGTCGATCCACACCGGCCTGGCACCCGGAACCCGCACTTCACGGACTTTCTGCCGGTAGCGCGGTATCTGGGGTAGCCGCTGTTCGACGGTGGCCAGTAGCGTCTCGTAACTCAATCCGGCGCGCGGACGGCGCAGGATAGACAGCGAGCCCACATACATCGGGGTGGCGGTGTTCTCCAGCCGGTAGAAGGCGGCGTCCGATGGGGACAGGCGGGTTACCATACGGCACTGTCCTCCTTGTCGATTCGTCGCCCTTGTCGATTCGTCGCCCATTGCTGAGGGGACCGATGTCTCGCTCACCGTAATCGCCTGGCGGACGCACAACTCAGCGCGGGTACGCGTGAGCGCGGGTTGTGCCATGATGACAACTGATTAATTCACTGTCTGCCACTCTCCAGCAGGCTCCGGCCCGACCGAAGAACTGGAGAGTGCGCGTTGAACACTAGTCCCGTCGCGAGCAGAGCCGGCGCTTTCGCCGTCACACCCGTCGTCGATTACGAGCCGCCGACACAAGACTTGCCGCCAAACGTCCCGCAGTGCAGGGAGCCATCGCATGCACCCATGCGCCGCCGCGGCGCGCAGGCACCGCGCCGGCCGTTTCCCGGGCAACCGAGCAGGCAACCGACGACCGAGCCGCGCCACGTCATGTCCGCCCAGCTGCGCCAGGCCGCGGTCTTCGCCGACGCCGCGCTGCGCCGCGTGCTGGAAGTCCTCGACCGCCGCCGTCCCGCCGCCCAACTGCGTCCCATGCTGGCGCCCACCCTGCTCGACTCCGTGACCGCGGTTGGCCGGGCGGCCGCGGTACACGGGGGCGCCGCGGTGCTGCGCCGCATGCGGCTGCAACCGGCCGGACACCGCGACCCGGAAACCGCGGCCGAGGTTTTCGGCTCCTACAGCCGTGGAAACCGGATTCACGCGATCGCGTGCCGCGTGGAACAAGTGCCGGTCGACGGCGCACTTCGGTGGCTGGTGGTAGCCCTCCATATCGGTTGACAGCGGCCAACGTGGGCTAATGTGCAGGCCCGGCGCCCGACGTCAGTGGACCACCCGTGTAACGAGCCAGCACCGGACCCACGATCGCCATGACGAAGACGTAGGCGGTCGCCAGCGCTGCGACCGTGGGGATCGAAGCCCCCGCCAATCCGATGATGATCAGCGAGAACTCGCCCCTGGCGATGAGCGCGGTACCCGCGCGCAGCTGCCCGCGCCGCGCCACCCCATCGCGCCGCGCGGCCAACATCCCGGTTACCACCTTGGTTGCGGCGGTCAACGCGGCCAGCGCCAGTGCCGCCGGAAGCACCGGAATCAGCTCGTGCGGGTCGACCAAAAAGCCGATCGCCAGGAAGAAGATGGCGGCGAACAGATCACGCAACGGACCGAGCACCTTGCGCGCCCGATCTGCCGTTTCGCCGGTGAGCGTGAGGCCGACCAGGAAAGCGCCCACGGCGGCCGACGCGTGCAGGATCTCAGCCAGCGCCGCCACCATCAGGGTGACTCCCAAGATTCTCAGCAACAGTTGCTCGGAATCGGGATGTTCCACCAGCCGGCCGACATGGTGGCCCCAGCGGTACGAGGCGGCAAACGCCGCGAAAAGAGCGCCGACGGCGACCCCCATGCCTACGACGCCGCGCAGCCAGCCGCCGCCCGCCGCCAGCACCGCGAACAGTGGCAGGTAGGCCGCCATGGCGAAATCTTCGAGAACGAGCACCGACAGCACCGAGGGCGTTTCCCGGTTACCGAGCCGGTGCAAGTCCCCCAACAGGCGCGCGATGACACCCGACGAGGAGATGTACGTGACGCCGGCCAGGCCCAGGATGGCCACGCCGTCCAATCCCAGCAGCCAGCCGGCGACCGCGCCGGGGGTGGCGTTGAGGACGATGTCGACAGCCGCGGACGGCAGGTGGTGTCGCAGGCTGCTGGCGAACTCGGCGACGGAAAACTCACACCCCAAGGTCAGCAGCAGCAACACCACGCCCAGGGGTGCGGCCGTGGTGATGAAGTTGCCGGCGGCGGCCACCGGCCAGATGCCGCCCTTGCCCAGCGCCAGGCCCGCCAGCAGATAGACCGGTATGGGGGACAGCGCGAACCGGCGCACAGCCGCGCCGAAGACCGCGAGCGTGGCCAGGAGGGCGCCGAGCTCGAACAGCAGCGCCCCCGAAACCTGCACCGGCTCAGCCCTTGTCGATGATCTGCTCGACACCGGCGATGCCGTCTTCGGTGCCGATCACGATCAGAACGTCTCGGGCGCGCAACATCTCGGTGGGACCGGGCGAGGCAAGCACTTCCTCGTTGCGCACGATGGCGACGATGGACGCCCCGGTCCGGGTGCGGGCGCGGGTGTCTCCCAGCGGATGGCCCACGAAGGGGCCATCGGCGGGGATGCGGACTTGCCCCGTCTCGAGTCCGGGTATCTCCCGGGCCAGCTCGGTGAACCGCTCGGCTATCCGCGGCGCCCCAAGAATCTGGGCCACGGCTTCGGCCTCTTCGTCGCTGAGGTGCAGGATCGGCCGGGCCTCGTCCGGGTCCTCGCGGGCATAGACGACGACGTCGAAGTCGCCGCTTCGCCGCGCGATGATGCCGATCCGGTCGCCCTTGTGATCGATGAATTCGTAACGAAGGCCGACGCCCGGCAGCAACACCTCCTTGACATCCATGCGCCAATCCTTGCAGGTTGACCAGCACGATTGAAAGCGGATGGTCACCGGCGGTTGGTTGCCCCAGGCCGAGAAGGGCATGGCCGCCACTGCGAGCGGATCGCCTGGCCGCTCCCGGGCTAGTGCTCGCCCGCGGTCTTGTTCTGCTGCCGAGGCGGCGTGGGGAGCAGCATCGACACGCTCCGGCGATACTCGTGGTATTGATGCCCCAGGGTGGCAACGAGATCGCGCTCTTCCAATCGCAATGCGAGCAGAATGTATCCCGTGGTGCCGGCCGCGAAAAGCAGATGTCCGCCCGTCATGGTGGGCGTCGCCCAGAAAGCGATGACCAAGCCGAGCATCATCGGATGGCGCACCAGCCGGTACAACCAAGGGGTTTGAAAATCTATCTCGGTGTATGGCTCTCCGCGCCAAGCCAGGTACACCTGCCGTAGGCCGAACAGATCGAAGTGGTTGATCATGAATGTCGACGCGAGCACGATCGCCCACCCGAGCCAGAACAATCCCCAAAGCGCCACGCGCCCGACGGGCTGGCGCAGATCCCAGATCACCGCCGGAATCGTTCTCCATTGCCAGTAGATCAGCAGCAACGCAGCGCTAGCCAGTAGCACAAAGGTACTGCGCTCTATCGACGGCGGAACGAGTCGTGTCCACCACCGCTTGAAACCCTGGCGTGCCATGACGCTGTGCTGGACGGCGAACACACCCAGCAACACCACATTGACCACGACCGCCTGGCCAATCGGCGCCGCGATCCCGTGGTCCACAGTGCGCGGGACCACGATGTTGCCGACGAAACCGATCGCATACAAGATGGCCACCACGAACACCAGGTAGCTGGCCGCGCCGTAGCCGATTGTCAAGTAACGCTTCATGAGATAAGTGTCCGCCGCACGGGCACGCCGGCAAATAGGTCATTTGCCCCAACTTCGCCCGGCGGGCACCTAGTCATTCTTGACTAGGTGTCCTCGAAGCGCGTACATGCGGGGCCTATCCGGTTCGACGCGCCGATCTTCGGATACGTTCGCTCGACGTGGCCGGCCGGGCAGCCGCCGCGGGTGCCCAATCACGACCTAGCGCCGTTTTACCGATTTGGGCGGCTTGGGGCCGCGACCTTGGCGCCGCGCGGCCTCCCGCCGCTCACGCCGGCTGGCGCCGGCGGGCACGCCGGCCGGCGTCTTGCCCGTATCGCCGCCATTACGCTGCACCTGCGCCGAGCCGTCCTCCGACGGGCCGGAGTACGTCAGGGCGGGCTGCTCGTCATCGATCCCCTTGGCGCGCAGCATGCTTGGCGCCTCTTCCCGCGCCGCTGTGCCCGCCGTACCGCCCTCGCCGTCGGCCGGTTCGGTGCCGGCCGCGGACGCCCCCAACTCCGCCAGTCCTTCCGGCGCTTCCAGCGGAGCGACCTGCGGGGCGGGCGCCGCCTCGACGGTGACATTG
This sequence comes from uncultured Mycobacterium sp., assembly GCA_964397935.1. GTDB lineage: Bacteria > Actinomycetota > Actinomycetes > Mycobacteriales > Mycobacteriaceae > Mycobacterium. The sequence goes on from CAYNLB010000002.1 coordinate 32,113, forward strand.
AACAAGAAGCCGACCGACTCCTCTTTCATGCCGTCGAGCATGGCCATGAACATGTCGTAGCCCTCGCGCTGGTACTCCACCAGCGGGTCACGCTGTGCCATCGCGCGCAGCCCGATGCCCTCCTTGAGGTAGTCCATCTCGTAGAGGTGCTCGCGCCACTTACGGTCGATGACGTTGAGCAGCACGTTGCGTTCCAACTGACGCATCGCGCCCTCACCCGCGATTTCTTCGAGCTCGGCTTCCCTTGCGGTGTAGGCGCGTTCGGCGTCGGCGAGCAGCGCCTCGAGCAACTCCTCCCGGGTCAGGTCCTCAAAGTCGGCGTCACCGTCCTGGCGCGTCAGGGTAACGTGATCGATCCCCACCGGGTACAGCGTCTTGAGCGCCGTCCACAAGGCGTCCAGATCCCAATCCTCGGCGTAGCCGTCGGCGGTCGCCCCGTCGACGTAGGCGGTGACCACGTCGCGGACCATGGCCCACGCCTGCTCTTTGAGGTTCTCGCCTTCCAGGATGCGACGGCGCTCGGCGTAGATCACCTTGCGCTGCTGGTTCATCACCTCGTCGTACTTGAGGACGTTCTTTCTGACCTCGAAGTTCTGCTGCTCGACCTGGGTCTGGGCGCTCTTGATCGCCCGGGTGACCATCTTGGCTTCGATCGGCACGTCGTCGGGCAGGTTCAGCCGGTTGAGCATCGTCTCCAGCGCGGCACCGTTGAAGCGGCGCATGAGCTCGTCGCCCAGCGACAGGTAGAAGCGCGACTCGCCGGGGTCGCCCTGCCGGCCGGAACGGCCGCGCAACTGGTTGTCGATGCGCCGCGACTCGTGCCGTTCGGTGCCCAGCACGTACAGGCCGCCCGCCTCGATCACCTCGGTGGCCTCTTTGCCGGCCTCCTCCTTGACGAGCGGCAACTCCGCATGCCAGGCGGTCTCGTACTCGTCGGGGGTCTCCACCGGATCGAGGCCGCGTTCGCGCAGCCGCTGGTCGGTGAGAAAGTCGACGTTGCCGCCCAGCACGATGTCGGTACCGCGGCCGGCCATGTTGGTCGCGACGGTGATCCCGCCGCGCCGGCCCGCCACCGCGACGATGCCGGCCTCCTGCTCGTGGTACTTGGCGTTGAGCACGTTGTGCGGGATGCGCCGTTTCTGGAATTGGCGCGACAGGTACTCCGAGCGCTCCACGCTGGTGGTACCGATCAGCACCGGTTGGCCCTTCTCGTAGCGCTCGGCCACGTCGTCGACCACCGCGATGTATTTGGCTTCTTCGGTCTTGTAGATCAGGTCGGACTGGTCGGCCCGGATCATCGGCTTGTTGGTCGGGATGCTGACCACACCGAGCTTGTAGATCTCGTGCAGCTCGGCCGCCTCGGTCTGGGCGGTACCGGTCATCCCGGCCAGCTTGTCGTAGAGCCGGAAGTAGTTCTGCAGCGTGATGGTGGCCAGCGTCTGGTTCTCGGCCTTGATCTCGACGTGCTCCTTGGCCTCGATGGCCTGGTGCATGCCCTCGTTGTAGCGGCGGCCATACAGCACGCGGCCGGTGAACTCGTCGACGATGAGCACCTCGCCGTCGCGCACGATGTAGTCCTTGTCGCCGGTGAACAGCTCCTTGGCCTTCAGCGCGTTGTTGAGGTAGCTGACCAGCGGCGAGTTGGCGGCCTCATACAGGTTGTCGATGCCCAGCTGGTCCTCGACGAACTCCACGCCCTTCTCGTGTACGCCGACGGTCCGCTTGCGCAGGTCCACCTCGTAGTGGATGTCCTTTTCCATCAGGGGCGCGATGCGGGCGAACTCGGTGTACCAGTTGGAGGCGCCGTCGGCGGGCCCGGAGATGATCAGGGGGGTGCGGGCCTCGTCGATCAGGATGGAGTCGACCTCGTCGACGATGGCGAAGTTATGTCCGCGCTGGACGCAGTCCTCGAGCGAATGGGCCATGTTGTCGCGCAGATAGTCGAAGCCGAACTCGTTGTTGGTGCCGTAGGTGATGTCGGCGTTGTAGGCCACACGGCGCTCGTCGGGCGTCATCTGCGCAAGGATCACCCCGACGTCCAGCCCGAGGAAGCGGTGCACGCGACCCATCCACTCGCTGTCGCGTTTGGCCAGGTAGTCGTTGACCGTGACGATGTGCACGCCCTTGCCGCCGATGCCGTTGAGGTAGGCCGGCAACACCGAGGTCAGGGTCTTGCCTTCACCCGTCTTCATCTCGGCGACGTTGCCGAAGTGCAGCGCCGCAGCGCCCATCACCTGCACCTCGAAGGGGCGCTGGTCGAGCACCCGCCACGCGGCCTCGCGGGCCACGGCGAACGCTTCGGGCAGCAGCTCATCGAGGCTTTCGCCGTCGGCATGGCGCTTCTTGAACTCGTCGGTCTTGGCGCGCAATTCGGCGTCGGTGAGCTTCTCCACGTCGTCGGACAAGGTGTTGACGTAGTCAGCCACCCGCTTGAGACGCTTGAGAATGCGACCTTCGCCAAGGCGCAGCAACTTCGACAGCACAGCTATGTCCCCTGTTGGATGTCAGTCTTTAAGAGCATGAGGCGCCATCCATCGTAGGTGACACGCCGGCACCGCCGGCGGACGCCGCGTCAAGCGGAGCCGTGCCCCGTCGGGACGGCTGATCAGGAGAGTCTGATCAGGCCGTAATCGTAGGCGTGCCGACGGTAGACGACGCAGGGCCGTTCGGTCTGCTTGTCGTGGAACAGGAAAAAGTCGTGTCCGACCAGCTCCATCTCGTAGAGCGCGTCGTCCACCGTCATCGGCGTGGCGGGGTGCTCCTTGGTCCGGACAATCCGTCCGGGCTGGTGGACGTCGGCACCATCGTGCTCCACCGGCGTCTCCGGCGCGCTGTGTTCCGGTTGTGGTGGCGGCACGACCGCGGTGGCGGCGGCCAGCGACACCGGGGTCTTGTCGCCGTAATGGACCTTGCGGCGGTCTTTGGCGCGGCGCAGCCGGTTCTCCAGCTTGTCCACCGCGGACTCGAACGCCGCGTAGAAGCTGTCGGCACAGGCCTCTGACCGGCTCACCGGACCACGGCCCCGGGCGGTGATCTCGACGCGTTGACACGACTTGCGTTGGCGCCGGTTGGGCTCGTGTTTGAGCTCGACATCGAAGAGATAGATGGAGCGATCGAACCGCTCGAGGCGGGCGAGTTTCTGCGAGACGTAGAGGCGGTAGTGATCGGGGATTTCTACGTTGCGGCCCTTGAACACGACTTCGGCGTTGGGCGTCGGCTCACTCTGCCCGTTGGTTTCTGCCGGCGGTTGGTCCGCAAATTGACCGGAATCCACGGAGAGCCTTGACATAGGTGACAATTCGGTCCTCTTTTCGCATCGCACGCGCCCTGCGTGCTCGATTGCATGAAACGCGCCGACGGGGGATGGAGCGGTTTGACAGCGGCCACCGCCGCAGGCTGCCCGCCGGTGCAAGGTGTCGAACACTCACCCCTTCCCGCGAGTGGGGTCTCAACCTGGAAGATCGCGACCAGTGAGTCAGACCAAGGAGTCATTGAAGGTTGTCCTCGACGTTAGCTCCTGTTCGCCTGCCGATGCCACTGATTTGCCTGAGCTGTTGCGAGTTCTTCACAACCTCTTGGCAAGTTCACGGGTTCGGTGCGGGCCGGCGGATTCACGCGACCGCGATCGCCAACACGGCGGCGACCCGGACCCCGGCGGCGTGCAAGACCCGCACCGACTCGCGCGCCGTCGCCCCGGTGGTGACGATGTCGTCGACGATCATCGCTTCGGTGCCCAATCGGGTGAGTCGCTGACCGCGCAGCAACACCCGGCCCGTGATGTTCCGCTCCCGGGCGCCCACGCCGAGGCCCACCGAATCGCGGGCCAGCGCCCTCATCCGCAACGTCGGGGCGACCGTGATATCCGGATGCCCGGCCACCGCGGCCCGGGCCAGCCGGGTGACGGGGTCGCCGCCGCGGCGGCGCGCCGCCGCCAGCCGGGTCGGAGCGGGCACGATGGTCAGCGGGGCCTCGACGATCCCCCACGACAGCAGCCGATGCACACCGATCGCCAGCGCGCGCGCCAGCGGCCCGATCAGATCGGCGCGGCCGTGCTCCTTGAGCGCGAGGATCGCTTGCCGACGGGCGCCGGTGTAGCGGCCCAGCGCGAAAACCGGCACCTGCGGGTCGACGCGGGGGTTCACCACATGCGGCTGATCCGCCGCCACCGACAGCTCCCGGCCGCAGGCCGCACACCAGCGGGTCGACGGCGCGCCGCAGCCACCGCATTGCAGCGGCAGGATGAGGTCGAGCACGACTGCCAGTGTGGCGGGCGGGGGCGACATCGGTTGCCCGGCGCTCAGCCCGGCAAGACCGGCGCCGCCCCGAGCACCCCCAGACCGGGCACCACCGACCAGCCCTGCTGACCACCGGCCGATGCCGAATACTGCATCACGCCCTGCGGCGCGGCGACGTACACCGTCGACGGGTTGGCCGCAACCGTGCTCACCGGCAACTGCAAACCGCGGGCCGGCGCGTCGGAGTTGACCCCGTCGAGGTTCACGTACGACACCGGATGGGTGGGGTCCGTGCGGGTCACCACGATGTCGTCGCCGGTTCGCCAGGACAACGACACCACCGAATTGCCAAGCCCGAAGCCCAGCCGTCGCGGGTACGTCATGGCGTACTGCCCGGCCTGGGTCTGCTCGACACTGGCGAGGATCACCTGGCCACCGATCACCATCGCGGCACGCGTTCCATCGCGGGACAACTGCAGGTCCGTGATCGGCCCCGGGAACTTGCTGGCCACCGCTGCGGAATCCACCGGGATCCGGGCGGGTTGGCCCGACGCCGTTTCCTGGATCGCCCGCAGCACGTTGTTGCCGTCGACCACCACCCAGACCGCGTCGTCCAGCGACCAGCTGGGCCGGGACAGGCTGTGTCCGTCGGCGGACTGGACCGCTTCGCCACCGAGGTCGCCGATCCACAAGGACGCCGCCACATCGGGGGCGTCGCGGTGCAGCGTCACCACGGACGCCACCTGCCGTCCGTTACGGGACAGCGCGGCGCCGGTCTGGTCACCCATCCGGCCGAACGCCCCGGGAACCGTGGTCGAGCGTTGTCCGTCGAGCGCCACCAGTGAACCGTTCAGCAGGGCATGCAGCCCGGCGCCCGCACCGTCGGCCACGCCCGGGTCGGTGGCGGCGACGTCGGAGGTGGTCCACCCGTCGGCGAACCGGTCGTCCAGCGGTGCGCCGTCGGCGTTGATCACATACGGGCCCCTGATATCCGCCCGGGCCAGCGTCCAGATGATCTGCGCGGCAAGCAATTGCCTGCTGTGCGGATCGGTGGTGGACAGCTTCTCGAGATCGATGCGCGCGCCGCCGTAACCGCGCCCGATCCCGTTCTTGCCACCGTCGGCCCGGGTCACCGGTCCACGCAGCCGCAACGGTGGGGCGAGCAGATTGCGGACGGTGTGAGCCATCTCGGGCCGTGGTCCGGCGATCAGCTTGGAGATCAGCTCGGTGGCCAACGCATCGTGATCCGGCACCGCGACGTAGCGCGGATCGGGAACCACCGTCTTGCCGGTCGGGTCGGCGAAGTAGAGCGTGTTGCGCTTGTAGGTCGACTGAAACTGCTGCCAGTCCAGGAAGACCCCGTTGGGCAGGCGGTCGATCCGCCAGCCACCCGACGTCTTGACCAGCTCGATCGGCCCCGGATCGGGCAGTACCCCCTCGGCCGTTTCGAACACGCCCATGTCGGACAGCGACCCCAGGATGTCCGCCCGCATGGTGGCCGAAACCCGGTCGGCGCCACGGGTTTCGACGAATACCACATGGTCGATCAGCAGTGCGCTGCCGGCGTCGTCCCAGGAGTTGGACGCCGACTGGGTGAGGAACTGCCGCGCGGCCAGATGCCGGTTCGCCGGATCGGCCGTGGCCTTGAGGAATTCGCGCAGCAACACGTCGGGATCCATGCCCGGGGTCGGCTTGGGCAAGTTCGACGGCGCCGGTCGCTCGACGGTGCCGATGGCTTGCGGGGCCGACGAGCTGGGCACCCCCGCGCAGCCGGCGAGCGGCAGCGCCAGCGACACCAGCGCCAAGAGTGCCAGCACGCGCCGCATCACCCGCTCCGTTCGGCGTGCTCGTGTTGGCGGGCTTTGCGTTCGGGGCCGTCCGGTTGCGGAGCCGTGGGTACGACCGGCTTCATGGGCAGCGGGCTGGTGGTGACCTTGTGTCCACGAACCAGGGGAAGCGTCAGCCTGAAGCACGAGCCCTGTCCCGGCTCACCCCAGGCTTCCAGCCGTCCCTGGTGCAACCGCGCGTCCTCGATGCTGATCGCCAGCCCCAGGCCGGTGCCGCCGGACCGGCGGACCCGGGAGGGATCGGCCCGCCAGAACCGGCTGAACACCAGCTTCTCCTCGCCGGGCCGCAATCCCACGCCGTGGTCGCGGACGGTGACGGCGACCGTGTCCTCGTCGGCGGCCATCCGGATCTGCACGGGTTTGTGTTCGGCGTGGTCGATGGCGTTGGCGATCAGGTTGCGCAGGATGCGCTCGACCCGGCGGGTGTCGACCTCGGCGATGACCTCTTCGGTGGGCAGGTCGACGAGCAACTCGATGCCGGCTTCTTCGGCCAGGTGGCCCACGTTGCTCAGCGCGCTCTGGACGGTGGTGCGCAGGTCGACCGCCTCGACGGACAACTCGGCCACACCGGCATCGTGCCGGGAGATCTCCAGCAGGTCGTTGAGCAGCGTCTCGAACCGGTCCAGCTCGCTCACCATCAGCTCGATGGACCGCGCCAGGGTGGGGTCGAGGTCGGCGCTGTGGTCGTAGATCAAATCGGCGGCCATCCGCACGGTGGTCAGCGGGGTGCGCAGTTCGTGGCTGACGTCGGAGGTGAAACGGCGCTGCAGGTTGCCGAACTCCTCGAGCTGCGTGATCTGGCGCGACAAACTCTCCGCCATGTCGTTGAACGAAACGGCCAGCCGAGCCATGTCATCCTCGCCGCGCACCGGCATCCGTTCAGACAGATGCCCCTCGGCGAACCGTTCGGCGATCCGCGACGCCGAGCGCACCGGCACCACCACCTGACGGGACACCAACAGCGCAATCCCGGCCAGCAGCACCAGCAGCACGGCGAAGCCGGTGATCATCGTGCCGCGGACCAGGATGATGGTGGCCTGCTCGTTCTTCAACGGGAAGATCAGATACAACTCCAGGTTGGCCACCGGCGACAACGTCGGCGTACCGACGATCAGTGCCGGTCCCGAGAAGCCGTCGGTGTGCACCGTGGCGTATTGGTAGGCGACTTGTCCGGCCTTGACGAAGCCGCGCAGGGAATTGGGCACCTGATTGACCGGTCCGGCCGTCGTCGCGGCACGCGGCCCGTCGCCCGGCACCATCAGCACCGCGTCGAACGCGCCGGCCAGCCCGGCGCCCGAGGCCGGATCGGTTTTCGATGTCAACGTATTGCGGGCCAGCTGAAGGCTACTGTCCAGCGAACGCGTCTCCTCGCCGTTGACGATCCCACTGACGGTGTTGCGCGCCCGCTCGATCTGCTCGATGGCGGCCTTGACCTTGACGTCGAGCACCCGGTTGGTGACCTGGCTGGTCAGCACGAAGCCGAGCGCCAAGATCACCGCCAATGACAGCCCAAGCGTCAGCGCCACGACTCGCAGCTGCAACGACCGGCGCCAGGCAACGCCCACGGCTCGACTCAACGCACCGATGCCGCGGGTCATTGGGCCGGAGCGACCCCAGCGGCTCCTGGTACGTTGCCGCGAGCCCCAGATCAATGGCGCCTTTCCTCAGCATCACTCCGCGCTGCATCGTCGCCGGCGGTCACATAGCGCCGCTCCTCAGCATCGCTGCGCTCTGCATCGTCGCCGGCGCGGATCACGGAGGTCCGGCCTTGTAACCCACTCCTCGAACGGTCAACACCACGGTCGGGTTTTCCGGGTCTTTCTCAACCTTGGCCCGCAGACGCTGGACGTGCACGTTCACCAAGCGGGTATCCGCTGGGTGACGATAGCCCCACACCTGTTCGAGCAGCACATCACGAGTAAACACCTGCCGGGGCTTGCGCGCCAACGCCACCAGCAGGTCGAACTCCAGCGGGGTCAGGAAGATCTGCTCGCCGTTTCGGGTGACCTTGTGTGCCGGCACATCGATGTCGACGTCGGCAATGGACAGCATCTCGGCGGGCTCGTCGTCGTTGCGCCGCAGCCGCGCCCGCACCCGGGCAACCAGTTCCTTGGGCTTGAACGGTTTCATGATGTAGTCGTCGGCGCCCGACTCAAGGCCCAGCACCACGTCGACGGTGTCGGTCTTGGCGGTCAACATCACGATCGGAACGCCGGAGTCCGCACGCAACACCCGGCATACGTCGATGCCGTTCATGCCGGGCAGCATCAGGTCCAGCAACACTAAGTCGGGGCGCAATTCGCGCACCGCAGTCAGGGCCTGGGTGCCGTCACCGATGACCGCGGTGTCGAAACCCTCCCCACGCAACACGATGGTGAGCATCTCGGCCAGCGAAGCGTCGTCGTCGACGACCAAAATCCTTTGCCTCATGGAGTCCATGGTGTCACCAGATCGGGACAAAACTGGGGCGCCACACGGGCGTTTCTTGGTCTACAGGGGTAATTAGCACCAAATTCGCTCATTTAGCGGCCCCGGGCCGCCTCTTTCCGGGCCGCCGGGGCGTCCGGGCCGCCACTCAGAGCGTGGGCCAGCCGGCCCGGATCGACGTCCGCATCGACCACCAGCCAGCGTCCGCCCCAGCCGGCGGCGGCCAGGCCGGCGTAGACCGCACCGGTGCGCCGCTGGAGTTCGTCGTCGCGTTCGTAGCTATCGCGCGGCCGGTCCGGATCGGATCGGGCCCGGCTGCGGGCCCGCTGCTCGGCCAGCTCCGCCGGCACCGCGAGCAGCACCTGCCAGTCGGGTGGCAGCAGCCGCAGCCGCTGGTATTCGAGCCGGTGTACCCATGCCACTGCCGGTCCGTTCGCGTCCTCGTGCAGGCGCGCGGCGCTGTAGGCCGCGTTGGACGCAACGTAGCGATCCAGGATCACCACGTCGTGCCGCCGCCGCAGCTCCTCGATCTCCCCGATCGCCCCGGCGCGGTCGAGCGCGAACAGGGTCGCCATCGCATAGACCGACGACGACAGGTCACCGTGCTCGCCGTGCAGGGCCTCGGCCGCGATGTCGGCGGTTACCGATTGCCCGTAACGCGGGAAGGCCAGCGTGACCACCGACTTCCCGGCCGCCTGAAAGGCCCGGGTAAGGCCCTGCGACAGCGTGCGCTTGCCGGCGCCGTCAACCCCTTCGATCGCGATCAGCACGCCGTGAGCCTAGCGCGGCCCGCCCAACGCCACGCTGACGTGACACTCGAAGCCGAACACCACGCTGGCGTGACGCTCGCAGGCGGGCGGCGGGGGCCGGGCAGCGGCTCAGTAGCGGTAGTGGTCCGGCTTGTAGGGGCCCTCGACGTCGACGCCGATGTACTCGGCCTGCTCCTTGGTCAGCTTGGTCAGCGTGCCGCCGAGCGCCTCCACGTGGATGCGGGCCACCTTCTCGTCGAGATGCTTGGGCAGCCGGTACACCTCGTTGTCGTACTCGTCGTTCTTGGTCCACAGCTCGATCTGGGCGATCACCTGGTTGGAGAAGCTGTTGCTCATCACGAACGACGGGTGACCGGTGGCGTTACCCAGGTTCAGCAGCCGGCCCTCCGAGAGCACGATGATCGACTTGCCGGTGTCGGGGAACGTCCACTGGTCGACCTGCGGCTTGATGTTCACCCGCGTCGCGCCCGATTTCTCCAGCTTGGCCATCTGGATCTCATTGTCGAAGTGACCGATGTTGCCCAGGATCGCCTGGTCTTTCATCGCCCTCATGTGCTCGAGCGTGATGATGTCCTTGTTGCCGGTCGAGGTGACGACGATGTCGGCCTCGGCGATGGCTTCCTCGACCGTCTTGACGTCGTAGCCCTCCATCAGGGCCTGCAGCGCGTTGATCGGGTCGATCTCGGTGACGACAACCCGTGCGCCCTGGCCCTTCACCGAGTCCGCACAGCCCTTGCCGACGTCACCGTAGCCGCAAATGAGCACCTTCTTGCCGCCGATCAGCGCGTCGGTGCCCCGGTTGATGCCGTCGATCAGGGAGTGCCGGCAGCCGTACTTGTTGTCGAACTTCGACTTGGTCACCGAGTCGTTGACGTTGATCGCCGGGAAGGCCAGATCGCCGGCCGCCGCGAACTGGTACAGCCGCAGCACCCCGGTGGTGGTTTCCTCGGTGACACCCTTGACCGACTCGGAGATCTTCGTCCACTTGTCCTTGTCGGTCTCGAAGCGGCGCCGCAGCAGGTCCAGGAAGATCTTCCACTCTTCGGGGTCGTCCTCTTCGGCGGGCGGCACGACGCCGGCCTTCTCGAACTGCGCACCGCGCAACACCAGCATGGTGGCGTCGCCGCCGTCGTCGAGGATCATGTTGGCCGGCTTGCCGGCATCGGGCCAGGTCAGCATCTGCTCGGCGGCCCACCAGTACTCCTCGAGCGACTCGCCCTTCCACGCGAACACCGGTACCCCCTTGGGCTCCTCCGGTGTGCCGTGCGGGCCGACGACCACCGCGGCCGCCGCATGGTCCTGGGTCGAGAAGATGTTGCACGAGGCCCACCGGACCTCGGCGCCCAACGCGGTCAGGGTTTCGATCAGCACCGCGGTCTGCACCGTCATGTGCAGCGAGCCCGAAATCCGTGCGCCCTTCAGCGGCGCGACCTCTGCGTACTCGCGCCGCAGGGACATCAGACCGGGCATCTCATGCTCGGCCAGCCGAATCTCCTTGCGGCCGAAGTCGGCCAGGGACAGGTCGGCGATCTTGAAATCGATGCCGTTGCGAACGTCGGGAGCCAGCGCGTTTTCGGTCGTCGTCATAGTCAGTAGTCATCCTTTTCGGTGCTAACCGGATCCAAGCGGTACTTAGCCTAGGTATGTTCTTCGGCCACTGTAGTCGGCGCGGTTTCGGCCCCTTGGATCAGGGAAGGGTCACCGAACGTTGACGACGCCGTGCCGCTCGGCGAACGGTGTCATCAACCGCGCCAAGTCCGCCGCGACGTCATGATTCGCCTCGGGCGGCATCGACACGTAGCTCAACGCCAGCCGCACGATGGCGCGGGCCAGCACACCGGCGTCCTCGTCGCTGGTGGCCACCCAACTCTGGGTGAATGCCGTGGTGAGCCGTTCCGAGGCCCGGGTGATGATGGGCGCGCTGTCGGTGGTGATGATCTGCAACAGGTCGGGCTTGGCGACGCCGGTCAGCAAAGAGATCACCAACGGGTCGGCGGCCGACTCCGCGAAAAAGTCGCGAAAGCCCCGCAGGAACGCTTCGTAGATGTTGCCCACATTGGCGTCTATCGCGGCATGGACGGTGTCGACCAGGCGATCGGCCAGGCGCAGGGCGTAACCCTGCGCCAGGCCCTGCCGCGAGCCGAATTCGTTGTAGATGGTCTGCCGGCTGATGCCCGCGGCGCGGGCCACGTCCGACAGCGTGATGGCGGACCAGTCCCGGTTCAACAGCAGGTCACGCATCGCGTCCAGCACCGAGTCGCGCAGCAGGACTCGCGACGCCTCGGCATACGGCATCCGCTTCACAGGCGCGACAATAGTGGTCACGATCGTGCTATCTCCACCATCACGAAGTCCGACTTGGACGCGCCGCAATCCGGGCAACTCCAATCCTCGGGGATGTCGTCCCAGCGAGTGCCGGGCGCGATGCCGTCTTCGGGCCAGCCCAGCGCCTCGTCGTACTCGAAGCCGCATTGGACGCACTGAAACAGCTTGTAGTCACTCATTTACCTGCTCCTACCTTCTCGAAGTCCGGTTTCTCGCGCACCGCGCAGTCCGGGCAACACCAGTCGTCGGGAACGTCCTGCCACCGTGTGCCCGCCGGAAAGCCCTCCCTGGCTTCACCTTTGGCCTCGTCGTAGACGTAATCACAGACCGGGCACCGATACGCGGCCATCATTTGTCGGCCCCGTATCGGGCCAGCAGCTTCTCGCGCCGGCGCGGCTGCAGGTTAACCCTGGTGATGTCACCTTCGTAGTGCGCCAGCACCCGATGATCCATCACCTTGCGCCACAGCGGCGGGAAGTAGGTGAGCGTGATCATCGACGCATACCCGCTCGGCAGGTTGGGCGAGCCGTCCAGGCTGCGCAATGTCTGGTACCGGCGGGTCGGGTTGGCGTGGTGGTCGCTGTGCCGCTGCAAGTGGTACAGGAACAGGTTGGTGACCACGTGGTCGGAGTTCCAGCTGTGCACCGGATTGCAACGCTCGTAGCGACCGCCCGAGTTCTGCTGCCGCAGCAGCCCGTAGTGTTCCAGGTAGTTGACCGACTCCAGGAGGCTGAAGCCGAAGATCGCCTGGACGATCACGAACGGGATCAGTGCCGGCCCGAAAACCGCGATCAGGACACCCCACAGCACCACCGAGATCAGCCAGGCGTTGAGCACGTCGTTGGACAGATAGGTCTTGGGATTCCATGGGTTGGCACCCAGCCGGCGCAGCCGCTGCGCTTCGAGCCGCAGGGACGAGCGCAGGCTGCCGAATACGCTGCGCGGCAGGAATTCCCAGAACGATTCCCCGAATCGGGACGACGCCGGGTCCTCCGGCGTGGCCACCCTTACGTGGTGACCGCGGTTGTGCTCGATGTAGAAGTGCCCGTAGCAGGACTGCGCCAGGGTGATCTTGGACAGCCACCGCTCCAGCGAATCCTTCTTGTGGCCCATCTCGTGCGCGGTGTTGATGCCGACGCCGCCGAGGACGCCCACGGAGAGCGCGACGCCCAGCTTGCCGGCCCAACCCAACGCGCCGTCATAACCGAGCCAGCTCAGGTTCGAGGCGGTGAACAAGTACGCACCCAACACCACGCTGAGGTACTGGAACGGGATGAAGATGTAGGTGCAGTAGCGATAATACTTGTCGTTCTCCAGCTGCTCCATCACCTCATCGGGCGGGTTCTGGCCGTCCGGCCCGAAACGCAGGTCGAGGATCGGCAACAGCACGTAAACGAGGATCGGCCCGATCCACAACAACGCCTGCGACCCGGCCCGCCAGCCGAACTGGTTCATGGCCCAGACGAAAGGCAGCATCACGACCAACGCCGTGGGGGCGACCAACCCCATGAGCCACAGATGGCGTTTCTTGTCCCGCCAGACGGGTGTCCCGGCCGTTTCGGGGGTCGCGTCAGGTCCCTGGCCTACCTGCGGCCTGAGTGTCGTCATATGCCAAACCTCCTTGTGAGTCACACCACGCTTAGGTTGACAATAACCACTGCTACGTCTTCTGTCTAGACATAGAACCCTATTTTGTAAAGATGTCGGTTGCTACCGCACCGGGGTGTTCGGATCCGCTTCAACCGGGGCCCGGACCTCCTGCCGACTCGCCTCCCGACGGCCCTGCACCGAGTGCCGGTAGCCATAGCCCCCGTAGATCACTGCCCCTACCGCCAGCCAGACGCCGAACCGGACCCAGGTCAGCGCGGTGAGGTTCAGCATCAGCCACAGACAGGCGCCGATTGAAGCGATCGGGAGCACCGGCACCCACGGGGCCCGGAAGCCGCGCTCCAGGTCCGGCCGGGTCCGGCGCAGGACCATGACGCCGGCCGAGACCAGGACGAACGCGAACAGCGTTCCCACGTTGACCATCTCCTCGAGCTTGGCGATCGGGAACACCGAGGCCGCCACCGCCACCAGCACCGCCACCAGCACGGTGATCCGGACCGGGGTGCCGTGCGACCCGGTCCTGGCCAGCCCTCGCGGCAACAGCCCGTCGCGAGCCATGGCGAACAAGATCCGGCACTGGCCGAGCATCAGGACCATCACCACGGTGGTCAATCCCGCCAGCGCCCCGATCGCGATGATCTTGCTCGCCCAGTGCACCCCGTTCACGGAGAATGCGGTGGCCAGGTTCGCGTGACCGCTGCCCGGGCTCGTTTTGAGCTCGGTGTAGGAGACCATGCCGGACAGCACGATCGCGACCGCCACGTAGAGCAAGCTCACGATTCCCAGCGACGCCAGGATTCCCCTGGGGACGTCACGCTGAGGATGCTTGGTCTCCTCGGCCATGGTGGCCACGATGTCGAAACCGACGAACGCGAAGAAGACGATCGATGCCCCCGCCAGCACGCCGTACCAGCCGTAATGGCTACTGTGCGCGCCGGTCAGCAGCGATAGGAGCGACTGGTCGATGCCGTTGGCTTCGGGCCCGGTCTCCGGCTCCGGGATGAACGGCGAATAGTTGGCGCTCTTGATGTAGAAGGCGCCAACCACCACGACAAAAACCACCACCGCGACCTTGATGCCGGTGACCACCGCAGAAAACCGCGATGACAACTTGGTGCCCCAGGCGATCAGGGTCGCCACCGCCGCGACGATCAGCAGCGCGCCCCAGTCGAGCTCCGTCGGTCCGAATCGGGCTGTGCCACCGGCGAAGCCGAACACCGTACCCAAGTAGCTCGACCAGCCTTTGGCCACGACGGCAGCACCGATCGCCAATTCCAGCAATAGGTTCCAGCCGATGATCCAGGCCAGGAACTCCCCGAAGGTGGCATAGGAAAAGGTGTAGGCGCTGCCCGCGACCGGCAGCGTCGAGGCGAATTCCGCATAGCACAATGCAGCCAGCGCGCACGTTCCCGCCGCGATCACGAACGACACCCAGATGGCCGGGCCGGTGATGTCACCGGTGGTCGACGCGGTGACCGTGAAGATACCGGCGCCGATCACCACCGCGACACCGAATACGACCAGGTCCCACCAGGTCAGTTCCTTGCGCAGGCGGGTGTCTGGCTCATCGGTATCGGCGATCGATTGTTCGACCGACTTCGTGCGCCATCGATTGGCCATGCACCCGCCCTTTCTCAACTTGCTGGGGTCCATTGGACCGCAACAGTACTGGGTACCCTGCTTCAGATGACGGACAGCAAAACAGGCACCAGAGGCCACGCGGTGGTCATCGGGGGCAGCATCGCCGGTCTGTGCGCGGCGCGGGTGCTGTCGGATTGCTATTCCCGGGTGACCATCTACGAGCGTGACGAATTACCGGGCGCACCGTCGAGCCGCGCGGCAGTGCCTCAGGACCGGCATCTGCACCTGCTGATGGCCCGCGGGGCCATCGAGTTCGAGAACCTGTTTCCCGGACTGCTCGAAGACATGGTGGCCGCCGGCGTGCCCATGCTGGAGAACCGGCCAGACGGGATATACCTGGGGGCCGCGGGCCATGTCCTCGGGACGGGGCACACCTTGCGCGACGAATTCACCGCCTACGTGCCCAGCCGCCCCCACCTGGAGTGGCAGTTGCGCACGCGAGTCCGCGACATCGACAACGTCGAGATCGTGCGCCGCTCGGTGGCTGAGCCGCGGTTCGACCGCGGGCAGCAGCGAGTCACCGGCGTGCTGCTGGACCCGGAAAGCCCCGAGGACCCAGAGTTGTCGAAGTTCCCAGAGTCGCCGCAATTCATTGCCGCCGACCTCGTCGTCGACGCTGCCGGCCGGGGCACCCGGCTGCCGGTGTGGTTGACCCAGTGGGGCTACCCGCGCCCGGCCGAAGAAGTGGTGGACATCGGCATCAACTACGCCACCCACTACTTCCGCGTTCCGGAAGGTTTGATCGCCGAGAAGGTGGTGGTCGCCGGCGCCTCCCACGACCAGTCGCTGGGGCTGGGCATGCTGGGCTACGAGGACGGCACCTGGGTCCTCACCACGTTCGGGGTGGCGGGCGCCAAACCGCCGCGGACGTTCCCCGACATGCTTGCGCTGGCCGAGCGGCTGCTTCCGGCCCATATCAACGCCGCGCTGGCACAGGCCGAACCCGTGGGCGACCCCGCATTCCACGCTTTTCCGGCCAGCAGATGGCGCCGCTACGACAAGCTCAAGCGCTTCCCGGCCGGCATCGTCCCCTTCGGTGACGCCGTGGCCAGTTTCAACCCCACCTTCGGACAGGGCATGACAATGACGTCCCTGCAGGCCGGTCATCTGCGACGAGCGCTGCAATCGCCGGACGACCACCCGGCCGCGGCGCTGAACCGGGCCACCGCCAAGACCACCCTGCCGGTGTGGATGATGAACGCCATCGGCGACATCACCTTCCACCACGCCGGCACCAAGGGGCCCATCCCGTGGTGGTGGCGGCCGTCCGGCGCGTTGTTCGACCAGTTCCTCGGGGCCGCCGAGACCGAACCCGTTCTGGCGGAATGGTTCCTGCGCCGGTTCTCGCTGTTGGACAGCCTGTACATGATCCCGCCGCCGCGGATCATCGGCCGCGCCATGGCCCACAACATGCGGCTTTGGCTCGGCGAACGCCGGCAGGCCGCCAGAGACCGGCGGCGGGCCGTTGCGATCGCAAGCGCGGCAGTGCCGGGCGAAGCGGGTCGCCACCATTAGAACTAGTCACAGCCCTACCGTCGCCCTGAACAGCTTGGTGGGCTCCCGCGCGACCAGCCGGATCGGGGCGTCGTCGGCCGCGACCCAGGCGGCCATCCCACGTTTCAGGGTGAGCGACCCGGACTTGCCGTGCACCGTCGTGCATCCCTCCGTGCACAGCAGGACCTGCGGGCCCTCGTGGCTGCACGACGCGTCGACCTCGTGGCCCAGATACTCGCCGTCGAGGGCCAGCAGCGCGACCGCGAACTCCTCGGTCGGGGTTTCATAGATCAGCCCGAAGCCCTCGCGGCGGATGTGCGGCCGCAGTTGCGCCTCGGCGGTCGGGGCGAAGTCCAGCACCCGCAGCAGTTCGGGCACATCGACGTGCTTGGGGGTCAGGCCGCCGCGCAACACGTTGTCGGAGTTGGCCATCACCTCCACGGCGAAACCACGCAGATAGGTGTGCAGGTTGCCGGCCGCAACGAAGATCGCCTCACCCGGGGCCAGGCTGATGCGGTTGAGCAACAGCGCCGCGAGCACCCCGGCATCGCCGGGATAGCGTTCGCCGAGTTCCAGCACCGTCTTGGCTTCGGCCGCGAATTCCGTCGCGCCGGAGCTGACGTAGGCGATGGCGCCGTCCAGCACGGCGGGCACCAGCACGTCGATGTCGGGCTGGGGTGCGGTGATCCAGGTGGTGAACAGCGCGCGCAGACCGTCGGCGTCGGACTGGTCGTTCAGCAAATCGATGTAGGGGTCGAGGTCGGAGACGGCAAACGCCCGCAGCAGCTCGGTGGTACGGGATGCCTGACGGAATCCGGCCAGCGCTTCGAACGGCTGCAGCGCGACCAGCAGCTCGGGCTTGTGTGAAGTGTCGCGGTAGTTGCGCACCGGCGAGGACAGCGGAATGCCCAGCCGCTCCTCACGCAAGTATCCCTCCGCCGCCTGCTTGGCACTGGGATGCGCCTGCAAGGACAGCGGCTCGTCGGCCGCCAGCACCTTGACCAGGAACGGCAGCACGTCACCGAAACGGGCGAGCGACCCGGCGCCGAGCTGTCCCTCCGGGTCGGCGACCAGCATGTCCAGCAAGGAGATCTCGCCGTTGCCCGTTTCCAGCCACGCCGGGTCACCCGGGTGCGCGCCGAACCAGAGCTCGGCCTCCGGGTGGGCCGCCGGCACCGGCCGCCCGGTGAATTCGGCGAGGGCGGTACGCGATCCCCACGCGTACGTCCGTAAGGCCCCGCGAAGCAGTTCCACTGTTCTCTCTATCCCCGCACCAATCGCATGTAAACCGCAGCCATCTCCAACCGAACGGCCAATACTGCCAACTGTTGCTCGGCGCTCCCGGCTCCAGCCGAGCCGCCGGCCGCATCGGACATCTCGGGCACGTCCTCGGCCGTGACCAGATAGACGTCGTCGAACCCGGCGACCCGAGCGGATATGACGGTCCGCTCGGCGGACAGGGTCAGCGCCAACACCCTCAGGCGTTCCGGCCGTGGCCCATCGATCTGCTCATCGTGGAAGAGCGCATCAGCCGAGTCCGGGAAACCATCTGAGGCCCCGGCGCGCAGGGCGACGACGGCGTCCACCAGCCCGGTGGCGGCGACCACCCGGTGCGCGGTCCGGAGCAGGACCGAACTGCCGTGCCGCGCCAGTGCCAGGGTGGCGGCACAGTCGCCGGCCAGCGCGACCCGGCGGGCGGTCATGCGGGCGGCGATTGTCTTGGCCGGATTGGTGAACAGCTCGCGGCCGGCGCTGTTGCGCAGGGCCTCGGCATCGAGCTCGTCCGCGAGCAATCCCAGATCGATGCCTGCTCGCTGGTCGACGGCTTGCACGACGGCCAGCCCGGCGGCCAGATACCGACACAGTCCGAACTCGTCGGGAACCCAGAGCCGCGGCGCCAGCACCGCCGCCCGGCCGGCGGTGGAGTCCCGCAACGGCCCCTCGTACGGTGCCACCACGACCACCCGCGCGCCGCGACGCACCCCGGTCGCGGCCGCGGAGACCAGGGCGGGATCGCCGGGGTCGTCGCCCGCAACGATCAGCACGTCAAGCGGACCCACCCACGGTGGCGCTTCCCCGGTCAGCACGATCGGCTGGGGAGCCGCGCCACCCCACGTCGCGGCCAGGATGGCCCCGGCGGTCTCGGCGGTACCGCGGCCGGCCACCCAGATCACGCTGCGCGGACGGTCGTCGGTTCGCAACGGGTCCAATGCGCCTTCCTCGGCCGCCGCGGCGATCGCGCGCACCTGCGCGCCGGCCGAGGACGCGGCCCGCAGTAGGCCCTGCCGGTCTGCGGCAAGCAGTCCCTCGGTGTCTTCGAAATCGATCTCGCGGGTCGCGTTCACGGAGCGGCCTCTGCGGGCGCCGGCGGGGCAGCAGCGATCGCTGAGATTTCGGCGCTGATCTGGGCAACCACCGCGGCGACATCCTCGGCGCTGCGACCCTCCACATTGAGCCGCAGCAGCGGCTCGGTGTTGGAGCTGCGCAGGTTGAACCAGCTACCGTCGCCCAGGTCTACTGTCACCCCGTCCAGGTGATCGATGGAGTGAATCCGGCTGCCGAACGACCTCAGCACCGCGTCCGTGCAACGGGCGGCATCGGCCACGGTGAAGTTGATTTCGCCGGACGATTCATAGCGCTGGTAGTCGGCGGTCAGCTCCGACAGCGGCCGTTCCTGCTCACCGAGGGCGGCCAGCACGTGCAGTGCCGCCAGCATCCCGGAGTCAGCGCCGAAGAAGTCCCGGAAGTAGTAGTGCGCCGAATGTTCGCCGCCGAAGATCGCGCCGGTTTCGGCCATCAACGCCTTGATATAGGAGTGCCCGACCCGACAGCGCAGCGGTGTGCCGCCACGCTCGCTGACCATTTCGGGCACCGCGTGTGAGGTGATCACGTTGTGGATGATGGTGGCGCCGATCTCGCGGCCCAGCTCACGAGCTGCCACCAGGCTGGTCACCGTCGACGGAGACACGGGCGCTCCCCGTTCGTCGATCACGAAACAGCGGTCGGCGTCTCCGTCGAAGGCCAGCCCGATGTCGGCGCCGGACTCGCGCACATAGGCCTGCAGGTCCACCAGGTTGGCCGGATCGAGTGGGTTGGCCTCGTGGTTGGGAAACGAACCGTCGAGCTCGAAGTACAGCGGCAACAGGGTGATCGAGTCGATCGGTCCCAGCACCGCGGGCGTGGTGAGACCGGCCATGCCGTTGCCGGCGTCCACGGCCACCCGCAGCGGACGCAGCCCGGAGGTGTCTACCAGCGAACGCAGGAATTCTCCGTAATCGGCCAGCACATCGGAATCCGTGACGGTTCCGCGCTGCCCGTCAAACGGTTCGACCCCGGCGATCACCTCGTCGGCGATCACGCCCAAGCCGCTGTCCGCGCCGACCGGCAAGGCGGCGGCCCGGCACAGCTTGATCCCGTTGTAGACCGCCGGGTTGTGGCTCGCGGTGAACATCGCGCCGGGGCATTTGAGCAGCCCCGAGGCGAAATAGAGCTGATCGGTGGACGCCAAGCCGATGCGCACCACGTCGAGGCCCTGTCCGGTTACCCCGGCGGCGAAAGCAGCGGAAAGCGTGGGCGAGCTGTCCCGCATGTCGTGCCCGATCGCCACCTGCCGGGCACCCTCACCACGCATGAGCCTGGCGAACGCCGCCCCCAGGTCGGTGACCAGTGGCTCGTCGAGCTCTTCGCCAACCAGCCCGCGCACGTCATAAGCCTTGACGACGCGGTGCACAGTCGCGGCGGGCCGAGACATGCTGGGGCCTCCTGACGCCATCGATTCGTTCGCCTCTTGGCCGTCAGCCTATCGGCCCGGGGCAAATACCGGTTGCGGCGGTGCGTGGTCGTTCGCGCGGCATCAGGCGCGGCTAGTCACTGGGATCGGGTAACACCCGCAGATGCCCGCGGCGCCGACCGGAACGATGCTCCGGTGGCGCGAGCACCCGTCCGCGCGGGGCGGTGGCCTGGGCTCCGGCTTGCGCAACGTGCGAATCGGGAAAGCCGTCGAAGCCATTTTGTGGCGAGCCGGTGCCGCCGTAGGAGGTCCCCCGATCGTCCGGGGCGCCCTCCCGCACCGCGTCCGCCAACGCGACCAGGTCGTCCTCGTCGGGATGGGAGGGAAGCGGACCGGCGTGCCGCACGAGGTCCCATCCGCGGGGTGCGGTGATCCGGCCGGCATGGCCGACGCACAGGTCCCACGAATGCGGTTCGCGCGCGGTGGCGAGTGGGCCTATTACCGCCGTCGAGTCCGAGTAGACGAACGTCAAGGTCGCCACGGCATAGTGCGGACACCCGGGCCGGCAGCAGCGACGGGGAACGTTCACGACCGAAAGGCTATCGTGCGAAAACGCTGCCGAAGCGCCGGACACGCGCAACCGCCCGGCGCCCGATGTCCAACCGTTACCATCGGCGCGTGGGCGATTCGCGCAGCTCCCCGCGGAGAGATCGGTCCGCGGACGGCCCGGCGTCCCACCGGTCCTCCCGAAGAGGCCGCGACATGCGGGGGCCGCTGCTGCCACCAACGGTGCCGGGGTGGCGCAGCCGAGCCGAGCGGTTCGACATGTTGGTCCTGGAGGCCTACGAACC
The DNA here is from genome assembly GCA_964397935.1 of uncultured Mycobacterium sp. Lineage (GTDB taxonomy): Bacteria > Actinomycetota > Actinomycetes > Mycobacteriales > Mycobacteriaceae > Mycobacterium. The sequence goes on from CAYNLB010000002.1 coordinate 53,041, forward strand.
CATCGAGCGGGGATGGCAGGACCGGTTGTCGGAGCTCGACGTGGCGGTTGATGAGATTCCGCGCATCGCCGCCAAAGACCCCAACAGCGTGCAGTGGCCGCCGGAGGTCATCGCCGACGGGCCGATCCCGTTGGCCCGCTTGATCCCGGCCGGAGTCGACGTCCGCGGTAACGCGACGCGGGCACGAATTGTCCTGTTCCGCAAGCCGATTGAGCGACGGGCTAAAGACACCCTCGAGCTCGGTGAGTTGCTGCACGAGATCCTGGTGGCTCAGGTTGCCATCTACCTCGACGTCGAGCCTTCGGTAATCGACCCGACGATCGACGACGAATAGCCGCTCGGGTGCTCGTGCGTCAGATGATGCCGCGCTTGAGGCGGCGGCGCTCGCGCTCGGAAAGACCGCCCCAGATGCCGAACCGCTCGTCGTGCTCCAGGGCGTACTCCAGGCACTCATGACGCACCTCGCACCCGAGGCAGATCTTCTTGGCCTCGCGGGTGGATCCGCCCTTCTCCGGAAAGAAGGCTTCGGGATCGGTTTGCGCGCAGAGCGCACGATCCTGCCACTGGTCGGCGACCGGCTCCACTATGGGCTCGGGCTCGAATGCGACTGGCGCATCAGGAACCACGGTCAAGTGCGGCCGGGCGGGCTGGATTGACGCCGGACCGACAGGGGTGTGCGACGTGGTTGCCATAACGCCACGAAGATGCTCGTAAGACATATGGTCGTCCGCCTCCTCAGCTTGATTGGGAGAGTAAGTGGTTCCCACTTTTCTGATGTACAGACAATTCGAACAAGTGATCGAATCTCGGTCTGCGACACCGGAACCGGCCGGCCAACCGGGAAATGACACTGTTGTGATTAGACACGGGTTAATCTGCCGGGTCAAGCACTACGGCGCATTTCCATACCATCTCGTGATCAAATTTCGGCGTTTCTGTTGTTTTGAGCCTTCGGCGTGTTGATCACACCGCCCAAAAATTGCTTCCGAGGCCGTCGGAACCGGGCCCGCTCCCGCGCTGTCGTCGGGCAGTACTGTCGTGCCCTGTGAGGGTCAAGTGAAGGTCACCGTTCTGGTCGGTGGGGTCGGCGGCGCCCGCTTCCTGCTGGGGGTTCAACAGCTGCTCGGGCTGGGTCAGTTCACCACGCAACAGCGCCCAGATGCGGAAGGCAGCGGCCACGAGCTGACTGCGATCGTCAACGTCGGCGACGACGCCTGGATCCACGGACTGCGTGTCTGTCCGGATCTGGACACCTGCATGTACACCTTAGGTGGAGGGGTCGACCCGGAGCGCGGCTGGGGTCACCGCGATGAAACCTGGCATGCCAAAGAGGAATTGGCGCGCTACGGCGTGCAACCGGACTGGTTCGGGCTCGGCGACCGCGATTTGGCCACCCATCTGGTGCGCACCCAGATGCTTTCGGCCGGCTACCCACTGTCACAGATCACCACGGCGCTGTGTGACCGCTGGCAACCCGGAGCCCGGTTGCTGCCGGCCACCGATGACCGCTGCGAGACCCACGTGGTGATCACCGATCCGGCCGAAGGCAGCCGGCGGGCGATCCACTTCCAGGAGTGGTGGGTGCGGTACCGGGCCCAGGTGCCCACACACAGTTTCGCCTTTATCGGCGCCGAAACAGCCAATGCCACAACCGAAGCCGTAGCGGCCATCGCCGACGCAGATGTCATCTTGCTGGCACCGTCCAACCCGGTGGTGAGCATCGGCGCCATCCTGGCCGTACCCGGCATTCGCGGCGCGTTGCGGGCGGCGACCGCCCCGATCGTCGGCTACTCCCCGATCATCGGTGGAAAGCCGTTGCGCGGCATGGCCGATGCCTGCCTTTCCGTGGTCGGGGTCGAGTCCACTGCGGAGGCCGTTGGCCGGCACTACGGGGCGCGCAGTGGCACCGGGATATTGGACTACTGGTTGGTGCACGAGGGCGACCGGGCCGACATCGACGGGGTCGCGGTCCGCTCGATACCGCTGTTGATGACCGATCCGAAGGCCACCGCCGAGATGGTCAGCGCCGGGCTGGACCTTGCGGGTGCGGCGGCGTGACCGGCCCCGCCTCGCCGCCGCCCGGCGAACACGGCGCCGCCGCCGCGATCGAGATCCTGCCCGTCGCCGGGCTGGGAGAATTCCGGCCAGGCGATGACCTCGGCACGGCCATCGCCGCGACCGCACCCTGGCTGCGCGACGGAGACGTCGTGGTGGTGACCAGCAAGGTGGTGTCGAAATGCGAGGGCCGGCTGGTGCCCGCACCGCAGGATGCCGAGGAGCGGGACCAACTCCGGCGCAAGCTGGTCGACGGCGAAGCGGTACGCGTGCTGGCCCGCAAAGGCCGAACCTTGATCACCGAGAACCGGCTGGGCCTGGTGCAGGCCGCCGCGGGCGTGGACGGATCCAATGTCGAACGCGACGAGCTGGCGCTGCTGCCGCTCGACCCGGACGCCAGCGCCGCCGCGCTGCGCGGCCGGCTGCGCGAGCGGCTCGGCGTCGACGTCGCCGTGGTCATCACCGACACCATGGGCCGTGCCTGGCGCAACGGCCAGACCGACGCGGCGGTCGGCGCCGCCGGTCTGGCCGTTTTGCACAACTATTCGGGAAGCGTCGACCGATACGGCAACGAGTTGCTGGTCACCGAGGTGGCGATCGCCGACGAGATCGCGGCGGCGGCCGACCTCGTCAAGGGCAAACTGGCCGCCATGCCGGTGGCCGTCGTGCGCGGGCTTACCAGAAACATCACGGCGGACGACGGCTCGACGGCCCGACAACTGGTGCGGCCCGGCACCGAAGACCTGTTCTGGCTGGGCACCGCCGAAGCCGTCGACATGGGTCGTCGGCAGGCGCAGCTGCTGCGCAGGTCGGTGCGCCGGTTCAGCGCCGAGCCGGTGCCGCCGGATCTGGTCGAGGCCGCCGTCGCCGAGGCGATTACCGCCCCCGCCCCCCACCACACCCGGCCGGTGCGGTTCGTCTGGCTGCAGACCGAGGCCATCCGGATCCGGCTGCTGGACCGCATGAAAGACAAGTGGCGCCGCGACCTCGCCGGTGACGGCAGACCCGCCGAGTCGATCGAGCGACGGGTGGCGCGCGGCCAGATCCTCTACGACGCGCCCGAAGTCGTCATCCCGATGCTGGTCCCCGATGGTGCCCACGCGTATCCCGATGCCGCCCGCGCGGATGCCGAGCACACCATGTTCACCGTCGCGGTGGGAGCGGCGGTGCAGGCCCTGTTGGTCGCATTGGCGGTGCGGGGGCTGGGCAGCTGCTGGATCGGTTCGACGATTTTCGCCGCCGAGCTGGTCCGCGCCGAGCTCGAGCTGCCCGCCGACTGGGAGCCGTTGGGTGCCATCGCGATCGGCTATGCCGCGGAGCCGCCCGGAGGACGAGAACCGGCCGACACCGGTGATCTGTTGATCCGCAAGTAAGCCACTCCTCGAGGAGATACTGAGCCCCATGAGGACGTTCGCGGGCAAGGCGGCGGCGTCGCCCGACAAGGTCCGCGGCGGCTACTACACGCCGGCGTCCGTGGCCCGGTTCTTGGCCGGATGGGTTCTCCAAGCGGGACCTAAAGTTGTGGAACCCTCCTGCGGCGACGGCGCGATCCTGCGCGAGCTGGCCCGGGTCAGTGGCCGGGTCCAGGGTGTGGAGCTCATCGCGGACGAAGCGGTGAAGTCGCGCAAGTTCGCTCCCGTCGACAACCAGAACCTGTTCACGTGGCTGGCTACGGCGCAGGCGGGCGGCTGGGACGGGGTCGCGGGCAATCCGCCCTATATCCGCTTCGGTAACTGGGTTTCCGACCAGCGGGAGCCGGCGCTCGATCTGATGCGGCGCGAGGGTCTGCGCCCGACCAGATTGACCAATGCCTGGGTCCCCTTCGTCGTGGCGAGCACCGTTTTGGTGCGCGACGGCGGACGCCTGGGACTGGTGCTTCCGGCCGAACTGCTCCAAGTCACCTACGCCGCACAATTGCGTGACTTTCTGGTGAGCAGATTCCGGGACATCACTCTGCTGACCTTCGAGCGACTGGTGTTCGACGGCGTCCTGCAGGAAGTCGTGTTGTTCTGCGGAGTCGTCGGTGCGGGCCCGGCGCGGATACGCACGATCCACCTCACCGACGCCGACGCACTGGCCGAGGTCGACCTCGACGTCGAGTCGGCTCCCGCGCTGCTGCACGAGAACGAGAAGTGGACCAAGTATTTCCTGGACCCGGGCGCGATCCAGCTGCTGCGAACACTCAGGGGATCCGATGCGATGACCCGGCTCGGATCGATCGCCGCGGTGGATGTGGGCATCGTGACGGGCCGCAACAGTTTCTTCACCTTCACCGATGTGCAGGCCCGTGAGCTGGGACTGATCCCCCACTGCGTCCCGCTCGTCTCGCGCAGCGCCCAACTGTCCGGGCTGGTCTACGACACCGTCTGCCGGGCAGGCGATGTCGCCGCGGGACGCCGGAGCTGGCTGCTCAACGCGCCGCGCGAACCGGCCGATCCGACTCTGGTCGCACACATCGACGCCGGCGAAGCCGCCGGTGTGCACCGGGGCTACAAATGCTCGCTGCGCAAGCCGTGGTGGACCACACCGTCGTTGTGGATTCCCGACCTGTTCATGCTGCGCCAGATCCACCTGGCGCCGCGGCTGACCGTCAACGCCGCCGCGGCAACGAGCACCGACACCGTGCATCGGGTCCGGCTGGTCCCGTCGATCGAGCCGGCAGCGGTGGCCACGGTGTTCCACAACAGCGTGACGTTCGCCTTCGCCGAAATCCTCGGCCGCAGTTACGGTGGGGGCATCTTGGAGCTGGAACCCGCAGAAGCCGAACAGCTTCCCATCCCGCCACCGGCGCATGCCAGCGCCGAACTCGCCTGCGATGTCGATCTGTTGCTGAAGGCGGGTGAGATCGCCAAGGCGCTCGACCTCGTCGACCGTCGGGTGCTGGTCAACGGGCTCGGCTTCCCGGGCGAGGTGGTGGCGCAATGTCGCGCGGCCTGGATCTCGCTTCGCGATCGCAGAACGCGGCGGGGAGCCCGGTGAACGTCCGTGCGTCGGCGATCGCAATCCTCGCCGGCTGGCAGGCACCGAATCCGGAGCAGGATTCGTTGCGGCACGCCGTGCTGGCTTTCGTGCTCGGCCGCGAGGACGCCTGCCGTCGCGAGTGCGTACCGGGGCACGTCACGGCTTCGGCGTTGGTACTCGACGACACCGGCACCAAGGTGCTGCTGACGTTGCATCGCCGCCTGCGGCGCTGGGTGCAACTGGGCGGACACTGCGACGACGACGACGCCGACATCATCGCCGCGGCCTTGCGCGAGGCCACCGAGGAATCCGGTGTCGCCGGTCTGCGCATCGGACCCGAACTGACCGCCGTGCATGTCCACCCGGTCACCTGTTCGCTGGGCGTGCCCACCCGGCACCTCGATTTGCAGTTCGTGGCGCACGCGCCGGCCGGCGCGCAGATCGCGATCAGCGAGGAGTCGGAGGACTTGCGGTGGTGGCCGGCCGACGCGTTGCCGGACGGCACCGACCCCGCGCTGGAGTATCTGGTGTCCCGGGCCACCGCTAAGTGAGCCGAGCGTCACGCTAGCGCGGCGGCCGACGCCGCGCGTCACGCCAGCGTGACGCGCGCGGCCAAAAGCCTCAGACGTCGGACGAGTAGCGGATGCCGCCGTCGGGAAT
>CAYNLB010000002.1:58816-77765 GCA_964397935.1 uncultured Mycobacterium sp.
CGCGCGGCCAAAAGCCTCAGACGTCGGACGAGTAGCGGATGCCGCCGTCGGGAATCGAGACGCCGGGCCACACCCGGGCACCGCGCAGCAACTCGCAGCGCGCACCGATGTCGGCGCCGTCGCCGATCACACCGTCGCGGATCAGGGCCCGGGGACCGATGCGCGCGCCGAAGCCGATGATCGAACGCTCGATCACGCTGCCGGCCTCCACCTTGACGCCGTCGAAAATCACGGCACCGTCCAGCCGGACACCGGGGCCGATCTCGGCGCCCCGCCCGACGACCGTGCCGCCGATCAGCACCGCGCCCGGCGCCACCGCCGCGCCGTCATGCACCAGCTGCTCGCCGCGGTGGCCGTGCAGGGCCGGCGATGGGGCGATGCCGCGCACCAGATCCGCCGATCCCCGCACGAAGTCTTCCGGTGTGCCCATGTCGCGCCAATAGCTGGCATCGACGTAGCCGCAGATCTTGACGCCCGCGTCGGACAGCAGGGCCGGGAACACCTCGCGTTCGACCGACACCTCGCGGCCCCGCGGAATCCGGTCGAGGATGTCGCGTTCGAAGACATAGCAGCCGGCGTTGATCTGATCCGTCGGCGGATCCTGCGTCTTCTCCAGAAAGGCGACGACGCGGTCCTCCTCGTCGGTCGTCACACAGCCGAAGGCTCGCGGGTCGCCCACCCGAACCAGGTGCAGCGTGACGTCGGCCTGATGGGTCTGATGGAACGCGAGCAGCTGGCCCAGGTCGGCGCCGGAGAGCACGTCACCGTTGAACACCATCACGGTATCGTGGCGCAGCTTCGGCGTGACATTGGCGATGCCGCCGCCCGTTCCCAGGGGGCGGTCCTCGGTGACGTATTCGAGCTGCAGGCCCAGCTTCGACCCGTCACCGAACTCCGCCTCGAACACGGACGCCTGATATGAGGTGCTCAGGATGACGTGCTCGATACCCGCCGCGGCAATCCGCGACAGCAGGTGCGTGAGGAACGGCAGCCCCGCGGTGGGCAGCATGGGTTTGGGCGCCGACAGCGTCAGCGGGCGCAGCCGGGTGCCCTTGCCGCCGACCAGAACCACCGCGTCGACGTCGGAAGTTGCCAACTCAGTGCCGCCCTTCTGAGAGTTGCTGTTTTCGAGAATTGCGCAATGCGCTGCGCACCATCAACCGCGAACGCACCGCCAGCGAGACCCGCAGCGTCCAGCGCAGTGGGGCGCGCCACCGCCCGACGTGGCGGTCGGCCAGGAACATATACGTGCTTTTGTGATGCGCTGCCAGATGGCTTGCCGGCTCATGCCCGGTGGAGTGGCCCCGGTGGTGCAGAACTTCGGCCGACGGCACGTAGACGCTCAACCAGCCGGCCTTGCCGAGCCGGTCGCCGAGGTCGACGTCTTCCATGTACATGAAGTAGCGCTCGTCGAATCCGCCGACCTGATTGAAGGCCGACCGGCGCACCAGCAGGCACGATCCCGACAACCAGCCCACCGGACGCTCGGTGGGCTCGAGCCGCTCCTGGCGGTAGGTCGTCGTCCACGGGTTGCGCGACCAGAAGGGGCCGACGACCGCGTGCATGCCGCCGCGGACCAGGCTCGGCAAGTGGCGTGCCGAGGGATACACCGAGCCGTCGGGGTCCCGGATGAGCGGGCCGAGCGCGCCGGCGCGTGGCCAGCGGGTCGCGGCGTCCAGCAGGGCGTCGATGCTGCCGGGGCCCCACTGCACGTCGGGGTTGGCCACGATCACCCAGTCGTCGTCTTGGTCTAGCTGAGCCACGGCGCGATTCACCGCGGTGCCGTAGCCGAGGTTCGCCCCCGTGGGGAACAGCCGCACGTTCGGGTAGCGCTCGACCGCCGCCTGCGGGGTGCCGTCGGTGGACCCGTTGTCGGCCAGCACCACGCGGACCGGGCGCTCGGTGGCCAGCGACAGCGAGGCCAGGAAGCGCTCCAGATGCGGGCCCGGCGAGTAGGTCACCGTCACGACCGGCAGGACGTCAGCCACGCGTAGAGGGTAACGGTCGATGGGTCGCCGCCAGCGCCGCGACAAGCGCAGGGCGCCAGGGCCTTAGCGGTGTCAGCCCCGCCGCGGCGGACTGCCGGCTGCCCAGCGCGGTGTAGGCGGGGCGCGGTGCCGGCCGCGGAAACTGCGCGGTGCTGACCGGCCGCACCCGCGCCGGGTCGGCGCCGCACTCTTCGAACACCGCGCGCGCTTGCTCGAAGCGGGAGACCGCACCCTCGTTGGCGGCATGCAGGATGGGACCGGGTACGCGATCGTCGATCACTTGCAGCAGCGCGCCGGCCAAGTCTCCAACGTAGGTCGGTGACCCGGTTTGATCGTCGACCACGTTGATCGGGCCGTCGCCGGCGGCCAGCCGGCGCATGACGGCGACGAAGTCCTTGCCGGTGCCGCCGGTGTAGAGCCAGGCGGTGCGGACGACGATCCCATCCCGGACCTCCGGCAGCGTCGCGAGCACGGCCTGCTCACCGACGAGTTTGCTGCGGGCATACACCCCCTGCGGCGCGGGTTGATCGCTGGGTTCGTAGGGACGGGGCGGCGCCGCCCCAAACTCCTGGGCGACGTCGCCGCCGAACACGTAGTCGGTGGAGACATGGATCAACCGGGCGCCGGCCCGGGCGCAGGCCCGGGCGATGTTTTCGGGGCCGGCGGCATTGACCGCGTATGCCCCTGCCTCATCGCTCTCGGCACCATCGACGTCGGTGTATGCCGCGCAATTGATCACCACGTCGCCGCTGCGGACGATTCGCTCGGCGGCGGCGGGATCGGTGATATCCCACTGCGGCGACGTCAACGCCAGCACGTCGCGGCCCTGACCAGTTGCCAGGGCCGCCAAACAGCCGCCCAACTGCCCACCCGCGCCGGTGATCACGATCCTGCCCGACATGCTTCGAGTTTGGCACGCCCCGGAAAGCTCGGGCCCGCCCAGGGCACGCGGGGCTTCGCTACCCGCGAAGCGTCTGTGTCGCAAGTAACCTAGTGGGATGCCTGTGCAACGTGTGGTTCGTGTGGTTGCTACTGCGCTGACGGTCGTGGTCGTACTCGGCACCGGGATCGCGTGGAGCAACGTCCAGTCCTTCCAAGACGGCATCTTCCACATGTCCGCACCCTCGCTGGGCAAGGGCGGCGACGACGGCGCGATCGACATCTTGCTGGTCGGCCTGGACAGTCGCACCGATGCGCACGGCAACCCGTTGTCCGCCGAGGAACTGGCGACACTGCGGGCCGGCGACGAGGAAGCGACCAACACCGACACGATCATCCTGATCCGAATACCGAACAACGGAAAGTCGGCGACCGCGATCTCGATCCCACGGGATTCCTACGTCGCGGCCCCCGGCCTGGGCAAGACCAAGATCAACGGCGTCTACGGCCAAACCAGAGAGGCCAAGCGCGTCAACCTGGTCGAAGCCGGTGATTCCCTCGAGGACGCCGCGAAACAGGGCACCGAGGCCGGTCGCGAAGCCCTGATCAGAACCGTCGCCGACCTCACCGGGGTCACCGTCGATCACTACGCCGAGATCGGGCTGCTGGGCTTCGCGTTGATCACCGACGCACTCGGCGGCGTCGACGTCTGCCTCAACGAGCCGGTGTTCGAACCGCTCTCGGGCGCCGACTTTCCGGCCGGTCGACAAAAACTCAATGGCTCGCAGGCCCTCAGCTTCGTGCGCCAGCGACATGGACTGCCCCGCGGCGACCTGGACCGGGTGGTGCGTCAACAGGCGGTGATGGCCTCGCTCGCCCATCGGGTCATCTCCCGGCAGACACTGTCCAGCCCCGCCACGCTGAAGCGACTGGAGGCCGCCGTCCAGCGCTCGGTGGTGCTGTCCTCCGGCTGGGACATCATGGACTTCGTGCAGCAACTGCAGAAGCTGTCCGGTGGCAACGTGGCCTTCGCCACCATTCCGGTACTCGACGGGGCCGGCTGGAGCGATGACGGGATGCAGAGCGTGGTGCGGGTGGACGCGCAGCAGGTCGCCGATTGGGTGGCCGGCCTGCTGCATGACCAGGATCAGGGCAAGACCGAGGAACTGGCCTACAACCCGGCCAAGACCACCGCCAACGTGGTCAACGACACCGATATCAACGGGCTGGCGGCGGCGGTGTCAGACGTGTTGGGCTCCAAGGGGTTCATCCCCGGCGCGGTAGGCAACTACGAGGGTGGCCACGTCGAGGGCAGCCAGGTGCGGGCCGCCAAGGCCGACGACCTGGGCGCACAGCAGGTCGCCAAGGAACTGGGCGGGTTGCCCGTCGTCGCCGATGCAACGATCGCGCCTGGCTCGGTCCGGGTCGTGCTGGCCGAAGACTACAGCGGGCCGGGCTCCGGGCTGGCCGGTGGCGGCCTCAACAGCCAAGTAGTGCCAGCGCGGGCATCCAACGGCGGGGCGGAGGTCGACCCGAACGTTCCGCCGCCGTCGCCGATCCTGACCGCCGGCTCGGACAAACCCGAGTGCATAAACTGATCATCGGTGCATCAACTGACTACGCCGATCACGCTTGCCGGCGCCATCCTGGACCCGATGCTGCGCACCGACCCGGTCGGTCCGCGCATCACCTACTACGACGACGCCACGGGCGAGCGCACCGAATTGTCCGCGGTGACGCTGGCCAACTGGGCCGCCAAGACCGGCAACCTGTTGCGCGACGAGTTGGGCGCAGGGCCGGCCAGCCGGGTGGCGATCTTGCTGCCGGCGCATTGGCAGACGGCGGCGGTGTTGTTCGGCGTGTGGTGGATCGGCGCCGAGGCGGTGCTCCCCGAAACCAGGGGGGCCCCCGTCGACCTGGCACTGTGCACTGCGGACCGGCTGGACGAGGCCGATAGCGCGGTTGGTGGAGGCGAAGTGGCGGTGCTGTCGCTGGATCCGTTCGGCCGGTCCGCCAAAATGGAGGGGCAGTCCGACCTACCGGTCGGTGTCACCGATTACGCCACCGCGGTGCGAGTGCACGGCGACCAGATCGTCCCCGAACGGCATCCGGGCCCGGCGCTGGCCGGCCGCTCGGTCGAGGAGATTCTGGCCGACTGCCGGGATTCCGCGGCCGCGAGGGATCTGGCATCCGGCGACCGTGTGCTTTCCAGCGCATCGTGGTCCCGGCCGGTCGAGCTGGTGAACGGCCTGCTGGCGATCATGGCGGTCGGCGCGTCGCTGGTGCAGGTGGCCAATCCCGACCCGGCGGCGCTGCAACGCCGGATCGAGACCGAAAAAGTCACCCGGGTGCTGTGACGGGAACGGTTCGTCCCTGACCCGCCTTGGCTTATACATGTTGATATCGCGATATTTAGATGTTAGCGTCGGGCCAAAGGTCGAAACGAGAAGAAAGGTTCAGGTGATGGTGCACGGACTGTTCGGGAGGACGGCCGCCTGGCTGGCAACCGGCGTGGTCGGAGCGGCCGCCTACGACCTGGTGCGCAAGGCCGCGCAGAAGGCACCGCTGCACCAGACCGCGGTATCGGCGGCGGAGCTGGGCTTGCGCGGCACCCGCAAGGCCGAGGAGGCCGCGGAGTCGGCCCGGCTGAGGATCTCCGACGTGATGGCCGAGGCTCGCGAACGCATCGGCGAGGAGGCACCCACGCCCGCCGTCGGCGACGCCCAAGACCACGACCACTGACCCGCTCGACATGACCCTGGCGATCACTCGAGAAGCCGCACCAATCGACGATCCCGCCGTGGCCGTGATTTCGGATGCGGCCGGGCGCATGCGGCTCAAGGTCGACTGGGTGCGTGGCAACTCCCGGCGGGCGGTCGCGGTCGAAGAGGCCGTCGCCAAGGAGGACGGCGTGCGGGTCGTGCACGCGTACCCGCGCACCGGGTCCGTCGTCGTCTGGTACTCGCGGCGGCGCTGCGACCTGGCCTCGGTGCTGTCGGCGATCGGCGACGCCGCGCACGTCGCCGCCGAGCTGATCCCGGCGCGTGCGCCGCATTCATCGGAGATTCGCAACGCCGACGTGCTCCGAATGGTCATCGGCGGCGCGGCGCTGGCCCTGCTCGGTGTGCGCCGCTACGCGTTCGCCCGGCCGCCCCTGCTCGGGCGCAGCGGTCAGCTCGTGGCCACCGGTGTCACCATCTTCACCGGCTACCCGTTCCTGCGCGGCGCGCTGCGCTCGCTGCGGTCCGGGAGGGCCGGCACCGACGCGCTGGTCTCGGCCGCGACGGTGGCCAGCCTGGTGTTGCGCGAGAACGTGGTCGCGCTCACCGTGCTGTGGCTGCTCAATATCGGCGAATACCTACAGGACCTGACGCTGCGCCGCACCCGGCGGGCCATCTCGGAGCTGCTGCGCGGCAACCAGGACACGGCATGGATCCGGCTGGCCGACGCCCCCGAAGCGGACACGGAAGCAACCGGCGGCCCGGGGGCCGTCACCGAAGTTCAGGTGCCGATCGACACCGTGCAGATCGGCGACGAGGTGGTGGTCCACGACCACGTCGCGATACCGGTCGACGGCGAGGTCATCGACGGCGAGGCGATCGTCAACCAGTCGGCGATCACCGGGGAGAACCTACCGGTCAGCGTCATGGTCGGGGCGCACGTGCACGCCGGGTCCGTCGTGGTGCGCGGACGCCTGGTGGTGCGCGCCCGAGCCGTCGGCAACCAAACCACCATCGGCCGCATCATCAGCCGCGTCGAAGAGGCGCAGCACGACCGGGCGCCCATCCAAACTGTCGGTGAAAACTTCTCCCGCCGCTTTGTTCCCGCCTCCTTCATCGTCTCGGCCATCACGTTGCTGGTCACCGGGGATGTGCGGCGCGCGATGACCATGCTGTTGATCGCCTGCCCGTGTGCGGTCGGACTGTCCACCCCGACCGCGATCAGCGCAGCGATCGGCAACGGTGCCCGCCGTGGCATCCTGATCAAGGGCGGCTCCCACCTCGAGCAGGCGGGCCAGGTCGACGCCGTCGTCTTCGACAAGACCGGAACGCTGACCATCGGACGTCCGGTGGTCACCAATATCATTGCCATGCACAAGGATTGGGAGCCCGAGCAAGTGCTGGCCTATGCGGCCAGCTCGGAGATCCACTCCCGTCACCCGCTGGCCGAAGCGGTCATCCGCTCGACCGAGGAACGCCGCATCAGCATCCCGCCGCACGAGGAATGCGAGGTGCTGGTCGGGTTGGGCATGCGGACCCGGGCGGATGGCCGCACCCTGCTGCTGGGCAGCCCCTCGCTGCTGCGGGCCGAGAAGGTGAAGGTGTCGAAGAAGGCTTCGGAGTGGGTGGACAGGTTGCGGCTCCAGGCTGAGACGCCGTTGCTGCTGGCGGTGGACGGCACGCTAGTCGGGTTGATCAGCCTCCGCGACGAAGTGCGGCCAGAGGCCGCCAAGGTGCTGACGAAGTTGCGGGCCGGCGGCGTCCGCCGGATCGTCATGCTCACCGGCGACCATCCGGACATCGCCGAGGTCGTCGCCGCCGAACTCGGAATCGACGAATGGCGCGCCGAGGTGATGCCCGAGGACAAGCTCGAGGTGGTGCGGGCGCTGCAGGACGAAGGCTTCGTCGTGGGCATGGTCGGCGACGGCGTCAACGACGCCCCCGCACTGGCGGCCGCCGACATCGGGATCGCCATGGGCCTGGCCGGGACTGATGTCGCCGTCGAGACCGCCGATGTGGCGCTGGCCAACGACGATCTGCATCGTCTACTCGACGTACGCGACCTGGGCGCCCGGGGGGTCGACGTCATCCGCCAGAACTACGGCATGTCCATCGCGGTAAACGCCGCCGGGCTCGTCATCGGTGCGGGCGGCGCGCTGTCACCGGTACTGGCCGCCATCCTGCACAACGCGTCGTCGGTGGCGGTGGTGGCCAACAGTTCCCGGTTGATCCGTTACCGCCTGGACTAGCGGCGATCGCCGGCGTGGCGACTCAATTCATCTGCAGTGCATCCAGGGCGGCGACACGCCCCGAGTGGCTCCACCGTGAACGCACACTGAAAGCCTTGGAAGCACACTCGGCGGCCCCAGTAACTCAGCAGCCGCAGTCGTGGCCGCGCCAGACCCGGACCCCCTGCCAGACCGCGATGGCGGCGACGCCAAGGCCGATCACGGGGTCAAACCACCAGCCGCCGACCCAGACGGCGGTGATGCCCAGGCCCACCAGCACCCCGGCGGCCTGAACGGCGCACAAGTAGTTCTGGGTTCCTTCGCCCTCGGTGGCCGCCGAGCCCAGCCGCGCGCCCACCTTGTGGTTGGCCCAGCCCAGAATCGGCATCAGCGCCAGGGCCAGCGCCGTCAACCCGATGCCGATCACCGACGTGTCGGGGTGGTGGCCGTCGGCCAGATGCAGGACGGAATCGGCGGCTATGTAGGGCGCGGTCAGCCAGAACGACACCGCGACGCCGCGCTGTGCGCGCCGCTCGGCGGTCGGCGACAAGGTGCGGTCACCGGTGAAGCGCCAGATCACCATCGCACTGGCCAGCGCCTCGGAGCCACCACCGAGCGCCCACCCGGTCAGTGCAACTGACCCGACCGCCAAGCCCTGCCACAGCCCAATGGCGCCCTCGAGGAGCAGCACGGCCAAGCTGATCCAGGCCAGGCGGCGCGCCCACCTGGCGCCGGCCTGCCATCCGGCGTCCCGCGTCGCCGCGCAGGCGCCTACCTCGGCACTGATTGGGCTGGTGGCCATTCCCGCGAGGGTAGCGGCAACGAAGCAAGCTCGCAGGCTTCAACATCGGCAGGGGTCTTTGGTCATCGCGCGCAGTCGATACCCGAGGCCCGGGAGGCGGCGAAGCCCTGGTAGTTATTCTGGCTAACCGGTAGAGCGAAAGGGACTTCTCGATGGGGCGCACCGACAACGACACCTGGGACCTGGCGACCAGTGTGGGGGCCACCGCCACCATGGTGGCCGCGGGACGGGCCCGGGCTACCCGGGACGCGCTGATCGACGATCCGTTCGCCGAGCCGCTGGTGCGTGCCGTCGGCGTCGACTTCTTCACCCGCTGGGCCGGCGGCGAACTCGACTCCGCCGACGTCGACGTCCCCGGCGCCCCGTGGGGCATGCAGCGCATGACCGACATGCTGGCCGCCCGCACCCGCTACATCGACACGTTCTTCTCGCGGGCGGGGGCGGCGGGCATCCGGCAGGTGGTCATCTTGGCCTCCGGTCTCGACGCGCGCCCATACCGGCTGCCGTGGGCGGCGAGCACGACGGTGTTCGAGATCGACCAGCCGCAGGTCATCGATTTCAAGGCCGTCACCATCGCCGAGCTCGGCGCCAATTCCACCGCGGAGGTGCGGGCGGTGCCGATCGACCTTCGCCACGATTGGCCCGCGGCCCTGCGACAGGCCGGGTTCGACGCCACGCAGCCCGCGGCCTGGGCCGCGGAGGGCTTGCTCGGGTTCCTGCCGCCGGAGGCCCAAGATCGGTTGCTGGACAACATCACCGAGCTCAGCGCCGATCGCAGTCAGCTGGTGGCCGAAGTCTTTCTGAATACCGAAGTCAACCAGCAGGCATTGAACGCCGCCATCGACAAGTGGCAGGAGCGGGGCCTGGACGTCGAGCTCGACAATCTGGGTTTTCCCGGTGAGCGTCACGACGTAGCGGCCTATCTGGAAGAGCGTGGCTGGCAACCGGTGCGCACACCACTGAATCAATTGTTGGCCGACAACAATTTACCGCTGCAGTCCACCGGAGCTGACGCCGCCTTCGGTCAGAACTACTACTGCACCGCCGTATTGCACAGGGCAGGTTAGAGGAAGGCCCCGCATGCCAAACAGCGAACCCGCCAAGCCACTTGACGGATACCGGGTGCTCGATTTCACCCAGAACATAGCCGGCCCGCTGGCCGGGCAGGTGCTGGCCGATCTGGGTGCCGAAGTCATCAAGGTCGAGGCACCCGGCGGTGAGGCGGCCCGGCAGATCACCGTGGTCCTTCCCGGACGCCCGGCGCTGCCCACGCTGTTTCTGCCGCACAACCGGGGCAAGAAGTCGGTGGCCGTCGACCTCACCACCGACGAGGCCAGACAGCAGATACTGCGGCTGGCCGATACCGCCGACGTTGTCCTGGAAGGGTTTCGCCCCGGCGTCATGGAACGCATGGGCCTGGGTCCCGACGACTTGCGGTCCCGCAACCCCAAACTCATCTACGCGCGTCTCTCGGCCTACGGCGGCAACGGCCCGCACGGCAGCAGGCCGGGCGTCGATCTGATGGTCGCCGCCGAGGCGGGCATGACCACCGGGATGCCCACGCCGACCGGCAAACCCCAGATCATCCCGTTCCAGCTCGTCGACGCCGCCAGCGGTCACGTGCTGGCCCAGGCGGTGCTGGCCGCACTGCTCAACCGCGAGCGCCATGGGGTGGCCGACATCGTCCGGGTCGCGATGTATGACGTCGCGGTCAACCTGCAGGCCAGCCAGCTCACCATTCACCTGAACAAGCCCAGCGATGCCCCCAAACCCGATGCGGGACTTGAGTCGAACCGAAAGCCCAAGCGACGCAGGGGAGTCGGATTCGCGACCCAGCCGTCGGACGCGTTCAAGGCCGCCGACGGATATCTGGTGATCAGCGCCTACGTCCCCAAACACTGGAAGAAGCTGTGCGAGCTCATCGGCCGGCCCGACCTGCTCGACGACGAACGCTTCATCGACCAGCGCGCGCGGGCGCTCAATTACCCGGAGTTGACCGAGGAATTGGAGTCGGCGCTGGCCGCCAGGACCGCGGCCGAATGGGTGCAGCTGCTGCAGGAGGGCGGCCTGATGGCCTGCCTGGCTTACACCTGGAAGCAGGTCGTGGACACCCCGCTGTTCGCCGAGAACGAACTTGCCCTGCAGGTCGGCAGTGGCGACCCGGAAACCGGGGCCGTCGGGGTCGTCCGCATGCCGGCGCGCTACTCGAGCTTCGACGCCGTGGCCACCGATCCCCCGCCCCGCCCGGGACAGCACAACGACATCTTCCTCACCGCCCCGCAGACCACGTCGTAACGCCTGGCCCACCCGGTCGTACGTGCCTTCCCCGTTGTGGCCCAGGCGTTGCCGGCGCTGCCCAGCGCCACCCCACCGGCGTGTGCGGCAAGCAAGTAGCATCGGGCCGTAATGGGGGAACAGCGGAGCCAAATGGCGCGCGTCCGGTCACCTCCTCGGTGGGCCCCAGGGCCCGCCGAACAGCTGTCCTTGTCGCCGAAGCACGCAGAAACCGTCCGCCAGGTCTCCGGGGCGCCCGGTGACCACAGACTCCTCGGTGCCGTCATCGGGGCCCCCGGAGGACAACGGCGGACTAAACGGGCAAGGCAAGTAACGCGGACACAGAGAGGCATCGAGGTGAAAGTTCGTCTGCGCACGATGTTGGCCCTATCGGCCTCCGCGCTGGTGGCCCTGAGCGCGGCGGCGTGCGGCTCAAAGTCGACGGTCGGCGCCTCCGGGCCCGGTAACTCCGGCAGCCCCTACACAATCCCCGCGACCTCACACGTAGCGCTGTCGGAAACAGGCAGCGAACTTCTCTACCCACTGTTCGACCTGTGGGGGCCGGCCTTTCACGAAAAGTATTCGAACGTCACCATCACCGCCGAAAGCACCGATTCGCGTACGGCGATAGCCCAAGCAGCGGCCGGAGCGGTCAACATCGGCGCGTCCGACACGTACCTGTCCGACAGCGACATGGCCGCGCACAAGGGACTGATGAACATCGCGGTGGCCATTTCGGCGCAGCAGATCAACTACAACGTGCCCGGTGTCACCGAGCACCTCAGGCTCAACGGCAAAGTGCTGGCGGCCATGTATCAGGGCGCCGTCAAAACCTGGGACGACCCGCAGATCGCCGGACTGAACCCGGGCGTGAACCTGCCGCCCATCCCGGTGGTTCCGCTGCACCGTTCCGACGGTTCCGGCGACACTTTCCAGTTCACCCAGTACCTTTCCAAGCAGGACCCCGACGGCTGGGGCAAGTCGCCGGGCTTCGGCACCACCGTCGACTTTCCCGCGGTGCCCGGCGCGTTGGGTGAGAAAGGAACCGGCGGCATGGTGGCCGGCTGCGCCGACACGCTCGGCTGCGTCGCCTACATCGGGATCAGCTTCCTCGACCAGGCCAACAACAGGGGACTGGGGAAAGCTCAGTTGGGCAATGCGTCCGGCAACTTCTTGCTGCCCGACGCCAACAGCATCAAGGCTGCGGCCGCCGGATTCACCGATATCCCGGCGAACCAGTCGATCTCGTTGGTCAACGGGTCCGCCCCGGACGGGTACCCGATCATCAACTACGAGTACGCCATCGTCAACGACCGTCAGAACAATGACGCCACCGCCCAGACGGTGCAGGCATTCCTGCATTGGGCGGCGACCGACGGCAACAGCGCCTCGTTTCTCGACATCGTCCACTTCCAGCCGCTGCCGTCCGCGGTGGTGAGACTGTCGGATGCCCAGATCGCCACGATCTCGGGCTGAATTCGATTGGCTCTTCCGCCACGCTGCACACCGCCGGCCGGTCACATTCCGCGCCGCCCGAAACGGCCGACGTCGTCAGAGGTTGGGCAGACGCACGACCTGGATGAAGAACTCGTCGATCTGCCGGACCGCGTTGATGAACTGATCGAGGTCGACCGGCTTGGTGACATAGGCGTTGGCGTGCAGTTGGTAACTGCGCAGGATGTCCTCCTCGGCCGAGGACTGGCCGCAGTGAGACCCGTTGCTCCACTGACGTCGTTCCGATAGCCGGTGCCGATGCTGACTTTCCGGTTGGCCTCACCACCGGAGAACGGTTGCCGTCGGAGATCCTATGCGGTGCGGCCGGGCTTTTCCCAAAGAACTGGCCGAAGAGGTCAGCGCAACAGCGCCCGCGACATCACCACGCGCTGAATCTGATTGGTGCCCTCGTAGATCTGGGTGATCTTCGCGTCGCGCATCATGCGCTCCACCGGAAAGTCCTGCGTGTAGCCGTAACCGCCGAAGAGCTGCACCGCGTCGGTGGTGACCTCCATCGCCACGTCGGAGGCAAAACACTTCGACGCCGCGGAGATGAAGCCCAGATTGGATTCGCCGCGCTCCGCGCGAGCCGCCGCCTGGTACACCATCAGCCGCGCGGCTTCGACCTTCATCGCCATGTCGGCGAGCATGAACTGCACGCCTTGGTTGTCGCTGACCGGGCGGCCGAACTGCTTGCGCTCCCTGGTGTAGGCGATGGCGGCGTCCACGGCGCCCTGGGCGATACCGACCGCCTGCGCGCCGATGGTGGGGCGGGTGTGGTCCAGCGTGGCCAGCGCGGTCTTGAACCCGGTGCCCGGCTCGCCGATGATCCGGTCGCCCGGGATGCGGCAGTTCTCGAAGTACAGCTCGGTGGTCGGCGAGCCCTTGATGCCGAGCTTTTTTTCCTTGGGCCCGACGGTGAATCCCTCGTCGTCCTTGTGCACCATGAACGACGAGATGCCGCCCGAGCCCTTGTCCGGATCGGTCACCGCCATCACCGTGTACCAGGCCGACTTGCCGCCGTTGGTGATCCAGCATTTGGCGCCGTTGAGGATCCAGTCATCGCCGTCGGCCTTGGCCCGGGTCCGCATCGACGCCGCGTCACTGCCGGCCTCGCGCTCGCTGAGCGCGTAGGACGCCATCGCGGTGCCGTCGGCGATCGAGGGCAACACCTGCTTCTTCAGATCTTCCGAGCCGCGCAGGATCAGGCCCATGGTGCCCAGCTTGTTCACCGCGGGAATCAGCGACGCGGACGCGTCGACACGGGCCACCTCCTCGATGACGATGCACGCTGCCACCGAGTCCGCGCCCTGGCCGCCGTACTCCTCCGGCACGTGCACGGCGTTGAAGCCCGAGGCATTCAGCGCGTCCAGCGCCTCGCTCGGGAACCGCGAGTTCTCATCCACGTCGGCGGCGTGCGGAGCGATCTCCTTTTCCGCCAGCGCGCGGATCGCCGCCCGTAATTCGTCGTGTTCCTCGGGCAGTTGGAACAAATCGAACGTGGGGTTTCCGGCCCAACCAGCCATCGTCTCGGCCTCCTCTTGCTACTCGCCGGTAACTTTACCGTGCAGTTGCTGCAGCGCCTCATCCTTGGCTCGCACGCTCTCGGCCAGCTGAGCCTGGAATTCGACGACGCGGGCCCGCAGCGCCGCGTCGGACGACGCCAGGATGCGCACCGCCAGCAGCCCGGCGTTGCGCGCCCCGCCGATGGAAACCGTGGCGACCGGAACACCGGCCGGCATCTGCACGATCGACAGCAACGAGTCGAGGCCGTCCAGCCGCGCCAGCGGCACCGGCACCCCGATCACCGGCAGCGGCGTCGCGGAGGCGACCATGCCCGGCAAGTGGGCGGCGCCGCCGGCGCCGGCGATGATCACCTCGATGCCACGGCCGGCCGCGCCGCGGGCATAGTCGAACATCACTTGTGGCGTGCGATGCGCCGAGACCACCCGGACCTCGGTCGGGATGCCGAACTCGGCCAGCGCCGCCGCGGCGTCGGCCATCACCGACCAGTCGCTGTCACTGCCCATGATCACCCCGACGCGGGGCTGCTCTCCCGACTTGTCGGCTCCGGACTCATCAGCCATGTGGATCCCATCCGTCCGCCCATTGCCCGTGTGACAACCAGTGTGCCGCCAGCCCGGCGCGTTCCCGCAACGCCGTCAGGTCCCCCGTGTCGGTGCCCAGGAAATTGATGTGGCCGATCTTGCGGCCCGGCCGTTCCTCCTTGCCGTAGAGGTGTGCCCGGGCGCCGGGCATGCGCGCGAACAGGTGGTGCAACCGCTCGTCCATGGTCATCGTCGGCGCCTTCGCCGCCCCGAGGACGTTGGCCATCACCGTCACCGGCGCGACGGCATCGGTGTCGCCGAGCGGATAGTCCAGCACCGCGCGCAGGTGCTGCTCGAACTGGCTGGTGCGGGCCCCGTCCATGGTCCAGTGCCCGGAGTTGTGCGGGCGCATCGCGAGCTCGTTGACGAGCAGCGCCCCGTCGGCGGCCTCGAAGAGCTCGACCGCGAGGACGCCGACCACCCCCAGTTCGCGGGCCAGCCGCAAGGCCATCCGCTGCGCGGCGGCGGCGACGGCATCGGGCAGATCCGGCGCCGGCGCGATCACCTCCACGCAGATCCCGTCACGCTGCACCGTCTCGACGACCGGCCACGCCGCACCCTGCCCGAACGGGGAACGCGCCACCAGGGCTGACAATTCGCGGCGCAGGTTCACCTGCTCCTCCGCCATCATCGGCACCTCATCGACCAGGAAGGCGGCCGCAATCTCGCGGGCATGCGAAGGGTCGCGGGCCATCCGCACCCCGCGCCCGTCGTATCCGCCGCGGACCGCTTTCACGACCACGGGACCGTCTATGCGCTGCGCGAAGGCATCGAGTTCGTCGACACTTCGGATCTCGGCATAGCGGGGCACCGGGGTGCCCAGCGCCTGCAGCCGCCGCCGCATGACGAGCTTGTCCTGGGCGTGCACCAGCGCCTGCGGCGGCGGCGCGACGTTGACACCCTCCGCGACCAGCTTCTCCAGCAAGTCGCTCGGGACGTGCTCGTGGTCGAACGTCACCACGTCGGCACCGGCCGCCACCCGGCGCAGGTCTTCCAGATCGGTGTGCGAGCCGATCACCAGGTCGGGAGTGACCTGCGCGGCCGGTTCGTCGGCCGCGGTGGCCAGCACACGCAGGGTCTGCCCCAGCGCGATCGCGGCCTGGTGGGTCATCCGGGCAAGTTGACCGCCGCCGACCATGGCGACTCGTGGGGCGACTCGTGGGACGGACCCCGGCGGGCGTGTACTCGGCACGGCCATCAATGTTGTCATGGCGCCCGCGGTGTGTTGACCGGCGGCTACATCGAATCGTTATGTACGATTTTGCGTCGATTTTGTGTCCATCCGTACACTGGCGACTTGTGTCCTTCGCCGAAGCCGCAATTGCTCGCCTACCTGCGGTCATGCAGCCGCATTTGCTGCGCCACCATGAACTGATCAAATTCGCCATCGTCGGCGGCACCACGTTCATCATCGATTCGGCGATTTTCTACACGCTGAAGCTGACAATTCTGGAGTCCAAGCCGGTAACCGCGAAGGTCATCGCCGGCATCGTCGCGGTCATCGCGTCCTATGTGCTGAACCGGGAGTGGAGCTTCCGCGATCGGGGCGGCCGCGAGCGCCACCACGAGGCGCTGCTGTTCTTCGCGTTCAGCGGCGTCGGGGTGCTGCTGAGCATGGCGCCGCTGTGGTTCTCCAGCTACATCCTGCAGTTGCGCGCGCCGATGGTGTCACTGACCGTGGAAAACATCGCCGACTTCATCTCGGCCTACATCGTCGGCAACCTGCTGCAGATGGCGTTCCGCTTCTGGGCGTTCCGGCGCTGGGTGTTCCCCGACCAGTTCGCCCGCAGCCCCGAGAAGGCATTGGAGTCCGCCCTCACCGCCGGCGGTATCGCCGAGATCTTCGAGGACGAGATCGAGGGTGGCAACGTCACGCTGTTGCAGGCGTGGCGCAACCGGCGGGCCAACCGGTTCGCTCAGCTGGGCGACTCCTCCGAACCGAGGGTGTCGAAAACCTCGTGATACAGCAGCGCGTGCACCTCGCGCAGCCGCGGTATGTTGTAGAACTCCAACGGGTCTTGTGACGCCGACTCGATAATCAGCGTCCCGGTGCGGAACATCCGCTCGAAGATCCGATCCCGGAATTCGACGCTGTTGATCCGCGCCAACGGGATGTCGATCCCGGAGCGCGTCAGCACCCCGTGGCGAAACATCACTCGCCGGTTCGTCACCACGAAATGGGTGGTCAGCCAGCTCAGGAATGGCCACAAGGTCAGCCAGCCGACTATCACCAACCAGATCCCCCACATGACGCCGTAAATGATGTTCTTGGCGAGCTGCTCCCAAGGCGTCGAGTCGAGGTAGCCGGACCCGAACGCCGCCAGGCCGGTGGCCACAATGAGAACCGCGACGGGCCAGATCAAACGGTTCCAGTGCGGATGGCGGTGCACGACAACCTGCTCACCGGGGGCCAGGACATTATCCGGGTAGCTCATGCCCGCAGAGATTAACTGCGTAAATGCACCACGTCACCAGCCGAGACCACGACGGTCGCGCCTTGCTGTGCTCCTTCAGGCTGCAGGCACAGTCGTCCCTGATCGTCGATGGCGCTCGCGAACCCGACGACTTCCTTGCCGCCCGGGAGATGGGCGCGCACGCGGGTGCCGATGGTCAGGCTGCGCGCCCGGTAGTCGGCCACCAGCGCCGAGTCGGCCCCGCGCGCGGCCCTCCAGGCCTTGATGCGCCTGCCGAGCTCCCGTAACAGGGCGCCGACCAGCCGGCCACGATCGGGCGCCGCGACGCCGAGGTCAAGCAGCGAGGTCGCACCGGGGCCGTCGATCTCGTCGGGCGCCTGAGTTACGTTGAGCCCCAGGCCGATCACCACCACCGGTCGCGCCACCTCGGCGAGGATGCCGGCCAGCTTCGCGCCGCCGGCGAGCACGTCGTTGGGCCACTTGAGGCCCAGTTCGACCCCGGTCCCCTCCAGCAGCGGGGCCACCGCGTCGACCACTGCCACCCCGGTGGCCAGCGGCAGCCAGCCCCACCCGGCGGTCGGGACGTCGACGACGCTGACGCCGACCGACATCGTGATCTGGGCTCGCGGGGTAGCCGACCAGCCGCGGCCGTGACGTCCGCGACCGGCCGTCTGGTGCTCGGCGATCAGCACGGCTCCGGCCACGTCGGTCCCCGAGGCAGCTCGCGCCAGCAGGTCGGCATTCGTGGAGCCGGCCTGCTCGACGACGTCGAGTCGACGCCAACCCAGCCCGGTGCCGATCAGTTCGGCACGCAGCGCGGTCGCATCCAGCGGTGGCCTGAGCAGGTCGCGGTCCGTCACTTGGCCCAGCCTAAACATCGACGCGGGAGCTGCCGATAACATCGAGTCCCATGACACGCGTTACCGAGCACACTGCCGAGCCGGCCGCCGAGCACACCATCGACATCCACACCACCGCGGGCAAGCTGGCCGAGCTGCACAAACGCGTGGAAGAGTCGCTGCACCCGGTCGGCGAGGAAGCCGTCGAGAAGGTGCACGCGAAGGGCAAGCTGACCGCTCGCGAGCGCATCTATGCGCTGTTGGACGAGGATTCCTTCGTCGAGCTCGACGCCCTGGCCAGACACCGCAGCAAGAACTTCGGCCTCGAGAGCAACCGCCCGCTGGGCGACGGGGTGGTCACCGGCTACGGCACCATCGAGGGTCGCGACGTGTGCGTCTTCAGCCAGGACGCCACGGTGTTCGGCGGCAGCCTGGGCGAGGTGTACGGCGAGAAGATCGTCAAGGTTCAGGAATTGGCGATCAAGACCGGCCGTCCGCTCATCGGCATCAACGACGGCGCGGGTGCCCGCATCCAGGAGGGCGTCGTCTCGCTGGGGTTGTACAGCCGCATCTTCCGAAACAACATCGTGGCCTCGGGTGTCATCCCGCAGATCTCGCTGATCATGGGCGCCGCCGCCGGCGGACACGTCTACTCCCCCGCGCTGACCGATTTCGTCGTGATGGTTGACCAGACCAGCCAGATGTTCATCACCGGACCCGATGTCATCAAGACGGTCACCGGCGAGGACGTCACGATGGAAGAACTGGGCGGCGCCCACACCCACATGGCCAAGTCCGGCACCGCGCATTACGTGGCATCGGGTGAGCAGGACGCCTTCGATTGGGTTCGCGAGCTGCTGAGCTACCTGCCACCCAACAACGCCACCGACGCGCCGCGGTATGCCGAACCCATACCGGAAGGCGCCATCGAGGACAACCTCACCGCCGAGGACGTCGAGTTGGACACGCTGATCCCCGACTCGCCCAACCAGCCCTACGACATGCACGAGGTGATCACCCGCATTCTCGACGAGGACGAGTTCCTCGAGATCCAGAGCGGCTATGCGCAGAACATCGTCGTCGGGTTCGGCCGTATCGAGGGCCGGCCGGTCGGGATCGTGGCCAATCAGCCGACCCACTTCGCCGGGTGCCTGGACATCGACGCCTCCGAGAAGGCGGCCCGCTTCGTGCGCACCTGCGACT
>CAYNLB010000003.1:0-13008 GCA_964397935.1 uncultured Mycobacterium sp.
CGCGGTAAGGCATGCCCTCGAGGTCGCCGGCTTAGGACTCGATGACATCGACTTCTTCGACTTCTACTCCTGCTTCCCGATCGCAGTCTCCAATATTACCGAAACTCTTGGTCTTTCATCCGATGATCCGCGTGGCCTGACCCTTACCGGCGGGCTGCCGTTCTTCGGTGGCGCGGGCAACAACTACTCGATGCATGCGATCGCCGAGGCCGTGGGCCGGGTCCGTGGCAAGCCCGGAACCTACGCCTTGGTATCGGCCAACGGCGGGATCATCTCGAAGACTTCGGTGGGTATCTACAGCACGAAACCGACCGAGCTCAAGTCCGACGACAGCGACAAACTTCAGCGCGAGATCGATGCACGTGATAGACCGCTTCACGTCACGCATCCGCACGGCTGGGCCACCATCGAGACCTACACCGTGGTGCGCGGCCGAGGGGACGAGAAGACCGGCATCGTGATCGGGCGGCTCGACGACGGGGGCGGACGCTTCCTGTCCCAGGTCGCTGCGGGGGACGATGAGTTGATGGCGCTCCTGGAGAACGCCGAACAGCCTATCGGCGAACGCGTTTACGTCACCCCCTTCGGGTATGGCAACCGGGTCACCCGCTCCCAGCAGAGTGCGGCAGCGCTGTTTCCCAAGCGGGCCCCGGCGTTGCGCGACGACTACGAGTTCATCAGCGTGCATCGCGACGGGCGATTGCTCGAGGTCACGATCAACCGGCCCGATGTGCGCAACTGCTTGCATCCGCCTGCCCACGAGGAACTCGACGAAGTGTTCGATGCGTTCTTTGCCGATCGTGACCTGTGGGTGGCGATCATCACCGGGGAGGGAACCAAGGCTTTCTGCGCCGGCAATGACCTGGTCTACAGCGCCAGCGGTAAGCCGATGTACGTGCCGCTTAGCGGGTTTGGCGGCCTGACCAGTCGGCGGAACATGCACAAGCCGGTGATCGCCGCGGTCAACGGGTTCGCCATGGGTGGTGGCTTCGAGATCGTCAAGGCCTGCCACCTCGTGGTGGCCGATGAGTCGGCCAAGTTCGCGTTGAGCGAGGTCAAAGTAGGCCTAATTGCCGGCGCAGGCGGAGCGGTCCGCTTGCCACGCTCGATCCCGCCGAAGGTCGCCAACGAGCTGATCCTGACGGGCCGGCGCATTGGAGCGGAAGAAGCCAGACAGCTCGGGGTCGTCAACCGGGTGGCTCCCGGGGGGCAGGCGCTGGCCACCGCCCGCGAGTTGGCGGCGGAGATCCTCGCCGCCTCGCCAACATCGGTGCGGCTGTCGCTGAAGCTGATGGAACAAACGCAAGGCATCGCCGACACGGTCGACGCCGTGACCGCCCCGAACGACATCGTTGATGAGCTGATGACCAGCGCGGATGCGATCGAGGGCATGACGGCCTTCGCGCTCAAACGCCAACCAGAATGGAAGAACCTGTGAGTGACGCTGCAACCGCCGAACTGGCGGCCTTCGATGATTCCGTAGCGGGCGTCATAGAGAAAATTTGGGGTGGCGCCACCGCAGCCGAGAACGGCGACGTAGGCAAGCTGTGGACGGCGGCCGCCGAACAGGGCTGGTTCGAGCTGGGCGACGCCGAGGCGCTCGATCTTGCGATCGTCGCAACGCGGCGGCTGGGCCGCGCGGCCTGTCCGCTCCCGGTCCTGGATGGTTACGCGGCAACCGAATTGTTCGACGAGCCCGGCATCGCGAGCGGCGAGATGCGCCTGGTCCTCACCGGCGACCCAGCCGGGCCGGTCGACGTGGGCGGGGCGGCCACGCACGTGGTCGTCATACCCACAGAGGGCGGCAGTGCACGGCTGCACGCTATCGCCGAGCAGACAACACTGCCTGGCCTTGCGATCCCGGCGTGGAGGCGCGTTAGTCTCGGCGAGACGGTGGCCGAGCGCGAAATCGACCGCAACCAGGCCGACCGCGCACTGGTGTTGACCAGGCTGGGTAAGGCGGCACGGGCTCTTGCCGCCGCCGAATGCACCCACGAGATGGCGATGGAGCACGCTAAGATACGTAAGCAGTTCG
This sequence comes from uncultured Mycobacterium sp., assembly GCA_964397935.1. Lineage (GTDB taxonomy): Bacteria > Actinomycetota > Actinomycetes > Mycobacteriales > Mycobacteriaceae > Mycobacterium. The sequence continues at coordinate 2,036 of CAYNLB010000003.1, forward strand.
GCAAGGTGATTGGCAGCTTCGGTGCCGTGCAACAGCGCATCGCGCAGTGCCAGATCGAGGTACGGTCGGCCAATCTGCTTCTCACCGACGCTGTCTCGGCTCTGCAGCACGGGCGGGCCAGTGGGTTGTTGGCCGCTGAGATCGCCATCGCGCACATCGCGGCGATCGCCCCGAAAGTGCAACTCGGTGCGCACCACACGCTAGCCGCCATTGGCTACTTCAACGAACACCCAGCGCCGTGGCTTTTCCGGCGAGTGCACAGCGACGTCATCCTGCTATCCACGCTCGAGCTGGCCCAGGGGTCCGTCGGCGATGCGCTTGTGGAAGACGGATCCCGCTTGCCCGCCGCGGATCTGGGAGAGACCGGGGAGGCCTTCCGCGCGGAGTACCTGCAGTTCATCGCCGAGCACGGCGCCCGCGACAAGGCGCCGACACCGATGCGCGTCGACGCCGAGATCGTCCGTGCCATGGCGGATAACGGCTGGTTGGGCTTTGGCTGGCCTCCTGAGTACGGCGGTCGCAACGCTTCGCTCGCTGAGCAGGTGGTGCTCAACGAGGAGGCCACCTACAACCGGGTCGGGGCGACGAAGGCGCTGGGAGCGGTGATGCTGCTCGGCTCCTCAATCCTGCGACACGGCAGTGAGGAACAGAAGCGGAAGTTTCTACCGATCATCCGTGCCGGTGAGATGAACTTCTGCCTGGGCTATTCGGAGCCGGAGGCCGGGTCCGACCTGGCTTCGCTGCGCACCAGTGCGGTCCGCGATGGCGACGGGTGGGTGATCAACGGCCAAAAGCTGTGGACGACGGGCGCACACGTCTCCGACTGGGTATGGCTGGCCGCACGGACCGATCACGACGCCCAGCCCCGGCACGCGGGCATCACGGTGTTCCTGTTTCCCGTGCAGACGCCCGGCGTCACGATCCAGCAGCACACCGCGCTCTCCGGCGAGGTGTCGTGCACCGTCTTTTACGACAACGTACGAATCCCCGACTCCGCACGCGTCGGCGAGGTCAACGGCGGGTGGTCGGTTATCGTTGATGCTCTTGCCGGCGAACGCATCACGATGGGCAACATCGCCGCCGCGCTGCATCGCCAACTCGACGATCTGCTCGACTTCGTCCGCCCCGACCCGGTGCGCCTGGCCGGCCCGCGAGGCTCGGCCAAGCGCGCCATAATCACCGACCTCGCGGTGCGGGTGCAGGCCACCCGGGCGCTGGTCACGGCCGCCGTGCAGGCCAGCTCGAGCGATATCGGCGCGATGTTCGACGCTGCGATGGCCGGGGTGATGGGAGGTGACCTTGCCGAGGACTTCGGTGAGGCGACTCTGGCAATCTTCGGGCCGGCCGCCGCGTTGAGCGGCGGCTTGAATGAGAGCAAAATCCCCGGCGGCGGAGCTTTCGAATACGGTCTGCGGCAATCGATTATGTACGTGGTCGGCGGCGGAACCAACGATGTCCAACGCGGGCTGATCGCCCGTGGCCTGGGACTGCCCCGCTAGCCGACCAACGGAAAGGACGGCAACAATGCCCGACGACACGCTTCCTCTTAGCGGTGTACGCGTCGTCGACTTCACCGACAGCACAGCGGGTTTCGCCGGTCGATTCTTGGCCGACCTCGGAGCTGACGTGGTGCTGGTGGAGCCCCCGGAAGGTGCCGCGTCACGCCGGGCCCAGCCTCAACACGACGGGCACAGTCTGCGATTCGCGACCGCACACGCCAATAAGCGCGGCGTCGTCATCGACAAACGCACCGCTGAGGGCCGTCAACAATTGCTTGGATTAACCGACGGTGCGGATATCTTCTTGGAGTCCCACCCGGCAGGGCTCCTTACCAATCTGGGCATCGGGCACAAGGTGATGCGCGAGCGCAACCCCCGGCTGGTCGTAGTGTCGGTGACCGACTTCGGGCAGACCGGTCCATACCGCGACTACAAATCCAGCGAAGCGGTGTTCACCGCGATGTCGTCGCTGCTCACTCGCTCCGGCGCGCCCGGACGCGAACCGCTGTTGCCGCCGGGCGAGCTGGCCACCCAGACGGCGGCCGTCAGCGTCGCCTATGGCGCGCTCCTGGCGTACTTTAAGGCCCAGCGCAGTGGCAGAGGCGATTACCTTGACTGTTCGTTGTTCGATCTCGTTGTCCAGGACCTCGATCCGGGGTTCGGGATGGCCGGAACCGCGACCATGGGTCAGCCGCTGTACACCATGGCACCGGGACGGCCCGATGTGCGCATGATGTATCCGATCGTGCCGTGCGCCGACGGTCACGTCCGTATGTTCATCGCCTCCGCCAAGCAGTGGCGGGCTCTGTTCAACTGGATGGGCGAACCCGAGGAGCTCTCTGATCCGGCGTTGGAGCAGCTGTTCGGCCGTTTCATGAACTGGGGCAAGATCCGGCCGGCGCTCGTCGACTTGTTTGCCGACAAGTCACGCGACGAAATCGTATCGCATGGCTCTCATTTGGGAATCGCGGTCGCACCGCTGAACGATGCCCAGGAGATCCTGGCCAGTGACCACGTTCGCGAGCGTAAAGCCTTTGTCTACGAGGAGATCGCGCCCGGCGTGCGCGCCGCCATCCCAAACGGCTACCTGGAGTTCGGCGACAAGCGCGCCGGCTTCCGGCACCGCGCGCCCGAACTTGGTGAGCACACCGAGGAAGTGCTGGCCAAACCTTCCCGACCGGTGGCGGTTGCGGGTGCGGACGTGGACGCCCGACCATTGGCCGGCGTGCGGGTGCTCGACCTCGGCGTCATCGTGGTCGGGGCGGAAACGGGGCGCCAGCTTGCTGATCAGGGCGCAGAGGTCATCAAGGTGGAGAATCGCGCCTTTATCGATGGCGCGCGCCAAACGGATTCGCCTGACAAAGTGGGCTATTCGTTCGCGCTGGGCAACCGCAACAAACTCAGTTTGGGACTGAACCTGCGCAGTGAGGCGGGCAAGGAGTTGTTCGGCCGGTTGGTCGCCTGCTCGGATGTGGTGCTGACGAACTTCAAACCCGGAACGCTCGATTCACTCGGCCTGGGCTACGACGCGCTCAAAGCCATCAACCCGCGCATCATCCTGGTCGAGAGCAGTGCGTTGGGCAGAACCGGGCCGTGGTCGAGGCGTATGGGTTACGGACCACTGGTGCGGGCCACCGTCGGATTGACCACACTGTGGCGCCACCCGGATGCGCCTGACGGATTCGGCGACGACCAGACCGTGTATCCCGACCATGCCGCCGCTCGAGTTGGTGCGGCAGGGGTGGTTGCTGCATTGATCGAGCGCGAACGGACGGGGGTGGGGCAACGTATCGCTCTGGCGCAGATGGAGACGGTATTTTGCCAGCTGGCTACCGAGTACGTTCGGGAGTCGCTGCAGCCGGGAACCCTGGTTGCGAGGGGTAACAGCTGCGAATTCGATGCTCCCACAGGCGTTTACGAGTGCTCTGGTGAGGATACCCACTGTGCTGTAACCGTCGACGGTGATGACGACTGGACCAACCTGACCAAGGTCATCGGCCGTCCCGATCTCGCAGACAAGCCCGAGTACGCGACGGCCGCCGGTCGTGTCTCCCACCGGGAAGAGCTAGACGGGATACTGCAGGCGTGGATCGCGCCCCTGACACACCGGGATGCGCAGGAGCGGCTGCAGGCCGGGGGGGTGATGGCGGGCGCAGCCGTCAATGTGAAGGCTTTGCTCATCGAGCCCCACCTGGCGGCGCGCAACCAGCTGGGCGAGTTGCCCCAACCCGGCCACGACCGGCCGCTGGAGGTCACCATGGGCATCGGCTTGTTCGAGAACATGCCTGAGCCCGAGCTTCGGCCCGCGCCGGCGCTGGCTGCACACACCCGCGAAATCTGCCGCGCCCTGCTAGGCACGTCCGACGCGGAGGTCGACGAACTCGTCGCTGCCGGCGTGCTTGAACTCCCGCACGCTGAGCAAGGCAGCGTCGCTGGTAGTTCGTTTACCAGGTTCACTAGTTGAGCTAGGCTAGGGGCGCGCCGTCAGACCCGATCGCGGCGACCGAAGCCCAGATGGTCGGTCTGCCATCTATGAACCGCTTCGCCGAGGTGCCGGCCTCGGCGTGTTGTTCATGTGCGCCGGTGGCGGCATGGGTGCGACCATCGTTGTCGAGGTGGCCCAGGTCCGCGGCGCCGAGCCCGTCGCTTCGAGGAATGCCCGGGGCGCGGTGTCCTCACGGTGGCAACGAGCGATGGCGTCGGCGTGCAGCTGAGCAACACCGTCGCGTCGGTTGCCGAATTGCGAATTTACGATTCAGGTCTCGCAACGTTGCCCGAAAGCACTCGTTTGCGTCCCACGCTCAGAAAAATTCGGACTACTGCCGCCTAGCACACTAGGTTAGAATTGTGGCGCGCGCCACGGTGCTCCTCGAGGCAGGCAGCACCGCTCGGTCCGGCACACGTGGCCGTCACAAACGGAGCATGACAGCGAGGGTTGAATGGCCATGCACATGACAAGCGCGGAGATGGCGGAGCTCATCTCTGGCCGCACGCTGGTCGACGTGATCGCCGACACCGTCTCGCAGCAAGGCGATGCCCCCGCGCTGCACTCGAAGAAACCGGACGGCGGCTGGTCGACGCTGTCGTGGAACGAGTACATTCGCTCCGCGTGCTCAGTCGCGGCTGGTCTACGTGGGTTGGGCATCCGCCGCGGCGATCGAGTCGCAATGCTGCTGCGCAACCGGGTCGAGTGCAACATCATGGACACCGCTGGGATTCTTCTCGGCGCAACGATGACCTCGATCTACTTGACGTCGTCGAACAGCCAGGTCGAATGGCTCCTCAACCATTGTGGGGCCGGCGTGATCCTTGTCGACGGCGAACAAGTCAAGCGCGTCAAGGAGATCAAACCGCAGATTCCGTCGTTGCGGACGATCGTGTGCACCGACGAGACGGCCGACACCGACGATTCGGTGGTAGATTTCTCCGAGCTACTCGGCGAGCCGCCAATCACACTCGATGAGGCTAAGGCGCAGGTACAACCCGACGATATCGCGACCATCATCTACACCTCAGGCACAACAGGACGGCCCAAAGGCGCCCAGCACAGTCATCGCAGTGTCGTTTCGGGGGTGGAGTCGGTAGTCATGGCCTTCGGCACTGGCTGGATGCATAAACGGGTCATCAGTTATCTTCCGATGGCGCACGTCGCCGAGCGGATGTTCTCCCATTACGTCGGGTTGCGGACGGGATCGGAGGTGTTCTTCTGCCCGGATTTGACCGCTATCGGCAGCTATCTGCTGGAGGTTCGGCCAAACATCTTCTTCGGTCCTCCGCGGATCTGGGAGAAGTTATGGGCCGCCGCGCAGTCCATGGCCAGAGGAACGCCCGACCCGGAGGGCGCGGAACTGCGCCGCGCCTTGGAGGTCGGCTTGCGGGCGGTTCGTGCACGCACCGAAACCGGCGAATTGCCCAGCGATTTGGAGATTGCGCTGGCAGAGGTGGAGCCCGCGCGTGAACGCGTCGCCTCGGCCCTGGCGCTGGACACCGTCGAAATCGCGCTCACCGCGGCGGCTTCGATGCCCGCTGATGTCTTGGACGGAATGGCCGCGCTTGGTGTCGAGCTTGCTGACGCGTACGGGATGACGGAATTCATCGGTGGTGTCTGCTCGCCGCGCGATCCGCGGCGCGGGACCTTGGGGCGACCCTTCCCCGGCGTCGATCTCCGGATTGCTGCCGACGGCGAAATCGAGATGCGCGGGCCACAGGCGTTCGTCGACTACCTCAATGACCCGGAGCAGACCAAGGCAGTATTCACCGACGACGGATGGCTACGCACCGGTGACTTGGGTCGCATCGACGAGGACGGCTATCTGACATTGATTGGTCGGAAGAAGGATCTGATCATCACCGCGGGCGGGAAGAACATCGCCCCGCAGCCGATCGAAACGGCAATCGCGAGCCACCCGCTGGTCTCCACCGCCGTTGTCGTTGGCGAGGCAAGGAAGTTTCCTGCGGCGCTGATCGTGCCCGATCCGCTGGAAATCGTTCAATGGGCGCAGGGTCTGGGAAAGGACACGACCGATCCGATCGCCCTCATGTCCGATCCCGACCTCGAGGCAGCAATCCTGAAGCACCTGGAAGATGTCAACCAGGCGCTGGCGAGGGTAGAGCAAATCAAACGGATCAAGATCCTGCCCGAGGTGTGGGGGCCGGATTCGGAGATGATGACGCCCACCTTCAAGGTCAAACGGGCCGCCGTGCTCGAAAAGTACGCGGAGGCGATCGAGGACCTCTATGCCGTGAACGACCAGCTCGCCGATTCGGCGCCGACCGCTTATTAGCGCCAGGGAGGCCTGATGCGTTCACTGTCAACACTCGACACCCTTTTCGTCTCACTAGACACTGCCCGTTGGCCGCTTCATGGCGGTGGCGTGCTCGTCTTGGATCCCAAGACGTCACCCAATCCGGTGACATTCGACGCGTTCAAGCAACATCTGCAGAATCAGTTGCCGACAATGCCACCACTGCGACGCCGTCTGGTTCGAACGCCGTTCGGACTCACCGAACCGGTCTGGGCCGAGGATCCCGACTTCAACATCGACCGTCATGTGCACCGCAGCGCAATCCCGGCACCGGGCGGTGCCACGGAGTTGCGCGAGCTCGTCGCGCAACTGGGTGATCCTCCCTTGGACGAGACCCGTCCGTTGTGGGATGTGTGGTTCATCGAGAGGCTCAAGCACGGCCGAATTGCGTTGTTCCTCAAGTTCCATCACGCATACGTCGACGGCATGGGCGGCCTGGACATGCTGTCTCATCTGATGACGGCATCGCCGGATACCCCGCATCACGTACCGCCGGATCACTGGAAAGCAGAACGCATACCGACGGGTCCGGAGATGTTGCTGCGAGCGATGCCGAACATGGCGACGCGGCCACTACGCGCGGCGCGTGCGGGAACGGGACTCGCGCGAGCCATTGGCCCCGGCCCGCTCGTGTCGCTGTTGCGCGGAGGCAAGAAACGGAACGGGCTGGCCAAGACGACCGGCATGCCGTTCAAATGCCCGCACGTCTTTTTCAGCGAGATCTCTCCGGGCCAGATCCGACGCGCGATGGGTTGGGTTGGTGCCTCGATGGACGACATCGCCACGGTGCGCGACGCGTTCGGCGTGAAGTTCAACGACGTCGCGCTGGCTATGGTGACGGGGAGCCTGCGCAATTATCTCCTTGAGCGCGACGATCTTCCAGACGAACCGCTGACGGCGGTCAACCCGGTCAACATGCGGCACGAGACCGACGAGCACGCCGTCGAGAACCGGTTTTCGCTCCTGGCTCCGCTGCTGCCGACTCACATTTCGGATCCTGTTGAGAGGCTTGAGAACATCTCAGCCGCGATGAGCAAGGCCAAGTCGAGTCTTCAGCACGGTGGCAGCAATCCGGTCGAGAACCTCTTCAATCTGGTCACCCCGGGCACCCTCGAGCTCGTGATGCACGCATTGACCAGGAACCTGGTGCCCGAGTTGCCGCCGGTGTTCAACCTCTGCGTGACCAACATCGCGACATCAAAAGAACCGCGCTTCATTTGCGGTGCCCGCATCGAGGAGTTCTACATCATGATGATGCAGGCGCTCGGTATCGGGCCGGTCTGCGCGGTCATCACCTATGCGGGAAAAGCCTTCTTCTCCTTCACCACGAACCGCGACCTCGTCCCCGAGGCCCAACCGATTGCCGACGGCCTGCTGGAGGAACTCGAGATACTCCGCAAAGCAGCCGCCGAGCGCGGATCGCATTAGACGCGTCGTCAATCGAATAAAGCAGTCCCGGGGTTGACCGGCACGTCGAAGAGTTTGGCTAACGCGGTGATCGTCGGTCCGGCCGCCGTGTGCAGCACGGTCGTCATGCCCAGCTCGCGGCCGGGCACCAAGTTGACTTCGAGGTCGTCGACGAAAACGCACTCGGCCGGCTCGACGCCGACCCGATCGGCAGCCAGCAGATAGATATCGCGGTCGGGTTTGCGCAGCCCGACGTCCGACGACACCACGGCTGCGGTGAACGCCGGAAGTTGGTCCCATGGATAGGTTTCGGACTTTCCCCAAGAATTGCTCACCAGCACCGTCGGCACCCCGGCGGCAATGAAACTGTTGATGGCCGCCGTCATAACCGGGTCCAGGTCCCAGGTTACGTTTTGCACCGCCGTGAAGAACTGGTGGCCGTCCACCGGGACCGAGGCGTGGCGGCGAAGCACCGGGGTGAGTCGCTCACTGAACTCATCGCCGCTGATTTGACCGAGTTCCAGCAGAACGAATGGACTGTCATCAGCCTGCGAGGCGCTGAACGCTTCGTTGAGGAAGCCTTGACCGTCGACTCCGATCGAAGCGCAGGCTGCCGAAAATGCCTCGACTACCGAGGCCGTCAGTACACCGCCGTAGTCAATCAGTAGGGCCGCTGCCTCCGGAGTTTTGCGGGTGTGAGATGTGGTCATTCGGCGGTTCAGCCCGATTCGTTTTCCAGGTACTTGGCCGCCGGCTATCAGCGGGTGCGTGGCGCACGCTTGTTGGTGCGCGAATCGCTCTCGGCGCCCGGGTTGCCGATGTGGGTGTACGACAACCCGTGTCGTTGAGCGATGCTCGGCGGTAGATCGCGGGCCTCCCACAGCGCACGCACGGTGCCCTGGATCGCCTGAGGCCGGCGCGCCGCGATCTCTGCCGCCAACTCAGCCGCCCGGGAACGTAACTGTTCGTCTGGCACAACCTCGGTAACCAGGCCAAGGCGCAGCGCGGTAGCCGCGCAAATCCGTTCTTCGCTACCCAGCAACGCCCAGCGTGCCACATCGCCGTAGGGCACTCCTCGCGCCAGCATCCCCATCGGCTCGAGCGCCGACACGACGCCGCCATTTGCGTGCGGGTCGAAGAACACCGTCGATTCCGAGCAGATCGAGAAGTCGGCTTCGTTCACGAAATACATTGCGCCGCCGGCTACCATGCCGTGCAGCGCCGCAATCACCGGCTTCCACACCAAATGCGCCTTGGGACCCAGCATTATGCCAGGATCCTCCTGATTGAAGATCGGCTCGTGGTACCACCAGGGACCGTCCCCGACGTCGATTCCGGTGCAGAAGGCCCGGTCACCATTGGCCTGAATGATGGCCACCCGGATGTCCTCGTCCTCCCGGGTGCGGCGCCAGGCCGCGGCCACTTCGTCGGCCATGCATTCATTGAAGGAGTTCAGCTTTTCGGGCCGATTGAGCGTCAGCGTCGCAACATGGTCGCGGATGTGGAATTCGATGGTTTCAAAGCCGGTCATATCTGTCATTCGCTCCTCGCGTCCTCGGGGTGCTCTGCAGGCGGTCGGCGCCGAGGGTTGAGCCTTCGCTTAATAGGTTGGGGTTAGGCGCTAACGGCATGACGTCGTCGTTCAGGGACACACGGCACCCTAGTGTGCGTGCCCGGCCCGTGCCTCGCTTTCGCGAGTAAGTCCGGCGGCGAGGATCAATTCTTCATGCAGTTCAAACCATACGGTGTGATATGAGTCGACGATCGGCCGTGTCAGCCAAGTTGTCTCTCCGGACTGCACCTTCGCCAGCGCGGCTGCTAACTTGTCCGAATAGCTTGCAAGACGCGGGAGTTCGTGTGCGACGGCCTCGGCAATGGGCGTCACTCGTTCGTGCACGTCAGCAAGGCGGGCCAATATCGCTGCGTCGTACTCGGCATCGTCGTGCGGGTTCGGCTCGCCGTCCTTGAGCTGCCAATCCGCCACCAAAGCCTTGAAATCAGCGTTGACACTCCGAAATTGGTCGTAGGCGGCACCGATGGCAGCCTGGTCTGTGTTCCGCCGTTCGGCCGCGAGCAGCTCGTCGAGTCGGATGCGGCCCTCCGGGGAGAGCCGAAGCGTCTTGCCCTCGATGAGCAATCCCGCGTCGGTTGCCGCCCCGACCGCTTCGGCCACCGTGCTGGGCGCTTCCCCGACGGTGGCTGCGACGTCGGCCGGCATGATTCGCCCTTTGAGGCGAACTGCTTGCAGCACCTTTAGCTCGATCATCACCGAGTCCTTCCGACGACCCGTGGATCGCCATCGTGCGGAGGTTGGTTGCTAGCGGAGGGCAACCCTCTTGATCCGAATGTATATCCTTCAGATGTATAGCAGAGACCGATCATAGTGTTTTCGCGTGCTCGACCGGCGCCGCGGCCCCCGCTATGCGCGGGCAACAGCCGCGGAGAAGGAGACGGTAGATGGTTACCAGAGTCGCCGTGGTTACGGGTGCCGCCAGCGGAATGGGCAGGCTGATGACTGCGCGTCTGGCCCACGAGGGATGGGCCGTGGCCGCTGTCGACCTCCCGGGACCGCGGCTGGATGCTGTCGCGGCCGAAACCGGTGCGAAGCCGTACCCGTGCGACGTGTCCGACAACGGCCAGGTGACCTTCACCGCGCACTCGCTCTTGGAAAGGTTCGGCGCGATCGACCGGTTGGTCAATGCCGCCGCCATCGCGCTCCACGGCCGCATCGAGGATCTGCCGCACGACGCCTTCGTACGTTCGATGAACGTCAACTACCTCGGCACGGTGCGCTGGGTGAAGGCTGTGCTGCCGGGCATGCGGGCCCGTGGCACTGGTGATGTGGTGCTGTTCGCGTCGCTGGCAGGATGGATGCCCACCCCCGACATGGCGGCCTACACGGCGACCAAGTTCGCCGTATTGGGCTTTGCCGAGACTCTGGCGATGGAGCTGAAGGGCAGCGGTATCAACGTGCGGTGCATATGTCCCGCAGCGGTCCAGACGCCAATGCTTGATGACATCATGGCTCACGGGGTGTCCGAAAGGCTGAAGAACATAGCCCCGGTTGCCACTCCGGAGCGGGTGATCGACGCCATCGAAGCATCACTGGCCCGGCGGCACGCCGGGATATACGTCTTTCCCGGCGTTCCGGCCAAAATGTTGTGGCGCATGCGTCGGCTGTCGCCGCGGCTACTCGCCAGCGTTGTCCGGCGACTTTCGACCGCCAAGTGAATGGCCGGGGGCGCAATGACCACCTGAGGGC
>CAYNLB010000003.1:13108-75530 GCA_964397935.1 uncultured Mycobacterium sp.
CGGCGACTTTCGACCGCCAAGTGAATGGCCGGGGGCGCAATGACCACCTGAGGGCCGACTGGCGGTCTGCCCTGTTTAACTGAGTAGGTGAGATCAGCATCGAGAGAAGAGTTACCGGTGCGCCCAGGGAGCGGGTTGGTCCAATGCGATTGCGTCTGAAGAGTGATCCCGTCAACCGCGCGCAGGCCCCCAGCGCCACAACGGGGCGGCATCGTCGCCCCGGTATCGAGCGCGAACTGGCAGTCGTGTCGGGCTCCCCGATCTCGAGCGACGGTGCGACCGCCGACGAAGACGACATCGACGAAGAAACCAGCCCGGCTCCCCCCGAGGGTTCGGATGACGTTGACGACGCGCCACATGACGCTGCGGCGTCCACATGTCCACCTGCCGTGGGCCGGCGCTGGGCGCGTGTCGTCGCCTACGGCCTGCTGCCGGCGCTGACGGTGGTCCTGGGAGGTGGCGCCGGTTACTTGACGTGGGGGGTGGTGTCGGCGCGCTTTGTGCAGCTGGCGCGCGTCGAATCGGTCCGCGCGGCTACGGACGGCACCATGGCATTGCTGACTTACCAGCCTGACACCGCGGACAAAGACCTGAGCGCGGCACGAGAACGTCTTACCGGCAAGTTCAAAACCTCCTATGCCGTGTTCACCCATCAGCACGTCATCCCCGACGCACGCGAGAAGCACATCTCGTCAGTGGTCACGGTGCCGGCCGCCGCATTGGTGCATGCGACGATGGACCACGCCGTAGTGATGGTCTTTGTGAATCAGAGTTTTATCAGTGACTCGGACCCACCGACGAGCACCGCCTCAGATGTCCGAGTAACCCTCGAAAAGGTGGGCCGACGCTGGCTTATCTCGGAGTTCACCCCGGTCTGACAAGGAGGTAAGGCGCCGCCATTTACTCCGCTCCGCTCGGCGTCGCCTGGTGTCGTGAGTCATTGATTCGTTGCCACTGGTGGGCGTTGGCCATCGCCCTACCGGGAAGCTTCCGCGGCGCCGAACGTGGACGTGGTGCGAAAACCCCTAAATTTCGCAGTCTGCGCACGTTGGGTGACATCGTCTAAGTCGACCCCGAACCTGACCGCGAATTTAACGACTCACGACACTGGTCGGTTCTCACGTCATAGCGACGGCCGCGAGCACCATGTCGACGAGCGCTTCGGTGTAGTCGTTGACCTCCTTCGCAAGTCGCGCCATGCGTGCCGGCGGTGTCACCATGTAATGCATCAGCAGGGCGCCGAACAGCGCATCGAGCATCAGTGTGACCGGCGTGTTTTCCGGCAGGTCGCCGCGGGCGATCCCGCGCTGCGTGATCGCCCGCATGGCCGCGGTCTGAGCGCCCACGAAGTCTGCCCACCGCGGCGCCAGTTCCGGTACCGATCGCGCTTCAGCGCTCAGTCGGACCACGACGTCACCGGCATCGCTGACGAGAAGATTAAAGATGCTGCGGCTCAGGACAAGTAGATCATTCCGAAGGCTGCCGGTGTCGGTATCCAACGGCAGCGCGATACGGGCCTCAAGGGTGTCGAGGAGTAGCGCTGTCTGGTCGGGCCAGCGCAGGTATATCGACGACTTGCCGACCCGTGCCTCCCTGGCCACCGCGTCGATGCTGAAACCGGACCAGCCGACACGCCCGTACAGATCGCACGCGGCTTGGCGTACGCGTTCCTCCATCATCGGGTCGCGGGGACGGCCGGTGCCCGCGTTCGCCGATCGTGACATGACGGTCCTTGCCTGTTCGATTCGATTTGAGGTGCAAGCTACCGGAGCGCCATTATGGCCCGTACGTCGGGAATCTGACACGCGAGAAGAGCCTTGATGCCGGGGGCAAGTGATCACCACCCAAGAGACTCTGGGCGATACGCCCACGGTGCGTTGACGGTGATCCCTTGGTGGCCTCGCCGACCACCACGATGGCATTACCTGTGATGTGCGGGGCGGCCGCAGCAGCAGCGCTGTCCAGTCACGTCATCCACTCCTCGCGAAGGCCGCGTCCTCTTCGGACAGATCGATGTCCAGCGCCGCGGGCGTGGGCGGGACGGCGCCTTGGAGTCTTGCTGCAAGCCGAATACTATAACCTGGTTGGTGATTTGAGTGACGGGTCGGAGTGATTGATGTTCGATGAGCGTTGGCCGCAGGAGGCCGAGGAGCTTGCGGATTCGCTCGCTACTGTGCTGAGCAAGCACTGTCCGCCTGAGGCCTTACGAGCCTTGGACAGCGGTGACTCGGACGCGGTCGGTCACGTGGAGCGGCTCGATCGGGCACTGGGTGATTTCGGGCTGTGGGACCTTCCCGTCGACCCCTATCTGTTGACCCGCGCGGCGGTCACACTCGGCGCGCACCTCGCGCCGGTACCGTTTGTGTCGGCCATGCCCGCTTATGTGTTGCTCGGTGAGCCGGGCGTGGCCAACGGCGTTGACCGGCCCCTCGTGCCGGCGGGACTGCCGCGTGTGGCGGTCGCTTTGGGCTCGGGGCTCGCGGTTGCCCCGCTGACGACCAGCGCGGTGCGCAGGAGTGCCGCGGGGGAGCGGGTTGTGCTCGTCGACAACATCAGCCCACTGGCGTGCGACGGCGATCCCGGTGCGATGCGCGCCTGGGGGTTTCTGTTGGAATCGGCCCAGCTCGTGGGCGCCGCCCATGCGTTGATCCGTTATGGAGTCGGCTACGTCGCCGACCGTCGGCAGTTCGGGGTGCCGGTCGGCAGCTTCCAGGGCGTCTCCCACCCACTGGCGGATGTGGCCACCGCCGTGCAGGCCGCCGACCTGCTCGTGCGCCACGCCGCACACCTCGCCGCCGGTGACGGCACCAAGCCGCTATTCGCCGCAGCCATGGCGGCGGCCAAAGCGCGTACTGCCTCGCGGCAGGCCGCCGTCACCGTGCATCAGGCGCTGGGTGGCTACGGCTTCACGCTCGAGGCGGACTGCCAGCTGTATTCGCGACGTATCCGCACGTGGAGCGTGGCGATGCCCGACCCCGGGCCGTGGTTGGCCCAACTGGCCCGAACCTTGGCCGACCCCGCGACCCGCGACGAGATCACTGACTTGTGGCAGTTCGACCGGGGTTTCAGCTTACCCCGCTGGGCACGTGAAAGCCGTTGAGCGCCAACGCGACGCCGTGTCTGGACGTGTCCGGCGGTGGATCGATCAAAAAGGAAACGGGTAAGCGGGCACTCCGAAAGGATTTGCCAGCCCCACCTGTGTTGCCCACCCCGCGAACCGAACTATAAGAGCGGGAATCATGGTGAGCGCGAAGAGGATCTGGCATGAGGCAATCGATGCAACCAGGTTGACGCCGATGCGACCGTCACTTCCACCGAAAGCTCGCAAATTGCTCAGCCGCGACCAGAAGTTTGCCGGCCCCGATAGGGCTTGCCCGCCCAGAGAAACCTGCGGCTCCGGCGCTGCGGCGCCAACGCCGGCCAGTGCCTTGACGGGTTGGGTCGGTAGGTTCGCTGCCTTCAGCCCACGCACCATCATGATCGTGAAGAATGCCATGACCGGCGCCATGTAGACGGCGACCAACAGCGGATACTGTTGTTGGGTACCGGTAAACAGCGCTAAGCCCGGTACGGATCTCGTGTAGGAATAGTTGCCGATGAACAGGAATGGAAGCTCTAGCACCAACTCCGAGATCGCGCCCACGACGACCGCTACGCCGACGATCTTCCGGGTGCTGAGGCCGCGCGCCACCATCTTCGTGGCGAAGAAGTACGTGCACAGCACGAACCAGGGGCCGTATATGCATGGCATGACGAATGGCCAGCCCCCGGCCATGCCCAACACGGGAATCGAGGCTGGCATGAGCCAGTCCTGCTTTGGATTGAAGCGGTAGTACAGCGTCCAATCCCAGACCGCCTCCAGCCACGACATCGAGGTGGCGCCGATGAACATCCAGGTCACTGTCCGCACGTGCCCGACCGCGCGATCGCCCCGGTACAGCCATACCGCCGAGGCCAAAAATACGGCGATGAACACGAAATTGATCAGCCGGCCTGGTTCCACAAGATCCTCCTTCTGGCCGACGGATGAGCATTAATAGTATCTAAATGATGCCGATCGGTGTCAATGGGTCGGGGCCGGAGATATCGCTACGGCCACACACGACCGGCCGCGAGCGGGCAGAATCCCCTAGGTGGTTCGTACGAGGAAGTTTGGCGGGCAGCGCGGCGGCGTACAGACGACCGTGCTCACCGAAGCCGATATCTTGGACGCCGCGGTCAAGGTGACACGGAGCGCGGGACTCGACGCCTTGACGGTGACGAAAGTCGCTGAGGCCCTGGGGGTTACCGGCCCCGCGGTCCACTATCATGTGCGCGGCGGGCGCAAAGTCCTGGCCTCGATGGTGGCCGCCAACATTATGAAGCGCGAATTCGCCGATCAATTGGTCCGCCGACCCGGCGAGGACTGGGACGACGCCATCGAACGCGTGCTCCTCGTCACCGCCGATTTGACCGAAGAGTTCCCGGGCGTGGTCAACTATGTGCTCAACGCACAGCATGGCCGGGTCGAGGATGTGGGCGTGGCCAGTTTCGTCGTAGCCCAGCTTCACGCCGGTGGTTTCGGTCCCGCGGCCAGTGCCGAGGCCTACACCGCCATCTGTGCGCTGATCGTCGGTTGGGCCCAGCTCACGCCGCTTTCGCTGCCGCAAGACGAACCCCCATCGCCAGATCTGGCCGAAGCTATCGCCGTCAGCAGTGCGATATCACCGCGCGAGCACCTGCGTGTAGCGGTCCGGGCATTGCTTACCGGTTTGCGCACGAGACTGGTCGACAACCGGGACACTGAAGGCGCGTCGCAAACCGCAGGATCTGCGGGGGCCGCGGTGCACGGCAGTCGACGACCGTCGTCGGGCAAGCGTGTGGCTCGTTCCGACGCGGCCAAGTCATGATCTTCGTTCACATCGTCGGGGAGCTCGTAATTGATGAACTGGCACAATTTCTTTCGCCGCGATCCGCGATCGCACTGGTTATCCCGGGCGCGCCCGCACGCGCATGCTCAGAAGTATTCTGAGCCACCGTCGACGTTGAGTAGCACGCCGTTGACGTAGCTGGCTCGCTCGGAGAGCAGAAACGCGATGACGTCGGCGATGTCTTCGGGCACGCCGAAGCGGTTGCCCCAGGTGGCCCCGCCGTAGGCTTGGTTGCGCTCGCGGAAATCCTCGTCGGCGGTGTGGCCGCTTTCGGCCATCCGTTGCTTGCGCTCCTCGACGAGTTGCTCATTCAAGATCATTCCGGGCAGCACGGCGTTGGCCCGGATGCCCTGGGCGCCGTATTCTCTGGCGAGGTTTTTGGTGAAGTGCGCCAGCGCCGCCTTCTGCGCCGAGTAGTGGGCGATCCGGGGGATGAAATGGCGCACCGACATCGCCGACGTCGTCACAATCGCCCCTCCGCCGTTTGCCAACATGACCGGGATCGCGGCGCGCGCGATCCGCACCGACGTCATAAGAACGGACTGGAAAGCTCTTTCCCACAACTCGTCTGGCTCCACGGGCGACGTTCGCACCTCACAGAGACCGACCGTGTTGACCACCTTGTCCAAATGCCCGTAATGCTGGTTTGTTTCCTTGACGACCTTCTCGGCTTCGCCGTCGTGGGTGAGATCGGCGACCACGGTCAAGGTCGACGCTGCGCCGGCGTCGGCAACTTCTTGTGCGACCGACTGCAGGCTCGGCTTGGCGACATACCGGTAGTGGGAGTCGCCCTCGGCACGCCCGCGCGAGCACAGGACCACGTGCGCACCCTCCGCGCCGAGTCGGACCGCAGTGGCCCGGCCCATGCCCTGCGTTGCGCCCAGCACGATCGCGACCTTGTCTTTGAGTCCCAGGTCCATGTTGTCCTCCAGTCAGCCTCGGGGTAGGCCCAACCAGCGTTGAGCGATGATATTGCGCTGAATCTCACTGGTGCCGCCGATGATTGACAGCACCGTCGACGCTCGTAGGAAGTGCTCGGCATCCTCGGCCAGGGGGTCGCCGGAATCGAGGGTGTAGGCATCGGGACCAAGAGCGTCGACCAGCCACTGGGCGACTCGCTGCGCGATCGCCGGCCCATGCAGCTTGCTCATCGACGCCTCGCCGCTGGCGGACTCGCCCCGTTCGCCCAGGGCGACGACCTGCTGACCCAACAGCCGCTCTGCCTGGAGCTCCATGATGAACTCGCCGAGATCCCGGTAGGTCGCCTCGTCCAGCACGGTGCCTCGCCTGCCGATCCGGTCCAGGTAGCGGGCCACCAGCAGACGTGCCTCACGGCCGCCGAAGCTCATGGAGCGCTCCATGTCCAGCGCTTGCGACATCATCGTCCACGCCTGGCCCTGCTTGCCGATCAGCGCCCGCGCCGGGACCATCACGTTGTCGAAAAAGCATGCGTTGACCCGCCATCCGCCCATCACCCGCACCGGGTGAATCGTCACGCCCGGCGCGTGGGAATCGATCATCAGCAGCGACAGGCCCCGATGTCTGGTGCTGTCCGGTTCGGTCCGCACGAGGGTGTAGATCCAGTCGGCCAGGTGCGCACCGGAGGTCCACATCTTCTGGCCGGTGACCACGAAGTCGCCAGCGGGCGTCGGGGTGGCTTTGGTCCGCAGCGCCAGCATGTCGCTGCCTGCCTCGGGTTCACTGTATCCGCCTGCGTAGCTCCACGACGCGTCAAGGATATGCGGAATATGTTCTGCGGCTAGCTCTTGGGGCCCGAAGGTGGCGAGCATCCAGCCGACGGCCTCGGCCTGTTCCAGGCCATAGGTCGGCAATCCGGCCGAATCCAGTTCCTCGTGGGCGACGAACCGATCGGTCTGCGAGGCCGGCCGTCCGAGAGGTGCTGGCCAGCCGAGACCGATGACGTTCTGGCGAACCAGCCACGGATGAAAGAGCGTCGGTGCCTGGCGGTCGCTTTCCAGTTCGGCCATCTCGGCGCGCATCGCCGCCATGTCCGCTGCGCTGAACTCGTCGATGTGTGCGCGCAACCGGTCCCGCAGCCGCGCTTCGCCGTCCTCGAGACGAAATCGCATGCTCACCAATCCTCAAGCCAGCAGGCTGTAGCCGCCGTCCACCGGAATCGTCAGACCGGTGACGAACTTGAAGTCGCTGGACAGCAGAGCGACGATGACCGAGGCCAATTCGTCGGGATGACCCAACCGGCGCAGCGGGGTCTTCTGGGCGACCGCGGCCTGCATCTCTTTGACACCGGCGATGATGTCCTCCCCGCCGTGACCGGGGTTGTCCACCAGCGAAGGAGCAATGCCGTTGACCCGCACACCCTGTGGCCCCAGCTCGGCGCCGAAATAGCGTACGAGGTTTTCCATCGCCGCCTTCGCGGGGCCGATGGCTCCGTAGTAGCGGGCATAGTGATTGGCGCCCAGGCTGCTGACCGCCACCACCGAACCGCCGACTTTTTCGAGTTCAGGCACGGCCGTGCGGACCGCTTCCCAAAGGCCCCACACTTGCACGTCAAAGACCCGGTCGTATTCCTCGCGCGTCACCTTCATCGTGCGCCCGGCGATGATCGGCACCGCGGTGGTCACCAATCCGCCGAGCCCGCCGAGCGTCTCGATTGCGGCAGTCACCAGACCGGCCGGGTCGGTGCCGAGGTCGCCGCGCACCAGAACGGGCTCGGGGCCGCCCGTGGCTGCGGCCATTTCCCGGGTTTCCTTGGCGGCCGCCTCGTTTTCGAGGTAGCCGATGGCGCATCGGCTACCCGCCGCGGTCAGCTCCACCACGGTGGAGCGACCGATCCCCCGGCCGCCGCCGATGACGAGAACCTTGTCGGGCAGGGTGCGGGTGTAGTCCTGAATCGTCACCGCGCGGACCCTTCCCCGTAGTGCTCGTCGCGCTTGCGGAACGCTTCGCTGGTGTCGCTCTTGGAGCGCTCCTTGACGAAGTTGAACTCGTCCGGCTCGAACCGCAGGTTGGTGCCATAGCTGTGGAATAGGTAGGACGTGGTTTCCTCCAGGCCCAGCGCGGAGCCGGCCTCCACCAGGCGGTAGGCCTCCTTGGCGATGGCGATGCCGTCGGCGGGCATCTTCGCGACCTGCGCCGCCAGCGCTTCGGTTTCGTCCGCGACGTCCTCCTCGTCGACGAAACGCGTGAAAAGCCGGGCCGATTCGAATTCGGCCCCGGTGGCCATCCGGCCGGTCAGCATGAGATCGCGGGCGACGACGGGTCCCAGCCGGTGCATGAACAAGGCGACATTGCCCAGCACCGGACCGAGGAAGCGCGCGGCCGGCATTCCGAGTTTTGCCTGGCGGGAGACCACCGCCAGGTCGGCGGCCAGTGCGAGTTCCAGACCCAGCCCGAGCGCGTACGACTCCACCTGGACGACGGTGGCCTTCGGGAACCCGATGAACTCGTGAAACATCCGCTGCCCCTTACGGTCCACGGCCAGCCGCCGCCTTTGGCTGGGTCGGCGATCCTCACCCGGGGTGGCGTACCAGCCGTAAGCGCGGTTCAGGTCGACACCGGTGGTGAAGACGCCCCCTGCACCGCGGACCAGCACGACTTTGATGGCGTCGTCCTCGGCGATGTCGTCGAGGTAGCGGCCCATCAGCTCGCAATCCTCGGGAGCCATCGCGTTCTTCTTGGCCGGATTGCAGATGGTGATCCGCGCGATGTGTGTTTCCTTGTCCTTCGTCAAAATCACCCGCTCGGCCTGCTCGGGTGGGGCGGCGGTGGTGTCCGCAGCGGTCATGTCAGTTCACTCCTTTTGGGGCTGGTGAAATCCGTTTTGGATCGGTGAAGAACGTCTTGGCGGTGACGTCGCGGGAGAGCACCCGCAACATCACCTCGTCGGCGCCGCCGCCGATCGACAGCAACCGGGAATCACGGAAGAAGCGGGAGGTCCACGTTTCGGCCATGTACCCCATGCCTCCGTGATACTGCAGGCACGTGTCGGCGACGCGACGAATCAGCTTGCCCGCCAGCAGTTTCGCGCTGCTGGTGCGGCGGGCTGCATCGGCCCCTGCAACGATCAGCTCGGCGCAGGAGTGTGCGTAGCGTTTCACCGCGTCCACCTCACAGGCCAGTTCGGCGAGGTTGTACTGCAAGTACTGGTTGTCGATCAGCTTGCCGCCGAACGCCGAACGCCCTGACAGGTAATCCACGGTACGCTCTATGGCCGTCTCCATCTGGCCGACTGCCTGATAGACCGCACAGATTCGCTCGGTCTGGAATTGCTCCATCTGTTGCTGGAATCCGCGTCCGATCTCACCGATGGTGTTGCTGACCGGAATCCTGACCCGGTCGAAGGTCAGCTCGGCGGTGTCCGAGCACCAGTTGCCAAGCTTT
This sequence comes from uncultured Mycobacterium sp., assembly GCA_964397935.1. Taxonomy (GTDB): domain Bacteria; phylum Actinomycetota; class Actinomycetes; order Mycobacteriales; family Mycobacteriaceae; genus Mycobacterium. Next base: position 22,381 of record CAYNLB010000003.1, read on the forward strand.
TTCAGCGAGCGGCTCACGGTGAGTCCGTGGGTGTCGGTCGGCACGATGACCTGGCTCATGCCGCGATACCCGCCCTCATCGGAGGTGCGCACCAGCAGGCACAGCCAGTCGGCCTGCACACCGTTGGTGATGTAGGTCTTGGCGCCGCTGATCAGCCAATCGCCACCGTCGCGCACCGCTTTGGTGCGGATGCTGGCCACATCGGAACCGGCGTCGGGTTCGGTCACCGCGATCGAGCAGATCTGTTCACCGGCGATCGCCGGCGCGAGGAATTCGCGCTTGAGTCGGTCGCTGCCGTGCGCGTGCAGTGCCGGCGTGGCCATGTTGGCCTGCACGTTGTAGGCCATAGGAATTCCGTTGCCGGGAAGCCGGCCGAATTCTTCGCAGGCGATGACGGTGAACCAGTGATCGGCGCCTTCGCCGCCGTAGGCGAGGTCGTATTCCAGGCCCAGAAGCCCCAGTTTGGCGAATTCGGGGAACAGCTCGTGGCCGGGGAAGCGGCCCTGATTCTCCCATTCGTCGAAGTGCGGTTCGACGACCTTGGCCAGCATCGCTCTGACGCCGGCACGGAACATCTCATGTTCGTCGGTGAATTGCATTCGGGCCTCCGTTCCGATGAGTTCGGGGCACGGACTCCATAAGTCGGCGCGCCCGCTGGTGGGGCTCGCTGGACGAGGCAACCTCGGTGGCCAGAACCGGCACAACACCTCCAAATAATTAACCTGGTTATATAAAATCTGCACGGAGTTTGGCAAGCGGGGGCACCGACCGTCGTCAGGTTTTGAGCGCGAACGCCTCGATCACGTTGTCGTGCAGGAACAATTGCTCGACTTCCGGTTTGAGTTCCAGCGCGGCAAGCCCGGTCAGTGCGGCTTCGAACGTCAGGATCGGCCAGTCGCTGGCCCAGAGGCACTTGTGCCGGCCATAGGTGCGAAGGAAGTGCACGAACTGCGGCGGATAGTACTTCGGCAGGTGGGCGCTGGTGTCGATCCACACGTTGGGGTGCTTGGCGGCGACCGCGATCATCTCCTCGGTCCACGGCCAGCCGATGTGGCCGGCGACGATGCGTAACTCCGGGAAGTCGATGGCCACGCGGTCGACATGGCCGGGCCGGCCGGTCTCGGAGGTGTAGGTGGACGGGCCGGTGCCGCCCACCTGAATTTGCACCGTGATGTCGAGGTCGGAACACGCGGCATATAGCGGGTACCACTGCGCCTCGGTGGGCACTTTGTCCAAGATGAACGGCTCGAGTTTTAGCCCCTTGAAGCCGTACTCGCCGACCAGGGCACGCAGGGTGTGCACCGCGGGCATCACCCCGTCGGGCGACCACGGGTTGACGCTGGCCACCCCGATCAGCCGATCCGGATAGCGCTGTACCGCCTCGATGACGGCCTCGTTGGGGATGAGCGGCCCTGCCGAGCACATCGCTTTTCCGATGCCGGCCCGGTCCATTTCCTCGATCAATGTTTCGAGCGGCACGCCGACGCGCAATCGGGCGCCGTGCTCCATGCGGTCGGCCAGTGTGAAGTTGCGTTGCGGCATCTTGGCCACGGCGTCGGCCGGCCAGGGCTGCACCCAGGCGTCGATGATCGGAACACGTTGCGGCGCTGTGCTCATCACGTTCGGTCTCTCGGCAGGCCGAGCACGCGCTCGGCGATCATGGTCTTGACGATTTCATCGGTGCCCCCGGCAATGTGGAAGGCCGGCGCCGACAGCAGCACCAACCGCCAATCGTCGAGGCCCGCCTCGCGTTGCGAAAGCCGGTTGCCCAGCCGGCCGGCGACGGCATCGGCCAGCGTGCTGACGACCGCCCCGGTGGCGAGCTTGGCCAAGGCGGCCTCGGGCCCGGGCGATTCTCCGGCGACGATGCGCCGGTGCATCCCGGCTTCGAAGGCGGCCAGGGCGCGCTGGTCGACGACGGCGTCGATAAAGGTCTCGCGAGCAACGCTGTCAGGCCACCCCAGCGTGGCGGCTTGGCGCACCAGCCGGCCCAGGGACCTTCCGAAGGTGGAGAATCGCTCGAAGCCGAGCGTGGTCATCGCCACCGACCAACCCCCGCCGACCTCGCCGAGAACCGCATCGGCAGGCAGGTCTACGTCATCGAAGAAAACCTCGGAGAAGGACGCACCGCCGGTCATCTGTTTCAGTGGCCGGACCTCGATGCCGGGGCTCGACATGTCAACAACGAACGCGGTAAGGCCGCGGTGACGCCCTTGGCTGGCATCGGTTCGGGCCAGCAGGTAGCCATATTGGGCGTGGCGTGCTTCGGACGTCCAGACCTTTTGGCCGGACACACGCCATCCGCTGTCTGTGCGTGTCGCCCGAGTGGACACCCCGGCCAGGTCGCTGCCCGCGCCGGGCTCGCTGAACAGCTGACACCAGACTTCCTCGCCGCGCAGGATGGCTTCGCAGTGCCGCTTCTGTTTGGCAGAGCCGACCGCGAGCAGTGTCGGTCCGACCATTTCCAGCGTGACGCCGAACAGGCCGCGCGGGACGTCGTACTCAGATTCCAGGTCGGCCCACGCCAGGGCGTAGGCCGACGGCAGTGCGCGCCCACCGACCTCTCGCGGCCAGGTCAGCCCCGCGAATCCTTGGTCGTGGAGCAACCGCTGCCAGGCGACGCAGCCAACGCGCCACTCCTCGGGATCAGATATCGGACGAAACTGGGCGAACATGGCGTCCGGAAAGCCGTCGGGCCGATGCTCGGCATGGGTGTCGAGGAATTCCCTGGCCTCATCGAGAAAGGTGTCGACCGAATCAGGCTCCATCACGCTCTCTACTGTCTGCGGCTTAAGCGATTGGTACCGTAAATACTAACCTGGTTATATGTTAGGCACATCACCTTGTCGCGAGGAGCGCTCAGTGACATCTCCGTCATCGGCCATCCGGACTGATGCGGCCGCCCCCGACCCGCTCGCCGAGGGGCAGCTCGTCGTTCGCCTCGACGGCAGCCGGGTCTACCCCCGAATGCTGGTCGGCGGCAAGGCACACGGCCTGTCCGAAATCCGTGCGGCCGGCCTGCCGACCCCTCCGGCATTCACCGTGACCGTTGATGCGTGCCGGCAGTACTTCGAATCGCCGGATGAGCTCATGGGCCGGCTTTGGCCGCAGATCCGAGACGGCCTTTCCTGGCTGGAGGCCGAATCGAGCCATACCTTCGGACGCGGTCCGGTGCCCCTGCTGGTTTCGGTGCGCAGCGGTGCACCGGCCAGCATGCCGGGAATGATGGACACGGTCTTGAACCTCGGTATCAACGACGAAGTCGAGCAGATCCTCGCCGCGAAATGCGGTGCCGCCTTCGCGCGGGACACCCACCAGCGGTTCCGGGAACTGTTCGGACATGTGGTCGGGCCGGCCGACGGCCAGGTGCCGGCCGATCCGTACGTCCAGCTGCGGGCCGCCGTGACCGCTGTTTTTGATTCGTGGAACTCCGAACGTGCGGTGTCCTACCGGCACCACCACAACCTCGAGGGGAAGATGGCCGGCACGGCCGTGACGGTGCAGGCGATGGTCTTCGGCAACCTCGATGACCGGTCGGGCACCGGGGTTCTGTTCAGCCGCAATCCCCTCACCGGCGAGGCGCACCCGTTCGGTGAGTGGCTTCCTCGTGGGCAGGGCGAGGATGTGGTCAGCGGCAGGTTCGATCCGCTGCCGCTGAGTGTCTTGGCCCAACAGCACGCCGCCGTCCATCTTCAGCTCCTGGAGGCGGCGTCCCGGCTGGAACGGGAAGGCACCGATGTCCAGGACATCGAGTTCACCGTGGAGGCTGGCAAGCTGTATCTGCTGCAGACCCGCGCCGCGAAAAGATCGGCCAGGGCCGCCGTGGCCATTGCCGTGGCTTTGCAGCGCGAGGGGCTCATCGGCATCGACGAGGCCCTGAGCCGGGTGACCCCCGCCCAACTCGACGTGTTGCTCACTCCGGTGATCGAACCGACGGCGTTGGCCGAAGCGGCCGTGGTCGCCTCGGGGCTGCCCGCCTGTCCCGGTGTCGGCGTGGGGCGCGTTGTCGCCGACAGTGATTCGGCCCAAGACGCCGCTGACGATGGTGACGACGTGGTGCTGGCCCGCGAGACCACCAGTCCGGATGACGTCGGCGGGATGATCGCCGCTCGCGCGGTGATAACCGAGCAGGGCGGGTCAACCTCTCATGCCGCGGTGGTCAGCCGGGAATTGCACACTCCTTGCGTCGTCGGGTGCGGCTTGGGCGCCCTGCGGGGATTGGCCGGGGCCCACGTCACCGTCGACGGTGGGAGCGGCAAGGTTTACGCGGGCCTGCTGCCGCTGATCCAGCCGTCGGAAAGCACCGATCCGGATATGGCGACCCTGTTGGTTTGGGCGCGGCAGCGCAGTCCCGTCGAGGTGCTGTCACTCCGCGCCGACGAGATCACCGATCTGCCGCGGGTCGATCACCGGGAGCCGGCGACGGTGTTTCAGGCCATGGAGGCCGGTGCCTCGGCGGTGGCGGCGGAGCATCCGCTGCCGTGCCTGCTGACAATTTTGCAACGGCGGCGCAACGCCGCCGGCGGCTTAGGCTAACCAGGATTCCTATTTAGATGCGACAATAATTCGGTGCATCCCGACAGTCAGGCCATAGCGCATCCCACCGCGGGCCAGCTTGTGGCAGACAATATCCGCCGCAAGATCATCCTCGGCGAGTTCCGCGACGGTGATTTTCTGCCGAACGAGGGGCAGCTACTCGCCCAATACGGCGTATCGCGTCCGGTGCTACGCGAAGCGATCCGGATCCTGCAGTCGGAATCGCTGCTGACGATCCGGCGCGGCAGCAAAGGCGGTGCCCGGATCAATGCGCCCCGGCCCGAGCCGATCGCGCGCCAAGCGGGGGGGCTGCTGCAGTACGGCCACACCACCGTGTTCGACGTGTTCCGTGCTCGCACAATCATCGAGCCGCCGGCGGTTCGCCTCCTGGTTGAAAACGCAACTCCGTTGACGATTCAGCGGCTGCGCGAAGCGCTGGATCGGGAAGCCAACGCGATCAACGATCCACGCAGGTGGGGAAAGACGCATGCCGAATTCCACACGCTGGTGGTGGAATTGTCAGGCAGCAACACGCTCGCGCTGTTCGCTCACATCATGGCCGAGATCACGACCGCCCACACCGAGGCCGTCTGGAAGCACGCGACCGATGACGCGCAGAAGCGCGCCGCCGCCGAATTGGCGCACCGCGTGCACCGTAAGCTGCTTCGCCTGGTCGAAGATGGCAAGGCGGCCGACGCCGAACTGCTGTGGCGTCGGCACCTGGAAGAGACCACCGAGCAAATGCTCGAGAGCCAGGGACAGCGAGAGCTGCTCGACCTCATCGGCTGACCCGCATCCAGCAATTCTATATAACCTGGTTATACTTTTCTTCAGCCTTGCTGGAGGAGGACGAAATTGGCTGCCGAGCTGCTCGAGGACTTGAGAACCACCACGCGCCAAGCACTGAGCGCCGGCACCGCTGATGTCGTCGATGAACTCGACCTGGCCGGGCTGCTCGTCGATTCTGACCTCGGTGGGCTCGGCCTGGGTGATCGTGAAATGGTCCTGGTGAGTATGGAGCTGGGCCGGGCGCTGTCGTCGTCGAGCTTTCTGTCGAGCGCGGTGCTGGCGGCCACGCTCTTGGTTCAAACCGGCACCGACACCGCCGCCGAGGAGTTGGCCGGCCTGGTGGCCGGCGGCACCCGCTGGGCCGTGGCGGTCGCCGACGCGGACGGGTCATGGGGAATCTCGACGCCGCTCGTCGCGGCCCCGACCGACGGCGGCTGGCTGCTCACCGGGGTGGTCTGGGGACTGTCGGCACCATCGCAGCCCGACATCCTGCTGACCAGCGCGGCCCTCGACGACGGCCCGGGACTGTTTGCGGTGGCCGGCGACGATGTTGAGTTGGTGCCGGCGGACCAGCTCGACCCCGCCCGGGGGCTGGTCGAGGTCACGTTGTCGGAAGCGCCTGCACGGCTGCTGGCCGGCCGTGACGCGGCCGCAAACGCGCTCGCGGAGGCCTACCGGCGCGGGCTGCTGGCGGTCGGTGCCGAGCAGGTAGGCGTGGCACGCGCTTGCCTGGAAACGGCCGTCGAATACGCGAAGGCGCGCAACCAGTTCGGCTCACCCATCGGGTCGTTCCAGGCGATCAAACATCGCTGCGCAGAGGTGCTGCTTGACGTCGAGTTCGCGGACGCCGTACTCGAACAGGCGGTCCACAGCGGAACTTCGGTCGATGCCGAGTTGGCGTTCGTCGTGGCCACCCGCGCCGCGCTGTCAGCCGCCGAGTCGTCGATTCAAATCCACGGGGGCATCGGATTCACCTGGGAGCACTCGGCGCACCGGTACTTGCGGCGCGCACGAGTCAGCGCCACACTGCTGGGCCCTTCGGCGGTCCACCGCGATGCCATCGCCGCCTCGGTCGGGCTCAGGACTGCGGAGAGAGTCCGGAAGTGATCGACGAATTGACGATCCTGCGCCTCATCGCGATCAAGGGTCGGGCGTCGGCCGACGTAGTGGCCGGCAGTCTCGATGCCGAGCCCGCGGCAGTTCGGGCGGCGCTGGATGGATTCGTCGAGGCCGACCTGGTCAAGTCCACGCCGATGGGATATCGCATTACGCCAGCCGGGCGCCAGCGGTGCACCGAGCTTGTCCATGCCGAGCACCACGCCACCGGCCAGGCCGCGGTGACGGACGTCTACGAGACCTTCTGTGCGCACAACAAAGACCTCAAAGCCATCATCACCGACTGGCAGACGCGGGGTTCCGGCGAGCCGAACGATCACTGCGACGAAGGCTACGACCGCGCCGTGGTCGACCGTCTGCTCGCACTGCACAAGGGCGTGGTTCCGTTGCTGGAGCAGATCGCAGGGTTGGCGCCGCGGCTGAGCCACTACAAGCCGCGGCTGGAGCGAGCTGCCGGCGCGGTGGCCGCCGGTGACCACGGCTACGTGTCACGCCCGATTCTGGACAGTTACCACACGGTGTGGTTCGAACTGCACGAAGACCTCATCGACGTGGCCGGGTTGACCCGGGCCGGCGAAGCCGAGGCGGGGCGCGGCGCGTGACGCAGTCGCCGAAAAACGCGGTCCCGGCTGGGTGCTTGCCCGGCCGTCACAATCGGGCTGACTCGGCGGCTGCACTGAGGCGCTGCAGCGTCGTCTTCATCGAAGACAGCAGCCGGTGAGGACGACCGGCCAGTCGGTCGAGAAACAGAACGAGACTGGGCGAATCTTTCGTTTCGAAACGTTCGCGCAAGACGGTTCCGTCGCCGTCTGGAATCAGCTCGAAATCCCAGCGGGTCGTCGCACCGCTCCAATGCCGCGCGTCGAATACCAGACGTCGACGCTCTTCGACGGCAACGATCTCACACGTGGTTGACCACCGAAGCGGTCCCAGCCGGTTAGTGCCGCGGAAGCGCCCACCGACAATAGGATTCGATGCGCCATCAAGCCAGCTGCCACCGGTGCATTCCGGGCTCCAGCGACCCATTTGGGTGACATCGATGAGTAGCGACCACAGTGAATCGGGTGCCGCGGACGAGCGCCATGACACCTCGCCGGAAAATTGCCTCACCGCGACGCCCGCTCCCGCGTCATCGGAGGCGACCCCTGCGCCGCCGCGCGCGGAAACGCTCGAAACGCACGTAAGCCGATATCGCCGGGGACAGCGCGGCCGGATACGGCGGAGTGATGAGACCGGCGAAGCTCATCGGCAACCGGCTTGTCGTGACGGTCCGGTGGTGGGTGAAGGTGTCGAAGCCCGCCTTGCCGTGGTAGGCGCCCCAGCCGCTGTGTCCGACGCCGCCGAATGGCGCGGCCATCATGGCGCAGTGCACGGCGAAGTCGTTGATGGCCATGCCTCCGCTTTGCGTTTTGGCGCGAAACTCCTCGAGGTCCCGCCCGGCCGGGCCATACCAATAGGCCGCCAGCGGCGACGGTCGCGCCGCGACGTAGTCACATACCTCGCCGATCGTGTCGTAGGGCAGGACCGACAGCACGGGCCCGAAGACCTCCTCCTGCGTGATCCGCATGTCGTCGGTGACGTCAAGCACCACGGTCGGTGGAATGCGCCGCCGCGTGAAATCCGCCGGGGTACCCGTGTCTTGGATCGTCGCGCCACGCGCACGAGCGTTTTCGATCAACGCGTTGACGCGTTCGAAGTTCTTGGCGTCGACAATGCTGACCAGACCCGCTTCGTCGTCCGCCGATGCGGCGACTCGGCCGTGCTCAAGGGCGGCCGTGACGAAGGATTCCACCCGGCTGCGAGGAACGAACGCATAATCGGGACACAGACAGATCTGGCCCCCGTTGGCCAACCGCGCCGCCATCACCCGCCGGGCCATTGCCGGCACGTCGGCCTCGGGGGCGATGACCGCGGGGTTCTTGCCACCCAATTCGAGGGTCACGGGTACCAGATTTTTGGCCGCGGTCGCGGCAACCAGCGCACCGACGCCGGGTGAGCCGGTGAAGAACAAGTGATCAAAGGGCAGCGCACTGAACGCCGCACCAACCTCGGGCCCGCCTGTGACGACTGTCAGTTCGGTCGGCTCGAAGTACGTTGCCACCTTGGCGGCGAACACATCCGCAGTACGGGTGGTGACCTCGGAGAATTTGATCATCACCCGGTTGCCCGCGGCGAACGCGGACGCGGCTGGCTCGACGACCAGCCCGACAGGGAAGTTCCACGGGCCGATGACACCGACGACGCCCAACGGCTTTTTCTCCACCACCGTCGGCAGTCCGAGCAGCGTAGCCGATCTAAGGCGCTGCGGGCGCATCCACGACTCCAGGTGGCGACGAGTCGCGGTCAGGTCCGGCAGGATTCCAGCGACGTCCGACAGCACGTTGACGGCATGCGGCCGGTTGCCGAAGTCGGCGTTGAGCGCTGCCGAGAATTCGTCGGAGTTCTCGGTCAGCAGCAGAATCAGCCGGTCGATCCTGTCGCGCCGCAATGCGGCCGATGGCGGTCCGGCCGCATGGAAATCGGAACGCTGGGCATCCAGCATCGCCTTCAGCGTGGCCGAGTGGTCCTCGGTGGCTCCGGGCGCCGACCGTTCGACATCAGTGGACATCGCGCTCCGTTCGAAGCTGTTGTCTTTCTAACTTTTTGGCCAGCGGCAGCGTCACGGCGGCGCAGGTGAGGAGCATGAGAGCTCCGCCCAGGCGGTGATCCAGCGAGGCGGGCAGCCCTAACGTGGTCGGGTGATGCAGGTGCGGATCGGACCCCAGCATGGCCGCCAGACCCAGGATCGCCCCCACCTCCTGACCGACGACCAACGCGCCCCGGCGCAGGGCGGGGCGGACGCGCCCCGCGGTGACGAGTATGGCGGACCAGTAACCCGACCCCACGGCGACGATGAGGAGTGCAAGCCACAGCGGGACCATGTCCAGGTGTGCCGCGCGATCGTGGACGGCGGGCAGGTGCAGGACGATCAGCAATGCGGAGTTGAGGACGACGGCGATGACCACCCACGCCGCCCACGCCGGTGACCGGCCCGAACCGGTGTTCATCGCCCGCCGTGGCAGCGCCGCGATCAGCAGCAGGGGCACAGCCACGAAAAGCGCCTCGAGCGCGGCCATCCCGGCAACGTGCGAATGGACGGCCAGCATGCGCACGGCCTCGGATGCGCCCAGACCGACGAGGCCGGCGGCCGCAAGGATCGCAGCGAGTCGTGCCCGGGTGCGCACCCACCATGCCAATGCGATCGCCGTCAGTGCGGCCGCGACGAGTGTGCCCGCGTGCCAATGGATTGGCACCGAATGGTGCGAGTGCATACTCGCCATGCCCGGCTCGTAGTGACCGGCTGCCTCCCCCGCGCGACCGGTACGTACGATGACCGCCGAAACCGCAACTGCGACCCCGATCTCGATGGTTGCCGCGATCCACAAACCGGGGGACAGACGCTGGCCGCCATTGACCGGCGCCACGTCGGCTCGCACCGGCATTATGGGTTCCTGATCAAGTTGGGCAGGTTCCGCTGCGACACGGCGCGCGACAAGACAGCAGCGAGTTTGGCCCCCTTGCCTGCCAGAGCTTGCCGCTTACCCGCGGCCAGTGCGTCGTATCCTGCTCGGGCGACCACGGCAGGAGAGCTCGCCTTGTTCTTCCGGAACATGTTGTACAGCATCGACTTGCCCGCGAAGGCGTCGATGCCACCGGCCTCAGCGAACTTCGTTTGAGTGACACCGGGGGTCAAGCAAGTGACGGTGACCCCATGCGGCTTCAGCTCGGCGGCAAGCGCGTAGGTGAAGGTGTTGACGTACGACTTGCTGCCCCCATAGGAGGCGAAGCGCACCGAGGGAACCATTCCGGCGGTCGAACCGACGTTCAGTATGGCGCCATGGCCGCGTTCCTTCATCTCGCGGCCGAAGAGCATCGAGGTCATGGTCAACGTGATCACGTTGAGCTCCAACATGTTCGCCACCCGCTCCGGAGAGAGGTCGACGGCATCGCCGAAACAGGCGAAGCCGGCGTTGTTGATCAGGACGTCGGGGATCCAGTCGTTGTCCTGGCACCACTGCAGCAGGGCGGCGGCCGCGTCCGGTTTGGACAGGTCCATCTGAAGGGTGTGTAGTCGCGCGGCTCCGAAGCGGAAATCCTGGCCCAGCTGGTCGAGTTCGGCTTGCAACAGGCTGACGCCGAGGACGTGCGAACCGTCCTGCAGGTACAACTTGGTGAATTCCTTGCCTATGCCCGAGCCGGCGCCCGTCACCACAACCTTTTTCATCCGCTGTTTCCTTTCCGGGTCAAGGCGTCGGTGCCAGACCAACTTCGGTGCGCTCGGCCAGATCGACGGGGATGCTCAGACGGCCCCGCTCATCGGCGGTCAATTCGTCGTCGACCGCACCGCGCAAGCGGTACCGTCCGCGTGGGACGAGCCGCTCGACCTCCAGCTGCACTCGTGCCGGACCCTCGCCCGGTCGCAAGACAAGGTCAAGAGCGGTGCCGTCGGTACGCGTCGAGGCGACCAATACCTCCGGGTAGCTCGCGCCCGTCAGGACCGGACCGCTCAGCACGGCCTGGCCGGGCCCTTCGGCGATCAACGCGCGGTGACCACCGGGCGGATTGAACCGGGCAAAAGCCAGCATCGCGTTCATGTTTGTCGACAGCCCGTCGTACCAGCGGGTGCCGTTGACTTCGGTGGGCGGCAGTTGTCGGTCCAGCGATGCCGCCAAAAGCTCATACAATTCCGTGTCGCCCATTTCGGCTGCCGCCCACATCGCCGGGGCGAAGGCGCCCAAGTGGGTTTTGTGGTAGTTGCCCGTGTCGATGGCATCCCATCCGCGCAGGGCAATGGTCGGCTCGGTCGTGGTGGTATCGATGAACTCGCGGCGCACGATGGCCCAACAGCGTTGTGCCAGGTCGGAATCGAAGGCATGCAGCATGCTGGCCAGCCCGCAGTCGGCCACCGTGGAGGTGAGCATCGGGATGGTGATACCAAGCCGCGCGGACCGGATGGCGGTCACTCGCCCGTCCGGGGTGATGAACTCTTCGTGCAGCCGGCGACGGAACTCATCGCCGATCGAGTCGATGAACCGCGTGCCGTGCAGTCTGTCCGACATCATCAATGTGTTGATGCCGGTCATGTTGCACGCGCTGTATATCCAGTTGGGCTCGCATGGGAACAGCGTCATCCCCGATCGTTGCATGTTGTCATGGACGGCGGCGGCGACCATGTCATGGGTATAGGGCCAGGTGCGCTTGCCCAGCCGGAACGGCAGCGCGCCGCTGCGGCGGTAACGGTCGTCCCCGGTGTTGGATTCGTAGGCGCCCAGCATCGTTCCGAGGTAGCCCGACAGCATGATGTTGTCGCGTTTCATCGGGTCCCAGTCGAGGCTGAGGTTGCCCCAGGTTTGCTCAAAAGCCCAGTAGCGCCAGATCGGCGGCAGGGTCAGCTTGTCGATGAGATTGCGCTGCGCAGCGGACAAGTAGCCGTGGAGAGACGGCGTGAAGTGCAATTGAGCCATCGCGAGCGCCCACTGCGAGAAATTGAGTTGATAGCGGATCGCCGCGGTTTGGAACTGATCCAGTTTGGTGAACCCGTCGAACTTGTCGAGCGGCTGCAGCGCCCGATCGAGCAGCGATCGTAACGTGCTGAGATCTTCGGCCGAAAGCTCTTTGTGCCCCGCGTCTTTGGGTTGCGGATCGATCCGTGGCACGGTGGCAAGGTATTGCGCTCGGGTGCGGCCGCGGTCCTGTGCCGCGCGGAAGGCGCGGCGGCGGGCCACCGTGCCCGCAGCGGCCGCGCCGAGCAGCGCTGCGGGCACCGCCACCTGGGCACCGTTCCACGTCTTGCGCCCGCGAGCGGCCTGCTTGCGCGCGTTGAACGCCGTAGCTGCCCAGAGCAGCGGCGGCAGCACGATGTTGCCGCTGCCGAACCACGCCACCAACGACGCGGCAAACCCTGCCAGCGTGCCCAGGAACCGCAGCGGGCTGCGCGTGTAGACGTAACCGGCACCCGGGGACAGCGCCCCGAGAGCCAACGCGCGCGTACCGGGACGTTTGCTCAGCGCAGAAACCGCAATGGCCGTACTGGCCACCGTCCCCCCGATAATTCCCGTGCGCCGCAACAATGCCCGAACGGCGGGACCGTTCGTCTCGTCGGGAACCTGCAGCGGGTATCCCATGCCGAGGTTCTGGTCTCGTTCGACCGTCGAAGTGCTCATGTCTCCTCCTTGACGCCAAGTTCGCGTCGTGTTCACCGGAAATCGGCTCGCTGGTCGGCGGCCGCCGGCGGCGACCACCGCGCCACGGCGACAGGCGACTCGCGCCGGTCCCGGCGTGAGATCTTGCGGAAAGCGGTGCCGAAAAGGGCCGCCACCAGCGTGCAGCAGGCCATCAGCAGCCACCGCTCGTCGAGGCCGAGGGGGTGGCCCCGACGCGGCGTCGTTTCAGTGCCGTAAAGACGCGGCGTCGTTTCAGTGCCGTAAAGATGTGCTCCCCTTCGATGGCGGGTGGCTCGCGATCTTCAGGCAGCTTAATACCGACGCAAGACGTCGGCAATATCCTCTTTTCCATCCCGAGTCGCCTGGGGCGACGCTTAGACTGCGGTGGAGGGAAGGGTGTCGATGGGTGTCAAGAGAATTGGTCCGACTGTGCCGCGGTCAGAAGGTGCCGCGCCGCAACGGAAGTCGGGAGCAGGACGGCGCCGTGACCCCACGATTGACGACAAACTCAGGCAGGCGGCGCGAACCCTGTATGCCCGCGAGGGCTGGGCCGGCTTCCACTTCGAGGGTGTGGCCAAGGCTGCCGGCGTCAGCAAGGACGCGGTGTACCGGCGTTATTCCGATGCTCGGTCGCTGCTGCTTGACGCGCTCTCAGACCAAGCGGTCCCGCTGCTTGCCGACGGCCTACCGATCGAGGAGGCGTTGGTCGCGTTCGCCTGCGAAGTCTTCACCTACTTCGCCGGCGGCAACGGGTACGCCAACCTGCGGGTCCACATCGACGCAGCGCAGTACCCGGATATCTTGCAGCAGTACCGCGTTCGCGTGCTCGAGCCGCAGATCGAGCAGGCGGTCGGTGTGCTGGAGCGTGCCCGCGACGACGGAGAGGTTCACCCGGACATCTCGAGCACGGCCGTCATCGAGGCGCTGGGCGGTGCGGTCATGGTCTATGCGTTGACATCCGCGCCGTGGCCGGGTGCGGCCGGCCAGGAGGGCGAACTCCTTGACTCGGCCACGGTTACTCAGATCACCGAGTTCGTCCAGCAGATCCTGCATGGACGGCTGACCGACCGGCCGGAACCGGTCAAACCTTCAGCAATGCGCCGCCGTCGACGGCGAGCTGCAGGCCGGTGACATAGCGGGACTCGTCGGACGCGAGGTAGACGACGGCATGGGCGATGTCGTCGGGTTCCACGTAGGGGATCGGCATCGACTGCATCCGGGGAAAGGCATCCTCGACGTCGGCGCGGGTCGGCTCGGCCAGGTCTTTCCGGAAGGCCTTGTACATCGGGGGGCTGTGCAGCATGTCGGTGTTGCAGTTGGTCGGGTGAACGGCGTTGACGCGGATGCGCTGCGCGGCCACCTGCCGGGCGAGCACCAGCACGTACTGGCTGATGAACTGTTTGGCCAGTCCGTAGCCGGCTCCGCCGGGTCCGTTGCCGGGGTTGGTCACCGCATTGGGCAGCATGCCCGCCACCGATCCGGTGGCGATGATCGATCCGCCGGGCGAGATCCGCGGCAGTGCGACGTGGATAGTGTTCAGCACGCCGACCAGGTCGACGTCGACCGCGTCGGCGAAAGCGGACACCGGATAGTCCGGTCCGATCGGACAGATGCCGGCATTGGCCACCACGATGTCGAGTCGGCCGAAGGTGTCGACCGCCGAGGTCAAAGCGTTTTGCAGCGAGAATCGATCCCGCACGTCGACGACTGCCGGGATGGCGCGGCGGTCGAATTTCTCGACCAGCCGCACGGTCTCGTCGAGCTCCTCGGGTGTGGCCATCGGATAGCCGACGCCGGGAATGTCTGCGCAGATGTCGATGAGGATGACGTCGGCGCCCTCCTCGGCCAGACGGATCGCATGGTGGCGACCTTGCCCGCGCGCGGCGCCGGTAATCAGCGCTACCTTGCCCTCGACCCGCCCCATTCCGGACCCCTCGATCGTCTTAGCTGTCTGAACGCGGCCCACTCCGGCGGGCCGCGACCCCAAATCGTATTACTTGGTTAGTCTATTGTCACCACGCTGTTGCACAGAGGGGAAACCACGAAATGCCTGGCGTTCTGGACGGCATCCGCGTCATCGAATTGGCGACCTGGGGTTTCATTCCCTCGGCAGGTGTCGCGTTGGCCGACTGGGGCGCCGAGGTGATCAAAGTGGAGCACCCGCTGCACGGTGATCCGATGCGCGGCCTCGTCAGCGCGGCGCTGACTCCGCCTGGCCGACAACCGATCAGCTTCATGTTCCAAACCTTCAGCCGCAACAAGGCAAGCGTCGGGATCGATTTGACGAGCGAGGCCGGCCGGGAGGCGCTTTATCGGCTCGTTGCCAGCGCCGATGTGTTCCTGACCAACTATCTGGCGCCCGTTCGACGCAAGCTCCGGGTAGACGTCGAGGACTTGACAAAGGTCAACCCGCGCCTGGTGTATGCGAGGGGAACCGGCCTGGGCCAGCGGGGCGAGGAAGCCGACACGGGCGGCTTCGATCTGGCGTCATACTGGTCGCGCGGTGGCGTGGCCTACGTCAACACCCCGGAAGAAGCTGACTACCCGCCGCCGATGCCGGGTGCGGCGTTCGGTGATCTGCAGTCGGGACTCTACGCCGCAGGCGGCGTGGCCGGCGCCTTATTTGCCCGCGAACGCAGTGGAACGTCCCAAGTCGTCGACGTCAGTCTGCTCGGGGCTGCGGTATGGGGCACGGCCCCGCACATCGCCGCCTCGTCGTTGTTCGAGATCGACGCCATGCCGCGCGGCGATCACCAATCGGCGCACAATCCCATCAGTAACACCTACCGCACAAGCGACGGCAGGTTCGTTGCCTTGGTGATGCTGGAATCCGACCGGTTTTGGGCTCCGCTGGTTGAACTCGCCGGGCGGGGAGATCTGGCTACCGATGCGCGCTTTGTCGACGCCGCGGCACGCAGTGCCAACAGCAAGGCGTGCATCGCCGAACTGGACGCCATCTTCGCCGCCCGGACCGCGGACGAATGGCGGGCGTTGCTCGGCCAACAGCGAGGCGTCTGGGCCATAGTCCAGTCTCCGCGGGAAACACGTTGTGATGCACAGGTTCTCGAGAATGGGTACGTCGGGTCGATGGACCTTGACAACGATGCGGCGCTGACGGTGGCGATGCCGCCGGTGCAGTTCAACGGCGGCCAACCGAGTCCGCGCCCAGCCCCGGAGCTGGGGGCCGACACCGATCGGGTGCTGCTCGAGCTGGGTTACGACTGGGACCAGCTCGTGGAGATGAAAGTCGATGGTGCCATCACCTGACCCCAGGGCGCGTCGACGCCTCTGTTAATATAACCTGGTTAGTTAATTGACATCGGATGCCGCGGTGCTTGCCAGCGAAGGTGACGTATGGATCTCCCGGACCAGATGCGGGCGAGGCTCTCGGCCCGCGGCCAGGAACCGTTGTTGCGCTATGGCGAGTCGTGGTACAGCCAAGACGAATTCGGTGCCGTTGCCGAGCGGATCGACGCGACACTTGCGGCCGAAGGCATCAGATCCGGTAGCCCCGTGGGCGTGTATATGCGCAACCGTCCCGGTCCGGTTGCCGCCCTGGCGGTGCTGCTCGCCAGTCGGCGCCCCCTGGTAGTGCTCAACCCGGCGCTGCCCGACGCAACCGTCGGTCAGGACGTCGGTGCACTGCGACCGGCTGCGGTGCTGGCCGATCCGGAGGACTGGCGCCGGGGGGCGGTCAGGTCGGCGGTCAACGACGCGGGTGCGCTCGGGGTTCAGGTCGATTTCGCCGCCGGGACCGGCTACGCGGTCCGGGGGGTCGTCAAGCGAAGCGCCGAGCATGCCCCGCTCGACGACGGTGTCGCCATTCTGATGCCCACCAGTGGCACTACCGGACCGCCAAAGCGAATTCCATTGCGCTATACCGAAATTGAACATGCGCTGCGTGGCGCCCAGGAGCACTACATGAACGGCAGCGCGCGTGAGGGCAGCGTGCGCGGGGCGGGGATGCAGATTTGCGCGCTACCGCCGACCAACATCAGCGGGCTGTGGGCGTTGATCACCGCGCTCAGCGGCGGTGGACAGATCCTGCTACAGGACAAGTTCGAGCCTGAGGCATGGTCGCAATCCGTTGCGCAATACCGGCCGAAATCGGTGTCACTACCTCCGGCGGCGTTGCGGATGATTCTCGATGCCGGTGTCGACCCCGCGAGGTTGTCGAGCCTCAAGGCGGTATGGGCCGGTGCCGCCCCGGTTGGCTCAGACTTGGCGGAGGCCTTCGAAACGACCTACGGCTGCCCGGTCCTGCTCAGCTATGGGGCCACGGAGTTCACCGGCGGAATCACCGGGTGGTCGCTGCGGGACTGGGAGCGGTGGAAGGACACCAAGCGCGGCAGCGTAGGCCGCCCTCATCCCGGCGTGGAAATCTGCGTGATCGACGCCGAAATCGACAAGCGACTCGGTCCGGGGCAGCGTGGCATCCTGCAGGTGCGTTCGGCGCAGGCAGCCGGGGGTGACAGCCAGTGGGTCCGCACCACCGACATAGGCAGTATCGACGAGGACGGTTTCGTCTGGATTCACGGACGTGCTGACGATGTGATCAACCGTGGAGGCTTCAAGATCTTTCCCGCCGAGATCGAGGACTGTCTGGAAGCGCATCCGCGGGTGCGCGAAGCGGTCGCCTTCGGCATTCCCGACGAGCGACTCGGTCAGGTGCCGGTGGCCGTGGTCGTCGCCCACGGCGATGTGAGCCCCGCTGACCTCTTCGCCTGGGTCAAATCCAGGCTGCCAGCCTACAAGGCGCCCGTGACGGTACGCATCACCAATGCCATCCCGCGCAACTCGGCCATGAAGGTACTACGCGGACAAGTTCGCCAACAATTCGAGAGCGCCGCTGCGCAACCGAATTAGCGCAGACTCGAGGAGGCTGTAAGCACGTTGGACCACACGCACTTCGAAGACCGCGTGGTTGTGGTAACCGGAGCGGGCAACGGCTTGGGCCGCGCCCACGCGCGTCGAACTCGACTTGTCCGTAGGGCGCGTCGGCGGTGGCCATTCAAATGGCACAGCAGTTTTCGCAACTGCGACGGTGCTTATCCGCCCGACCGGGAGCGGCGACGAGAGGACGACCCTGTGACCGATGACGTTGGTCCCTGGTGGCGGCCGTTGCCGCGGGTAGCCTGATAACTAACCACGTTAACTAATAGGAGGCCGATATGCCGCTGCAGGACTATATGCAGTTGATCTCCGTGGATGACCATCTCATCGAGCATCCGCGCATCTGGGCTGACCGGCTGCCCGCCAAGTACCAGGAGTTGGGACCGCGCATCGTGGAAGTCCCTCGCGCCAAGGGCGGTCCGCCCAGCCAGGTGTGGGAGTACCAGGGCAAGACGTACCCGCAGATCGGCCTCAACGCGGTGGCCGGGAAGAAGCCCGAAGAGTACGGCATCGATCCGTCGCGATTCGACGAGATGCTGCCGGGGTGCTACGACCCCGTTCAGCGGCTTGCCGACATGGATCTCGACGGCGTGGAGGCCGCGCTGTGCTTTCCGTCGTTTCCCCGCTTCGCCGGCACGGTGTTCCTGGATGGCGAGGACCGCGACGTGGCACTGGCCAGCGTCAAGGCATACAACGACTTCATGCTCGACGAATGGTGCGCCGCCGCGCCGCACCGATACATCCCGCTGGTGATTGTGCCGTTGTGGGACATCGATCTCGCTGTTGCCGAGGTGCATCGGATGTTCGCGAAGGGCGCGAAGACCATCGCTTTCCCCGAGAATCCGTCGCCGCTGGGGCTGCCGTCGATCCACACCGACCACTGGGATCCGCTGTTCAGCCTCGCCGAGGAGTATGACCTGCCGTTGTCGATGCATTTCGGCACATCCGGTATTTCGCCCAAACCGTCGCCGGAATGCCCGATGGCGGTCAGCATCACGCTGTTCGGGACCAACTCGATGTCGGCGCTCACCGATCTGCTGTTCTCCCCGGTGTTTCATCGGCATCCCAACCTGAAAGTGGCGCTTTCCGAGGGCGGTATCGGCTGGGTTCCCTATATGCTCGAGCGCGCGGATTACGTCTGGGAGCGGCATCGCTTCTACCAGAACGTCAACCAGGAGTACCGACCATCAGAGTTGTACTACAAGCATGTGTACTCGTGCTTCATTGAGGACCATCACGGACTGGAAGCCCGCGACGAGGTCGGCTTGGACAACATCCTGTGGGAATGCGACTATCCGCACTCGGATTCGAACTGGCCCAACAGCCGCAAGGTTGCCGAGGAAGTGTTCACGAAGATCCCCGACGAGGATGTACACAAGATCGTCGAACTCAATGCCCGACGGGTATTCAGCTTCCCTCGCGCGGACAAATGAACGGGGGCCCGGCGGAACCCATTCGTGCAGAGGCCATGCTGGGCACGTCCGACTGGGACGACGAGGACCTGCTGACCATTGCGGAAGCCTCGGAAAGACTCGCCGCAGAGATCGAGGCGGCACGTCGGCGGATTCGTCATGCCGAAGAATTACGGGGCGCTGAAGAGTCGCCGGCCGTCGGCGCGTTGCATGCGGCCAGTGTGACCGCCGAACGCAAACGCCTGGGGGAGTTGATGGAAGCGGTCGAACGCATCAAGGCCGCGCGAGCCAACGCGCCGTGGTAATCGTGTCACAGGAGGGCAAGATAGGAGGCGGGCTCATTGAAGCCGTGGTTTTCGACATGGGCGGTGTGCTCACCGTCGACCCCTTTCAAGCCTGCCGGGATTACGCCGCTGAGTTGGGCATTGCCTCGGACGCGTTTGTCGATCAGTTCCGCGGGCGAGAATTCGCGGAAGTCGAAACGGGTGATCGCTCGGTGCGTGATTTTCTCAAGTTCGCGTGCCGTGATGCGGAGGACAGGTTAGGAGTACGCGTCGATATTCGTCGCCTCGCCGACTGCCTTGCTGCTGGGCAGCAGGTGCGTCCCGAAATGGTTGCGCTAGTTGAGGATTTGGCCCAGAACGGTGTGAAGGTCGGGGTGCTTACCAACAACGCCAAAGAGGCCAGGTCCTGGTGGGCCAGCGGCGTGCTGCCGCTGCACGGTTTCGCGGCAATCGTCGATTCCTCGGCGGTCGGCCTGCGCAAACCCGATCCGGCGATCTTCGCACTCACGGCCGAGCTCATGGGTAGCCGTCCCGACCAACTGCTGTATTTCGACGACAGCGAGGAGAACGTCGTCGGAGCGGCAACCTCCGGACTGGTCGCCCGATTGTTCAGTGACCCCGTTGCCTGCAGACGGGAGTGCGCCGAGTATGGGCTGCTGTAACGGGCGACGTTTGTGCGTCACGCAACAGTAAAATACTATAACCAGGTTATAGTTACCTGGTCGCTACGAGATCGGTGAAGGTGACATGTCGGGACGAGTTCTGGTTACCGGGGGCACCGGTGCGGCCGGCGCAGCGACCGTCAAATGGCTACGGCGAATGGGAGCCGATGTCGTCGTCCTGGCCAGGCGCACCCCGGCGGTCCCCGTTCCCGGCGTGACGTATGTCGGCGCCGACGTCCAGGATGCCGACGGGGTTTCCCGAGCCGTGGCGGGCTGCGACGCGGTCGCGCATTTTGCCTGGTCCGTCTCGGCGCTGCAGAGCGCGGAGGTTGCCGAAGGGATCGACATCGGAGGAACGACCAACTTGTTGCGTGCCATGGCCGACCACGATTGCCCTCGGATGGTGTTCGCCTCCTCGATCACCGTCTACGGCGGGCATGCCGACCATTCGCAGCCGTTCGCCGAGGACGAAATTCCCCGTCCGGCGGCCTCCTTCCACTATGAGCGCAACAAGGTGCGCGTCGAGAAGATGATCGCCGACTCCGGTGTGCAGGCCGTCAACGTGCGTCCGGGGGTGATCGTCGGGCGGTCGGCATGGAGCGCCCCCGCCAACATCTTCCGCCAGCCCGTGGTCGTGACTCCCGGTCGCGATGTGCGCATGCAGCTGATCCACGTCGACGACGTCGGCCGCTTCTGTGCGGCCGCCGCGCTGGGCGGCCCGACCGGAACGGTCAACCTCAACGCCGATGACGCCCTGACCTTCACCGAGATGGCTCACATTGTCGGCCGGCCGGTGGTGAACTCGGGCAAGCGGTTCTCGCAGCTGCTGGCGAACGCGATCGGCAAGGTGCACAACTACGAATCCGTGCCCGACCTCATCGAGCTGTTCCTGCACTATCCCCTCGGTGACACGCGAAAGCTCCACGAGGAGTTCAGCTTCACCTGCGCCTACAGCTCGGCGGACGCCGTTGCCGACATGACCGACTGGTCATCGAGCAAATGGACGGTGGGCACGCGCTCGGTGCGCAAGCCCATCCGGTTGGCCGAACCAGTCGTCTACCCGCGCGACACGGCAGGACCGGACGGCAGCGCGGTGCAGATCGTACCGCCGGAGTACACGGGTGAATTCGATAACGTCACCGGCGATCCGGCGTTGCCCGAGTGGAGCGCGGCCAACCTGTCCGAGGCGTTCCCGGGTCCGATGACACCGTTCTCGCTCGGCCTGGCGAATCGCATCCTGTTCAGCGGGGCGAACCTGCTCGATCATCTTTTTCCGCTCGAGCCGCAGCTGATGCGCATGGTCAGCACCAAGCAGGTCGGCACCATCGGGCATCGGATCTACAACAACATGACGGTGATGAAGGAACTGGCGAAAGCCATTCCGGGACAGACACCCGAGAGCTTCGAGCATCAGATGAACGGCATCCCGCTGCCCGAGGGATACCGCGCCCCCCGGATTTCGGCCGCCGACGCGCTCGCCGGCGCCCGGGCGGCACTGAAGGGCGGCCCGCAGATCGCCGGTCTCGGGCGCGAGGTGTCCGACATGGAACGGCGGGCCGGGCGGCTGGTCGCCGAGCGTCCCGACCTGCGGGCGCTCACCGACGACAAACTGTTGGCCCGCATCGAGCTGATCACCGACATGGTGGTGCGCGCGTGGGACATAAACCTGATGAACACATTCGTGGTCAGCCTGCCCATGAACCTGATCGCGCAGCGCTACGGGGCAGACGTCGCGATGAACGTGCGTGCCGGGACAGACAAGCTGCGCAGCGCAGCACTGCTCGCGGGGGTGCGCAAGCTCGCTGACATCGTGGCGACGGATGACGGTTTGCGCCGGTTGATCGAGGAGAGTCCTCGCGAGGTGGTGCTGGACAAACTACGCAGCGACGCACCGGCGTTCGCCATCAAGTTCGACCGGCTGGTGGCCGAATGCGGACATCGGGGACCCGGCGAGACCGAACTCAGCAACCCCGTCTACGCCGACGCCCCGGAACTGTTGCTGCGCTCGGTGCTGGGAAGTAGCCGCACCACCCATGCAGTCCCCACGGCTTCGGTCCAATCGCCGTTGGGTCGAGCACTGGTTCGCCTCGCCGTCGCCGCCATCGAGCGACGGGAACGCGGACGCGACGTGTGCATGCGCATCACCCATGAGCTTCGAATCGCGTTGCGGGAATGGGGACGGCGACTGGCCGAGCGCGGAACGTTGGAGTCCTCCGCCGACGTCCACTATCTGTCGATGGACGAAATCTACTATCCGCCCGACGGCTCCAAGGATCTCGTGGTACATCGACGCGCGGAGCGGGCCCGCCTGGCGGCGCTCGATTATCCGGTTCACTTCACCCAGCCGTGGACGCCGAAACGGTACAGCGCGGTCGCCGACGGGGAAGTGCTCAGCGGTTTGGCCGCGTCGCGGGGCACCGCGCGCGGTCGGGTGCGGGTCATGACTCATGCCGACGACGACTTCGAACCGGGCGAGGTGTTGGTCGCCAACGTCACCGACACCGGGTGGACTCCCTTTTTCGGCTGCGCCGCGGCGATCGTCACCAACGTCGGGGGGCCGATGTCCCACGCCGCCATCGTGGCCCGCGAATTCGGGGTGCCCGCCGTGGTCAACACGCAGACCGCGACCCAACGGCTCAGCAACGGCCAACTGGTCGAGGTTGACGGCACCGCGGGAACGGTACGCATCATCGATGACGAATCGCCTACCGGGTAGGAAGGACGAAAACCGTGTCAACCAAGGGCGATTACGGCCATCGCACCATTGTCGGAACATTCGACCCCACTGCCACCGACTCGGATCCGACCCGAACGTACTTCGGCCTCTCGCTATCGTGCACGTGGTTCTACCTGAATTTCCGCGATGTGGACGGCAAGCTGCACTTCGCCTATCGCACCGTCTTGGGCCTGGAAGGCTCACTGCATTTCACCTGCAACGAATCCCGTGCGGGGGCACTACGGAAGGTGGCGGTGCCCGAGGGGCGCGAATTCTTCCGTGGGCCCGTCGTGACGACCGCTTCCGATGACGAGTACCGCATTGCGAGCAAGCCGGCGGAATCCGGCTATGCCACGGGCCAGCCGTTCGAGATGGTGCGCACTGCAGCCGAATTGCGCTACCACGAAGGTGATGAGCTTCGGTTCATCGGGCGAGGCATCGGACCGGGCATGCAGGTGTACGTCCCCAGTGGACCGACACCGCTCTTCTACACCTCACTGCAGCATCGGGTTTCGGGCACGGCGTTCGGCAGGTCGGCGGAGGGCTTCTTGTGGCTCGACCACTGCTACCTGCCGCCGGGAGTCACGTGGCGCAACAGCGACTTCTTCAAGGGCGTCGAACTCGCGTGGACACCGTTCGGCACCGAGTTCACCGACGGCTCGATCGAAATGGGGCACATCTGCTACGGAGCCGACGGTTTCAACTTCGCCATGATCGCAAACGGCGGCGGCGAAGTGTTGCACTCCACGTCGAACGTGCGGGCGCGCGACATCAAATACCGACCGGACACCTTTCCTGAACACATGTACTACGAAGTCGACGGCGTGGACTGGGAATGGTCAGCCGTCGACGACGGCGAGTTGCCCGATCAGGCGTCCGGCCACGACTTCTATCGGTCCTCGGAGGGCTATCTGCGCCGCGCCGGGGAAAGCCGCACGCCGGCGGTGTATCACTCCTACAACGAGTTTTTCCCGCCGGCCATCAGCGCGTGGGAGAAGACGGGACGGATCATCGGGCGGTGACCATCGACGAGCAGGCGGGGTTTCTCGCGCGCGTGGGGCCGCTGCTGCGGCCCGCGCCCACCCGCGACGAAGAAGAGTTCTGGCGGTCGGGTGCCGGCGGCCGGCTGCGGATGCAGCGGTGCGGAAGCTGCGGGCGTTGGCAGCATCCACCGAACCCGGTTTGTTTCCGGTGCCTTTCGCGACAGGTCGCCTTTGAGCCGGTCGGTGGCGACGGCAGCGTCTACTCCTTCACGATCAATCACCAGCCTTGGCTGCCCCGGCTGCGCGACCCCTATGCCGTGATCGTCGTCGAGCTCGATGAACAGCCCGGGCTGCGCTTCGTCAGCCGCCTGGTGGACACGGACATGGCTGACGTTCGAATCGGCCTGCGCGTGCGGGTTGTGTTCGAGCCGTTGGGCGAGGGGCTGTTCGCGCCGTTGTTCACCGCCGCGCGAGAGGACGGGCGATGACGCGCCCGGAACGGCAGGTGGTGATCCGAGGTTTCGGCTCTTCCCAAGTTGGGCGCAGGTTGCCGGTCAGTGAGATGGCGTTGACCGTCGATGCATGCCTGGCCGCACTGGCCGACGCGGGCATCGGGCGAGACGAGATCGACGGGCTGGCGACGTTTCCCGGCGGCGGATTCGATACTGCGGGCCTGGCCGGCCCGGGAGCCGATGAGGTGCATGCTGCCCTCGGTCTGCAGACCAATTGGAAATTCGGGGGCCCCGAAGGGGGCCAGCTGAGTGGCTTCTTCTCGGCCTGCCTGGCGGTTGCCGCTGGGCTGGCGCGTCACGTGCTGGTGTATCGGACCGTCGGTGAAGCATCCGCGCAGGGTGCCGCGGGGCGAGCGGGGGCGCTTGCCGGTGCGGCTGATGTTGCGGTCTCAGGCTTCCGGCGCTGGCTCGCACCGTTCGATGCGCATTCACCGGCCAACTGGATCGCGCTCTACGCCCAGCGGCACATGCACGAATTCGGGACCACCCGCGAGCATTTGGGAACCATCGCGGTCAACAACCGGCGAAACGCCGCAGGCAACCCGAACGCGGTGTACCGGACGCCGATGACGCTCGCCGATTACTTCAACGCGCGGATGATCACCACACCGTTCGGCATGCTGGACTGTGACGTGCCCTGTGACGGGTCAGTGGCGTTCGTGGTCTCTCATGTCGACACCGCCGACGACGGACCAAATCCCGCCATCGGCATCGAGTCCATCGGCTGGGCCATGCGACATCGACCGTTGTGGGATCAGTGGGCCGATATGACCGAGATGGCCGCGTGGGATGCCGCATCTCACCTGTGGGAGCGCAGCGACCTGCACCCCGGCGATGTCGACCAAGTACAGCTCTACGACGGATTCTCCTTCCTTCCGTTGGTGTGGCTGGAGGCGTTGCGTTTCTGCGGCAAGGGGGAGTCCGGTCCGTTCCTGGATTCCGGTAAACGCATCGCTGTGGCTGGTGAGTTGCCGTTAAACACCGGCGGCGGGCAGCTATCGGCCGGACGACTCCACGGCTGCGGACTGCTCTACGAGGCATGCGTGCAGCTGCGCGATCAGGGTGGCGACCGCCAAGCGGGTCGCCCCGACACGGTCGCGGTCGGTGTGGGCGGGGGACCCACGGCCGGCGCGGCACTGTTGGTGCGCCGATGAGCGCGGTCGTCGAAGTGGCGTTGATCCGTCACGGCCTACCGAATCGGGTTGAGGGTGTGGTCAAACCCGACCCGGGACTCACCGACAGCGGTTTCGAGCAAGCTCGAGCCGTTGCCGAGGCGATGGCCCTATTGCCTGTGCGCACGATTGCCAGCAGCGGGTTGCAGCGGGCACGGCAGACCGCCGCCCCCACCGCCGAGAAGGTCGGCCTCACTGTTGAGATTCACGACGACCTGGCGGAATTCGACAATGGCGCCGATTTCTACATCCCGATCGAAGACATGATCGCCGAGGAAGATCCGCGGTTGGATCGGTGGCGACAGCTCATGGCTGGGCCCGACATGGTAAGTGCTGTAGCCGATTTCCGGCGTATGGCTACCGAAGCCGTCGGTCGGGTGGCCGCCGTCAGCCCGCCCGGCGTCGCGGCGATCTTCTGTCACGGCGGAGTGATCGGGGCATGCGTGGAAAGAGCCGTCGGCAACGTTCGCCTGCCACTGACCGAACCGCAGTACGGCTCAATCACTCGCATCGCCATTGACACCGATGGCTGGTGGAAGCTGCGGACCTATAACGAAATTCATCATATCGAACGGTCGGCAGCCTACTGGGAGGAGCGCAATGGGTTTCCGCGATGACGGCAAGGTGTACCTCGAGGTCGGCGTCAATGAGGTGGTCAGCAAGGACGACAACCCCAACGTGCCCTACGGCGCTGAGGAGACGGCCGGCAATTTGGTGGAGTGCATTCAGCACGGCGCCACGGTGGTGCACTTCCACGCCCGCTACGACAACGGCCTGCAAGCGTGGACCGACGATGACGTCTCTCGCACCGTCCTGGCGACCGCGGCCCGCCAGGTCGATCCCCTAGCCTACCCCAGCTACCACGGTAGTCTCGACCACATCTGGGCGCTGGCCAAGCGCCCGCCGGCCGGCACGCGGCTGTTGCTCACCCCGTTCGACCCCGTCCAACACGTCAAGCGCGTCCTATGGCTGGAGGACGAGAACCGGTTTGGGGTGGTCAGTTTCGGGCCCGATGATCCCAACAACTCGAACCCACCCTATCCGCCGGAGCTGGATCGGTTCGCCGAGCTGGGGCTGGTGCCCAACATCGCCGTTTTCAACGCCACCGACATGCGCTGGGTGGTGCTGGCCGCCCGCATCGGCATCTTGCGCCAGCCGCTGAACATCAAGCTGTTCTTCTCCGACCGCTGGGTGTCCAACAACGATCCCGAACCCGACGTCATCGATTTCTTGCTCTCGCGCATACCGGCCGGGGTCGATCACGAAACCGTGGTCGTGCCCTACGCCATGAGCTCGGCGGAACGGTGCCAACAGCTCTGGGAGCGGGCGCTCGACAGAGGCCTGGGCATCCGGGTGGGAATCGGTGACTGCCCGTGGGCCTTCCCCGAAGCGACCAACGCCGAAATGGTCGACGTGGCAGTCGACTTGATTACCGGGCGCGGCTTGACGCCCGCCACGCAAGCCGATCTGCGTGCCCGTGTCGGCGCGCCTGCGGTGGCCGAGGTTGCATCGTGAGGGGGAGAAGGAGTGATGCCCCGGTGCTCAACCCCGGTCACAGCACTTCGGCATCCGGCGACGGTCGTCCTTTGCGAGAGGTGAACCATGTCTGAATCGCACATCGACAGAGAAGAACTTTTCGATCCCTTCGCTCCGGTGGCGGACCCCTACACGCCCCTGAGGGAGGCGGCGGCGCGATGTCCGGTGATTCCCGCGCCGGGTGGAGCCGTCGTGGTCACGGGGGCGACGAATGTTGTAGCGGTGTTCAAGGATTCGGTATCGTTTCGAAGTGAACTTCGCCCGCGCACACCGGGAACGCAGCCGAGCATGGTGCACCTGGACGGCGAGGAGCACACCCGCATGCGAAAGCTCGTGGTGAAAGCTTTCACACCCCGGGCGGTCAAGAATCTGGAAGATCCCACGTACGCCATCGCGCACGAACTGATCGACCGGTTCGTCGGGCGCGGCAGCGCCGACATGTGCGCGGAATTCGCGTTTCTTCTCCCAGCCATTGTGATCGCCGAGCTGGTCGGTATCCCGAAGGGCGACCGCTCGCAGTTCGTCAAGTGGGCCGACGACGCCATCACCGCCGCCGGACCCAACTCGAGTGGTTACGCCGAATCCGACCCAGACCTGCGCCGGTACGTGCTGGGCATCATCGACCAGCGCCGCAAGGCGCCGGGCGAAGATCTGCTCAGCCAGCTGATCCAGGTGCACGACGGCGAAGACCGCCTCGCGACAGGGGAACTCGTCGCGCTGGTCCGCATGCTCATCCTGGCCGGTACCGACACGACCGCAAACCTGATCGGTTCAATGCTGCATTACCTGCTCTCCGACCGGTGTCGTTGGAAGCGGCTCTTGGCCGACCGCTCACTGATTCCCAACGTGATCGAGGAGACGCTGCGCTGCGACCCACCGCTGTACTGGGTGCCCCGCAGGACCGCTATCGACGTGGACGTTGCCGGCATCACCATTCCGTTCGGAACGCTGGTGTGCAACGCCGTCGCCAGCGCCAACCGCGACCCCGAGGTCGTCGAACGGCCCGACGAGTGGGACATGGACCGTCCGGCCGTTCGCAACCGCACCCATCAGACGTTCGGTTTCGGTGAGCACTTCTGCATCGGCTCGTCGCTGGCGAGGCTGGAGGCAACCGTCGTCTTGGAGGTGTTGCTGGACCGACTGCCCGATATCTCGCTCGCCGACGAGTACGTGTATCAGCCGCACGGCCCGTTGATGATGCGCGGAGTCAAGGCGATGCCGGTGACCTTCACCGCGGCTGCACAGCGATGACGTCGATCAGCTCCCTGGGCACGCACCTCCTGATCGACGGTGAGCTCGTCGGCGACCTCGACTCGACCGTCGATGTCATCAACCCGTCCACCGGTAAGCCGGCACGTACGGTGCCGCAGGGTGGCCCCGCCGAGATTGACTCCGCGATCGCCGCGGCGCGGCGCGCGTTCGACGATGGACAGTGGTCAGCCTTACCGGCTGATCGACGGGGCGAGATCCTCACGCGGCTAGGCGATCTCGTCGAATCCCACACCGCCGACTTCGCCCACTTCGTGGAGACCGAGGTCGGAACATGTCGACGGGTCGCCGGCCCGGGGCAGGTGGTGCGGCCCATGGATCACTACCGGGACATGGTCTCCAAGGGATGCGCGGAGCTCGGCTATGCCCTGCCGGAACTGCCCGGGCCGCCCGTCACGGGGCAGCGGGTCGTGCGCGAGCCGTGGGGCGTGGTTGCAGCGATCACCCCTTGGAATGCGCCGCATCTGCTCAACTTGTGGAAAATCGCACCGGCGCTGGTGACCGGCAACACGATGGTGCTCAAACCCGCCCCCGAGGCGCCCAGCTGCGCGCTGTTGCTCGGTGAGTTGGCGGCGCAGGCCGGAGTCCCTCAGGGTGTCCTCAACGTCATCACCGGCGGTGCCGACGTCGGGCAGGCGATGGTGGCGGACCCCCGCGTCGACATGGTCGCATTTACCGGCTCATCGGCGGTCGGTCGTGCCATCGCCCAGACCGCCGGTGCCACCCTGAAGCACACGCTGCTGGAATTGGGCGGCAAATCCGCCCTGCTCGCGTTGCCCGATGCCGACGTGCCGTCGCTGGTGGCCGCGGTGCTGCGCTTCGTGACACTGGCCGGCCAGGGATGCGGGCTGTTGACCCGCATCCTGGTTCCCGAGGCGCTGCACGACACCGTCGTCGCCGGCCTCGTCGAGGCGCTGCGACACGTGCGGGTGGGACCGGCCGATGACCCGTCCACCGCGATGGGGCCGGTCATCTCCGCGGCTGCCCGAGACCGCATCGAAGCCACGGTCGGTGAAGCGGTCGCTGCCGGGGCGCGGATCGCCTGCGGCGGCGGCAGACCATCGCAGGTTCCCGTGGGCGGATTCTACTTCGAGCCAACGGTTTTAACGGACGTCACGAACGATATGGCGGTTGCCCGGGAGGAAATTTTCGGTCCGGTCATTGTGGTCATCCGCTACGGCGGCGACCCGGACGAGGGGATCCGAATCGCCAACGACTCGCCTTACGGCCTCGTCGGTGCGGTGTGGACCGCCGACACCGCGCTGGGGCTGCGCTTGGCGGCCCGGATTCGCGCGGGACAGGTCCGCGTCAATGCGACCGCCTCGGGCAGCGAGGCACCGTTCGGCGGTTACAAGCAATCCGGCGTGGGTCGCGAAGTGGGCCGTGAAGGTCTGCTCGAGTACACCACCGTCAAGTACATCGGTTGGCAGCTTCCAGCCGTCGATTAATCAGGGAATCAACCGAAAGGACGCAGGTATGCCTCACATCTCGCAGCTCGGCGACCTGGATTTCGCCACCGCCGTCAGTTGTTACGAACCCAATCTCGACATGCACCTGCCCACCGCGCGACCGTTCGGCCTCACCGAGGAGTCGGCCTACCTCTACGGCGGCTGGCGCGACGAGTCCGGTGCGCTGCACATCGTCGAGCGCAAGTTCTGCGGGCCCATGACCGCAGGCCTGTGGATGATGACGACGCGCTCGGGAAAAGTCAGTCTCGCCCCCGAGTCATTGCAGACCGTGCGGGGCGAGGTCAAGCGCGAATACTCGGCCACCGAACATCATTTGCATGGTTCGCTGCTCGGCAAGGCCGGGGGAGCGCCCGAGGAGGGGCTCGACTATCGGCTGACCCCGGGAGCGATGAGCTGGCGCGAGGGCAGCATCCTGCAGCTTGACGGCGCCCTGGTGGGTCCCGGGATCCAGATCGGGTCACTCGACCACGAGGAACCGTTCTTCTACACCAGTGAGCTGTACAAGGTGGGTGGCACTGTGCTGGGCGAGTCGGTGAAAGGGTTTGTGTTTCTCGACCACGGCTACTGGCCGCACGGGCGGGACTGGAAGGAGTGGCGGATCTTCAACGGCACCCAGCTGTCCTGGTCGGCGTTCGCCACCGAGTTCACCGACGGCCACGTTGAATGGGGTCACGTCGCAATCGGTCGCCAGAAATTCAATTTCGTCGCGGTGGCCGACGAAAACGGGCCGGTGGTCATGGACGTCGGTACCGCCGGCGGCATCGAACCCGACCCCGACGACTGGGCACAGCGCATCGGTTACCAGGCCCACGATGGGCGCACCTGGGTTTTCGAGCTGGAGCCGGGCGGACAGATGTCACAGTTCTCGGCGGCGCGCTGGGGCGGCTATCGCGCGCAGGCCGGTCATATACTGCGCCATGGCGACACCCGTGACGTCAAGGTCGCGTTCTCTTGGGGTGAGACATTCATGGAACGCTTCCGCGACGAGGGCATTGGGTCGGTGGACGCGCTGCTTGCCGCGGCAGACAACAGCAGCCGTGTGTTGACCTGACCACATCGACGCCATGAGATATGCTGCGGCACTATCGATCCCGCAGCGCCCGACGTAAGCGCTCACCCCGGCCAGCGACGTCGCCATGGATCGGCTCCGCTACGCGCACCAGCAGACGCCGACGTTCGCTGGTGGGTATGGCCTTCCAAACCGGCGACGCCTCACTGGCCGCCTTGGCTGCCAACCTCAGCTCGGGCTGCCTCGCCATTGGTCATTTGGTCGAGCGCCCGTGGCCGCACAGACATGCTCGTAATCGCCACCGGACCCGCCGGTGGTGATTCGGTCTTTAACGAGCGCTCCCACCTCGGGCGATAGATGCACAGGGGGCGGGGTGATCGACACAGTGAACTTCTTCTACCGACGCCGATTTGGGCGAGGTCCCAGTGTTTCATATCTCGATCTGGCCCTAAAGGGGCGAATGGCAAATCCCATTTTCTTCGGACTCGCGTGCATGCCTTCCGCGGCCGACTTCAGCGTTGTTAAATCTTTGGAGGCCTCGAGTTCTGATTGGCAGGCAATGACGATCCCATGAGGGGAGAGCGATGAAAGCGATGAGCGGTCTGGACCGCCTTTTGCTCAATGTCGAATCCGAGCAGAATCCGATGGACGGGGCGGGGATATTCCTCCTGGATCCATCCACGGCACCCGACCGTCACGATTACCGCCGGGTCAAAGCTGAGCTTTCCGCACGGATACCACAGATACCCGCTTTCACTCGGCGACGTATCGCCGCACCGTTCGGCGCGGGCCATGACCAATGGGTGACCGACCCTGACTTCTCGATCGATCGCCATCTCAAGCATGTCGGCGCTCCGGCTCCCCACGACTTGTCATCATTGTGCGAGTTGACAGTGTCGTTGCTCGATGAGCCATTACGGCACGACCGTCCGCTGTGGCAGATTTACTATGTTGACGGCCTGAAGGACGGCTCGGCTGCTCTCATACTTCGCATCCACCACGCGGCCGTCGACGGCGTCGGTGGAATGGAAATGCTGGCTCAGCTTTTTGACCACGAACCCCTCGCGGTCGATCCGACTCTCTCCGCTTGCAGCGTTGATGGTGAACGGGTTCCCGGACAAGCCGAAATGCTGGTCAGATCGATACCGGACCAGGTGCTGACGCCCGTGAGAGTGGCATATCGCGGACTTCTAGTGGCATGGCCTGTGGTGCGCGGCCTTACACCACGCATCGCCAGGCTGTTGCAGCGCGGCACCAGGCACACCTCCGAAGGCCGTGCCACTGTGGAGTCGGCGAAACCACCTGCCGCTGAACGTAATCCAGGTCACACCCCGCGCACCCTGTTCAACCGGCAATGCACGAGCCCGAGACGCTCGCTGGCGCTGCTATCGATCCCGATTGCCGATGTCCAACGGATCAAGAGTCGCTTCGACGTCACACTGAACGACGTCCTGCTCGCCATGAGCAGCGCGGCCGTCGCGGACTATCTGCGCGGGCGCGACGATCTTCCCCCTGAGCCACTGCGGGTGGTGTTGCCCGTCAATATCCGCGACGAAGCAGCGGAAGAAGGCGTTGGTAATCATTTCACCTTCATGATGATTGCTATTCCGTCGGACATCGCCGATCCCGTCGAGCACCTTCTCGTTGTCTCCGACCTCGTCAAGAAGAATATGCCCCAGCGCATCACAACAAGCCTCAGTCGCCGCAAGGCCACCGGCGAAATCGTGGGCAGCGTGAACCGGATGATCGACGCGGTGCCCGGCAGCACCTGGCATGTGCTGGCGCACTTGTTGCATACCCCCGTTTTTGCCGCACTTCCGACGGTTGCCAATTACATGGTCTCCGACATCCCAGGCCCCGAGCAAAGGCTCTATCTCGCCGGTGCGGAAGTGACACACATATACGGGCGGAGCATGGCGGGAGTTCCTATAGGCCTGCTCATTCATTGCATCAGTTACGCCGACAGCCTTGACTTCGGCTTCACTGCCCTGGCGGAGCTCGTTTCCGATCCCCAACGGATGGCGGAGGGCGTTGCCCACCACTTCGGATTGCTGCTCGCGGCAGCGGACGGTGCCGACAAAGCTTCCGCGCCTACCCCTGAGAAATCTCGCAGCAACCGTACATCGAGCCGACATGCAGCGCAGGATCAGCGAATTGGCGAGTCGGACGGGCCCTACGGCTGACCCGGTGGTCTGGGTCCGACGGGTCTCCAGCCGGCGAAACAGCAAGCATTGCTCATCGGTTAGGGGTTCTTGACCAGGTCCGATAGCCGCCTCTGAGAACTAAGCGCAACGAGATCACTGCGAATCTTGCCCTTTTCCCATTGTGGCCTGGTACTGGCTTTGTGGGCCGCCAACTGCGCCGAGGGCACCGTATGCTCGCGCGGCCTGAATCTTGCTGGATCTCAGGGGATTGTGGCAAGCGCGCCGCTCGCGAAAACGGCATTTGCGACCAGCTTTGCCCCGAACCTTCACAGATCAATTTATGGTGGTGGCAGCCTAAGTTGACGTGATGCCGATCACAATGGTCCGCCGTACTGCGTCGTATGACGTCGTCGCGCGGACCCTGCCCGCAGCGCCAACAGCTGCTGAGCGAGGAACACGCAATGAATAGCTTTGTCATCCATATGATGCAGGTTCGCGGGTTTGGATCGGATAATCTCACTGATGACATCTGCAGACAGATGTTTGTCACTGTGGTTGGACACCGGAAAACGCTCCTGACATTTGGGCGATCCCGAAGAAATGCAGAAGGAAGTAGCCAGTCCCCTATTGGCGACGCTCTCTGTCCACAGAGAAACGCAGATCCCGAGGTGCACCGTTGAGTGACAGTAGGCATTCCAGCCGGCAATCCATCCCGGAAACCGTGCCGGTAGGAAGGCGAGTCGAGTTCGCTCACCATCGAATACTGCTCGACGGCCATAGGGTCGGCTTCTCCGTGGGCGGCCGCGGAGTGCCGTTAATGTTCTTCCACGGGATCGGAATGAATCGACACGCATACCTGCGACTGCTGAACCGGATTCCGCAGCTTGGTTTTATGGTGATCGCCGTCGATGCGCCGGGACACGGCGAATCCGTCCCACTTAGACGCGGTGAGCGCACATTCGATAGCCATATCGGTGCTGCCAGTCGGCTCATGACGGCGTTGGGTGTGCGCCGAGCGGTTCTCGTCGGCCACAGCATGGGCGGCCGTACGGCGGCTGGGTTGGCTGCGTGCGAACCTCACAAGGCCATGTCGGCGGTGTTGATCGGTCCCGCTCTGGGCAGTTCCTTTGATGCCATGAGGCTGCGCATCAAGTCGCCGGTGAGCTTTGTCGGGGGCCTTACCGCCGCGCTGGCTGACTTCGTGATCGACCGCGTCGGCTTGCAGAATTTCGACCATCTCCGGCACACAACACTTCTTGGGCGCTCGATGGCCCGTACCCTCGCTCATCCTGATCGTTTCCTGACCACCGCGCAGGCGATCGCGCACTCAAAGCACAGCGCCGACGCGCTTTCTCAACTGGCGTCTGAGGGCGTGCCGGTAGCGATCGTGCACGGGGAAAAAGACATGGTCGTCCCACTCGAGTCCGCGGTCGAGGCCGCGGTGCTCAGTCATGCAACGCTCATCACGCTGCCGCGCGCCTACCATTCCTGGGTGCTGTCAACCCCCTGGACCTTCGCCGAAATCATGCGACAGCTACTTACTGAGCACCGTCTGGGATCCGAGGTCGACCGCGCGTTGGCGCGTGAGGCAGAACCTTCGGCCAGATCGAACGTCGACACTCGGCTATACGCGCCGCACGCGCCTGTGCTCGATATGGCGCCGCCGCTGCGCATCCTCGGCGCCGCGGCTCCCTCGAACCGTCGCCTGTACCACGACTTTACGATCTGGCACGCCGACCAAGTCGCCAGAAACGGCGGGCATTGAATTGGTCCGGGTCCCCGGTGAACGACGCGGTAACCAGAAGGGCTGACGACCCACCAGCACAACGGTGTGGGCAGGCCCTACTAGTGTTGCCCGGCTCTGAGTCGTTGGCGTGTCCGGGTGCACCCATCCGACATCGTCGGCATGGACGTCGAACATTCGGCGTAAACGGCAGCGCTACGGGGCGGACCGTGACAGGCCGAGTATTGGGCGTTCCGTTGGTGTGGGTGCCGAGACCCAGCAATTGAAAGGCCACCGGTCCCCGACGCCCGTTCGCTATACCCCAGCGGTCAGGTTCGTTCGGGGAGACGGGTCGATGTTGCGGGATCATGTGCTGCGCGCAGGTCGGATTTCACGACCTTGGCGGTCGCGTTGCGGGGAAGTCTCGCGACGAAGTCATACCAACGTGGACGCTTGAACGCTGCCAGGCGGTCGAGGCACCACAGGTCGAGCTCTTCGGTCGTCACTTCTTCCCGCGCGACGACCACGGCCTTGACGGCTTCCGCCCAGCGATCGTCCGGAACGCCGATCACCGCGCATTCCACCACCGCGGGATGAGACGCCAGCGCGGCTTCGACCTCGACTGAATAGACGTTCTCACCGCCCGGCTTCACCATGTCGTTCTTTCGGTCGACAAAGAAGATCAGCCCGTCGTCATCGGCGCGACCGAGGTCGCCGGTGTGGAGCCAGCCGTTGCGCAGCACTTCGGCGGATGCCTCCGGCAGGTTCCAATATCCGGGTGTTGTCGCCGCACCGCGAAAGCACAACTCACCGACCTGCCCGTGCGGCACCGGCTCGTCATCGTCGTCCAGGACCGCGGCGACCATGCCGAGCAGCGGTCGTCCGAGGACGGGTCCCGGCCGCAGGCACTCGTCTCCGAAGGCGACGAGCGCCATGCCGCCCAACTCGGTCGCACCGTAGGAAGTCGCGACTGTGACACCCGGAAGCGATTGCACCAGTGCGTCATTGGTCTGTTGGGAGAAGGCCAGCCGCATGGTGTTCAAAGACCTACGCGCGTCAGGGTGCTCGACAACATCGAACGGGTTGGGAAATAGCGTGGTTATCGTCACTGCTTGCGTCCGAATGACGTCCCAGAAGCGCGGCGCGTCGCCGGGTCCGTCGACCACATGCGTGCCACCCGTGGCCAAAGTGGTGAATAAAAAGTGCAAGCCGGCGACGTGGAACAGGGGTAGCTGCGCCCATACGACGTCCCGGCTCGACATACCCGTCGCATGAGCCCATCCGCTAACACTCGACAGCCACCCATGGTGCGTGAGCAGACAACCCTTCGGGCGCCCTGTCGTGCCCGAGGTGTATAGCTGCACAAAGATATCGTCATGTGACGGGCGCGCACCCCGGTACGGCTCACCTGAGGCGACAAGCTTGTCCAGTTCCTCCCCCGAAAACCATGACGGACGGTCCAGCAAGCCACCGGCCTGCGCGAGCGGTTCGAGTTCGGTCTGGACGAACGCATACCCCACATTGGCGTCGACCGCTTGGAAGGCGACGTCATCCGCGGTGGCTCGCGGGTTCAGCGGCACGACCACGGCGCCGATCATCGAAGCTGCCAGGCAAACCTCCACGACACCCGGGTCATGGGCGGCAAGAACCGCCAGGCGATCGCGCCGTCGGACACCTGCCGCCGCGAGCGCGCCGGCGACGCGGTCAACGCGATCGGCAAGCTCGCCATACGTGCGGGCCACGTGCTCGCCAACGATCGCAGGCTTGTCGGGATGCTGCGCTCGGCCTCGGGCGAGGATATCGCTGACGAGCATGTCGGCGTTGTGCACTGACCTACCTCAATCCCAACGAGCTACAGGTATGCCTTCGAATGGGGAACTAATTCGGCGAGCGGTCCGTTCGCGCGCAAGGTAGTGGCCTCGGCGAGGCTCATCCGACGGACGCCTACCCTGGCGAATTCGGCCGCGGTGCCCCCGATACGATTCGGTGCGTCTTTTCTGCCAAAGCGCCAGAGTTCGCCGGTCGTCGAGCACACTTCCACCACGAGATCGTCCAGTGGATGACTGGGGGTATGCGCGTTGCGCGGCCCCCGGACGCGCCACC
Source organism: uncultured Mycobacterium sp. (assembly GCA_964397935.1). Lineage (GTDB taxonomy): Bacteria > Actinomycetota > Actinomycetes > Mycobacteriales > Mycobacteriaceae > Mycobacterium. Next base: position 58,912 of record CAYNLB010000003.1, read on the forward strand.
GCGACCGAACTCAGCGCGGCAGTCGATCAAGTCCCGCCGCAAGCGGTCGCGGATTTGGCTTTTTTCGCCGGTACGCGCGAGCAGGTGTGTGAGACGTTCGCCGCCTATGCGGCCGCCGGCCTGACCTACGCCTCGATCGTCTCGATCGTCGACTACAGCGGCCGCATCGACCCGTCGCTGGCCCAAAATGCCAGCGAAAACGTCGATTTCCCGATCACTCAACTGCAGGGCTTATCCGCGTTGGGTTCATGACGTGCCGCGCCGTCAGCGCGTGCATCCGGAACGGCAAAGATTCGGGGATCGCGGCGGTCGTCGGCACAATGGGATGAGCAGCCGGCTTACCCTCCGGTTGCCGGCATTGCCGGTGGATACGCCGGCGGTGGGTAGACACCCCTGAGGATCCAGGCGAACCAGTTGATGCCGTACTCAAGCTCGTCGCTGGCGTCGTAGTCAAGGCTCGGATCCATGCGATAACCCCTCGAAGCTGCTGATCGATCCCTTACATCGTATGACGATTATTGCACTAACATAACCAAGTTAAAAGGGTCGGCGACGACAGCGAATGCCGGGAAGGTTGAGCATGAAGTTCGGTCTGATACTGTTGCGCGCGGCGTTGGTGGCGGTGCTTGGATTCGCATTGCTTATGTCGGCCTCGACGGGCGCGGCCAAGGCCGCTGCCATCGAGAACCTGATGGTTCCTTCGGCCGCAATGGGCCGCGATATCCCAGTTACGTTCATGGGCGGCGGCCCGCACGCGGTTTACCTGCTCGACGCCTTCAATGCGGGTGATACGGTGAGCAACTGGGTGACCGCAGGCAACGCGATGAACACCCTTGCCGGCAAGGGGGTTGCGGTGGCCGCCCCCGCAAGCGGCGCCTACAGCCTCTACACCGACTGGGAGCAGGACGGAAGCCGCCAGTGGGAGACGTTCCTGTCCAGCGAACTGCCGAACTGGCTGGCCGCAAACAAGGGCCTGGCGCCCGGTGGGCACGCGATAGTCGGTGCGGCACAGGGCGGCACCGGCGCGATGATGATGGCCGAGTTCCACCCCGACCGGTTCCGCTACGTGGGGTCGATGTCGGGTTTCCTGTACCCGTCGAACACCGCCGTGAACGGCGCGATCACCGAGGGCATGCAGCGCTACGGAGGTGTCAATACCCAGGCCATGTGGGGTGCCGCCCAACTGGGCCGATGGAAGTGGCACGACCCCTACGTGCACATCGCGGAACTGGTCAACAACAACACCCGGGTGTGGGTCTTCTGCCCGCAAACACTGACGGCCAGTGACCCGGCCGCAATGATCGGTTATCCCGACCAGGCGCAGGGCACCAACCAGTCTTTCTATGCGTACTACAAGCAGGTCGGCGGCCACAACGCGAATTTCAGCATGCCCACCGGCGGCGATCACGGTTGGTCGAGCTGGGGCCCTCAACTGGCTGCGATGTCCAGCGATCTTGCTGCGAACATCAGGTAGTTGCCGGCGTAAAAGCAACTCAGTCCATCACGTCGCGGACTTTGGTCTTCTTACAGGCTGTGAGCAACTCGGCGGCAGAGTTCTCCATGTGTCTCCGCCAATGAGCCTCGGCCTCAACGCCGTTGCGTGCTTTGACCAGATCCACGAGACGGCCGTAGGACCGCAAGAGTCTGTCCGCCTTTACTTTCGGCATCGCGTTGTGCGCGCCGACGATAGCCGCGCTGACATGCCGCATGGAGATCTCGTCCAACATCCCAGCGATAATGCCGAGGGTTACGTTGCCCGATAGCTCGACCATCCGCCGATGTAAACTCGCCGACGCGCGCGCAAGGTCGCCGGCCGCCAAGGCTTGCGGCATTTCGCGCACAAGGCGGTCAAGTTCGTTGTGCGCGGCCTCTGTGCCGCGGTCGGCGAGCAGTTTGGCGGCGGGAGGTTCGATCACGACTCGCGCGGTCAGGACGTCCGCCAGCGTGGCGCTGGACAACTCGAGCAACAGCCCGGCCGGACGGGCGACGATTTCGGGGCCCGGTACACGTACTCGTGCGCCGGTGCGTGAGCCGCGCCGGACCTCCACGATTCGCTCGGACTCCAAGACCCGGACCGCTTCGCGCAGCGTCGGCCGGCTGATGCCGAAATGAGCCATCAGCTCGTTTTCGTGGGGGAGGAAGTCGCCGTCGGCCAGTTCACCGTCGACCACCATCCGGCGCAACGTGCGTGCAACCAGCTCAGCGGTTTTCGGCGATCGCACCGCGCCCGACGCGGCTTTTTCGGTTGCGGCTAGCGGCGCGAGTGCATCTGGTTGAGTCAACGCGACCTCCTGGTTCGACGCGTACGTATGCTTGGCCGCTTCGTTCTCCCGGGCCGCTACATAGCCTGGCCCGGCATCATGAATACGCACGCGGCCCTGTGCATTCGGGCGTCTCCGCCCACCCAGAAAGGGTGGCGAGCTCTTGGGATTTACTGGCCCGTACGGATCTTGCGCGGTCAACAGGCCACTTTGACGCTGAAGTCATTCATGGTCCGGGTATAGGGATGCTCGGTGTTGAAGCCGGCGGCGGTACCGGTAAGCGTGTAGGTCTGATCGACCATGCCCAGCCGGGCGCTTCCCTGCAGGTCTTGCCAGTAACTACCGGTGAACCCCTCGACGTCGTTGAAGGTGACTCCCTTTGGCGTACCCGAGTCGACCAGCACCGTGGTCCCCATGCTCGTGGTCCCGATACTGATCTCGGTCAACCCTTTCCCGATGCTCTGGCACGCCACGGCCTGGAGTGGGCCAGTTGCGTTCCCGTTAACGGTGATCTGCGCGCTACCGCCGGGCAGTGCGCCATTGGGCAGTTTGAGGGCGGGCGGTGCTGAGGAGCACCCTGCGATGCCAATGAGCAGCAACAGTGTTGGGGCAATGTATCGGCGATGCATGACTCACCTCGATGTGCTTAAGGCCGCGGGAGGTCATGGTAGCCAGCAAAACCGCCACAAGCTAGCGGCTGATTTTGAACTCCTGTGGGGTCCCATGTGCCAGATTCGGCGGGCAGCCGATTCGCTCCTTCCCATATCAACGTCAGCGCGGAAGTGACGAAAATCGTTGCGGAGTGAACGTTGCGGAAGGCCGACTGAGCTATCTGAACGGCGCCGAATTGCCGGAGGACTGCGGCGGCAACATTTGCTGTAGGTGTCACCTTCTCCTGGAGAATGCCTCGGCGATGTAGCGCCAGCGAACTTTTCATGATAACGCTGGCGGTCCCCGCTGAGCCGTTTCGCGGCGGAAGAACAGACCGGCGATCTGCGGTCACGGAAATGCCGTTTGCAGTTGGTCGGGCTGATCCGCCTTTGAACAGGTGATACCACGTAAGTGTGGGCCGCTGCCAGGCAGTCCAAGGGAGCGGCTCGCAGCGGTGTGAGATTGACGTCTAGGTAGCCCGCTATTGCATCCGGCAAAGGCCATTACGGCCTGGGTGCAGCAAAGAACACTTGGTCTACTAGGTAGTCTTGGTAGCTAGGCCTACCGGACGTTTCAGATTGTTGCCAGAGGTGCAGAAGGTGAGGTACGGTCTTGCGGCATCCTCCGGTGCTGCGGGTCACAACCCTGCGGGAGGCCGGAGCTTTGTCACACAAGGGGATCTTGCTATGCCGGTCATGAGCGGACGCGGAGGTGCCTGCTAATGGCCGTCCACCATCCGGCTGCCAAGCCGCTGCGGGAAATCGGCGCTTTCATCGCGATGTCCCTGGACACCTTTGTGGAGTTGGTGAGCTCACCGTGGGCCTGGCGTGAGTTCATCCACCAGAGTTGGTTCACTGCCAGGGTTTCGCTGGTACCCGCGATCCTGCTGGCAATCGTGTTCAATGCGTTCGTCATCTTCCTGCTCGACGTCCTGATCCTCGAAATCGGGGCCGCTGACAACTCGGGGACGGGCGCGGCTCTTGCGGTGGTCGCCCAGATTGGACCGGCGATCACCGTGCTGGTGATCGGGGGCGCCGCCGCCACCGCGATGTGTGCCGACCTCGGTGCGCGCACCATCCGCGATGAGATCGACGCGATGCGGGTTATGGGCATCGACCCGATTCAGAGGCTCGTGGTGCCGAGGGTGGCGGCGCTCACCCTCAACAGTTTTTTGCTGAGTGGGCTGGGGACAATGGTCGGCTTATTTGCCGACCTTTGTTTCGCGGTTTATGTTTCCGGCGTCAACCCCGGCTCCTACGCGGCCAGTCTCACATTACTCATCGGGTTGCCCGATGTGATCATCGCCGTCATCAAGGCGACCTTGTTCGGCATCGCCGCCGGCTTGATCGCTTGTTACAAGGGGTTCACCGTGGGTGGTGGTCCGCAGGGTGTCGGTACCGCGGTCAATGAGACCGTTGTGTATACATTCATGGCCCTGTACGTGATCAATACGTTGCTCAGCGCCGTCCTCGCGCAGGTGCAGCATTAATGAGCGCCCCAACTGCACGAGCACCATGGCTGATTCGCGGATTGCGGAGCGTGGTTGCCGGATGGAATCACATCGGAGACCAAACCGCGTTCTACATCCGGGCGATTATCAGCATCAAGGATGCCCTCATTTACTACAGGACGGAGACGATCCGCGTTATCGCCCAAATGAGTATGGGCGTGGGTGCACTTGCGCTGATCGGCGGCACCATTGCGATCGTAAGTTTCCTGCTGATTAACACAGGTTTTTTGATCGCCATCGTCGGGTACAGCCAGACGGCCAATCTCGGAGTGGAGGCGCTTGTCGGCTTCTTTTCCGCCTACGTCAACCCGCGTCTGGCCGCGCCGTTGATCACCGCCATCGGTCTGGCCGCCACGATCGGCGCCGGCGCCACGGCTCAACTCGGCGCGATGCGGATCAGTGAGGAGATCGATGCCCTCGATGTGATGGGCGTTCGCACCATGGCGTACCTGGTGGCAACCCGGCTGGTGGGTAGTGTGGTGCTTGCAATCCCGTTGTGTTGCATATCGCTGCTGGTGGGTTTCTTATCGACCCAGTTTCTTGTGCAATTCACCTACGGGCAGTCGAGTGGCATCTACGACCACTATTTCCACACCTTCCTGCAGCCAACTGACGTGCTGTGGGCGATGATCCAGGTGGTCGTGCAGGGGATCGTGGTAATGCTGCTGCACACCTATTTCGGATTCAACGCGTCGGGCGGGCCGGCCGGTGTCGGAGAAGCGACGGGCCGTGCCGTGCGCGCCTCACTGGTGGTGTTGACACTCGTGACGGCCGCTGTTGGTCTGGCGCTTTATGGGCGGTCCGGTAACTTCCACTTGTCGGGATAGCAAAGATGACACCGAAGCGACGTGAATTCGGCCTACACCCGGCCATATGGGCCCTTTTTCTCGTCGTGCTGGTCGTCGCGGGCGTGGTGCTGACGGTGCTTGCGTTCAACCGTGACTTGCAACCGTATGCCCGCGTCACCTTGGTATCCGACCGGGCCGGTCTGGTCATGGCCCCCTGGGCTAAGGTCAAGTTGCGCGGCGTGGAAGTCGGTCGGGTTTCTTCGATTGAGCCGGACGGTCCGGTGAAATTGCAGCTGGAACTGTACCCGGACCAGCTCAAGTATATTCCGGCCAACGTCGAGGCTCAGATCACAGCGCCCACCGCGTTCGGCGCCAAGTATGTCGAGTTGGTGACGCCTGCCCAGCCGAGCCCCAAACGGCTGGCAGCGGGGGCGGTGCTCAGGTCGCGGAACGTGAGTATCGAGCTGAACACCACTTTCCAGAACCTGGTCAGTTTGCTGAACAAGATTGACCCCGCGAAGCTGAATGCGGTGCTCTCGGCATTGGGTGAGGGCTTCCGCGGGAAGGGTGAAGCCCTGGGTCGGGCCACCACCGACCTGAATCAGGTGCTGCTGGCGATCAACCCTCGCAGTGACACCATCCGGGCCGACTACCGCGCGCTGAAGGGTTTCAGTGACACCTATAGCGCGGCAGCCCCGGACATTCTGTCTGTGCTCGATGCCGTCAGCACGACAAGCAAAACGATCACCGACAATGCACAGGCACTCGACTCGCTGCTGGTGGGCGTGATCGGACTGTCCGACAGCGGCATTAACCTCATCGGCCCGGCCAAGGACAACCTCGTCCACGCGATCAACGTGCTCGAGCCGACGACGCGGCTACTGATGAAATACAACCCGGAACTCACCTGCTTGTTGGTTGGCGGATACCTCGGCCTGAACGATCTGATCGAAACCGTCGGCGGTCACAACGGGAAGTCGCTGATCGGTGACGCCGGCATTTTGTTTGGTGACGACATGTACCGGTACCCGGATCAGCTGCCCATCAACGGTGCCAAGGGTGGCCCCGGCGGAGCGCCGGGCTGCGGTTCACTGCCGGACGTCGGCAAGAACTTCCCGGTGCGGTATTTGGTGACCAACACCGGATGGGGTACCGGGATGGACGTTCGGCCGAATCCGGGCATCGGCTTCCCAGGGCTTGCCAACTACGGGCCGACCACCCGCGGGACTCCGAAACCCCCGAGCATTTACACCGTCAACGGGGGGCCGGCGCCGGGGCCGGTGCCATACCCGGGCGCGCCGCCCTACGGTGCGCCCTGGTACCTGCCGGATGGGACGCCGTTGTATCCGGGCTTGCCGCCTGCCATACCCGGAAGGCCGCGGGAGCCTGGGCCGCCGCCGCCGGGGTCGGAACCGTTCGTGCCGGCGCATCCGGCGCAGGTGCAACCCACGCCCGTGCCGACGGTTCCGCCGCCGCCTGATGCGTCCGAACACTGACCGCCGGAAGCGATAGAGAAAGGCAGACATGCGAGAGAATTTGCGCGGCTCGCTGTGGCGTTTTGCTATCTACGCGACGGCGTGCCTGATCTCGGTAGCGTTAGTGTTCCTCATATTCGGCCAGTTCCGCTTCCAGCCCGAGAAGATCTACAAGGCGCACTTCGCCAACGTCTCCGGGCTGCGGAACGGGAACTTCGTCCGCATCGCTGGCGTCGAGGTGGGCAAGGTCAAGAAGATTTCGATGCAGCCCGACTCGACCCTTCGTGTGGAGTTCTCCGCTATCCCCTCGGCGGTGCTGACCGAGGGCACCCGCGCCGTTATTCGCTATGACGACCTCATCGGCGGCAGGTTCCTGGCGTTGGAAGAAGGAGCCGGCGGCGTTAAGAGGCTGCACCCCGGGGACACGATTCCGTTGAGCCAAACGGAGCCGGCCCTGGATTTGGACGCGTTGGTCGGCGGCTTCCGGCCACTGTTCCGCGCATTGGACCCAGACCAGGTCAACGCTTTGAGCGGCCAGTTGATTGCGGCCTTCCAGGGGCAGGGGCCAACGATCAGCTCCTTCCTTACCCAGGCCGCCTCGTTGACCAACACCTTGGCCGACCGGGATCAGCTGATCGGTCAGGTCATTGTCAACCTGAATACCGTGCTCGGGTCGCTTGGCGGCCAAAACAAGCAGTTTGCGAAGGCCGTCGACTCTCTGTCGGAACTGGTGAAGGGCCTCGAAGCACGTAAGCAGGACATCAGCAATGCGGTGGCGTACGGCGATGCGGCCGCCGGGTCGATCGCTGACCTGCTGGCACGGGGCCGCGAGCCAACCAAGAAAGTGGTCAACGAGTTGGACCGGACCGCCGGACTCCTTGAGGCCGACCGCGATTACTTGGACAACCTGCTCAATACCCTTCCCGACGCGTATCAAATGGTCGGCAGATTGGGCCTCTATGGCGACTTCTTCAGTTTTTACCTCTGCGACCTCTTCTTGAAGGTCAACGGTAAGGGCGGCCAGCCCGTATACGTCAAGCTGGCCGGCCAGGACACCGGGAGGTGCACGCCGAAGTGAAAACCTTCTCCGAACGCAACCCGCTCGTCGTCGGTGCCGTCGGCATCGGCCTGGTGCTCGGCGCTATGTGGCTTTCGCTGAATTACCAGAAGTTGCCCCTCCTCAACCAGACCAGGGAGTACTCGGCCTACTTCGCCGAAGCGGGTGGACTCGCCAGCGGTAACCCCGTTCAAGTTTCGGGCTTCCGGGTGGGCAAAGTTGCATCCATCGAGCTCGACGGTTCTCGGGTGCTGGTCAAGTTCAAGGTCGACAGTGATGTTCGGTTGGGTGATCGCAGCGAGGCAGCGATCAAGTTGAAATCCCTGCTCGGCGCCAAGCTCCTCGAGATCACTTCCCGGGGAGATGGACAGCTGCACGGGCCAATACCGCTCGACCGGACAACCTCGCCCTATGAGCTTCCCGAGGCACTCGGCGATCTCTCGACCACCATCAGTGAGCTGAACACCGACCAATTGTCCCGTTCTCTGGCGGTGCTGTCGGAAACATTTTCCGACACACCACCCGATTTGCGGGCCGCAGTGCGAGGTGTGGCGCGATTCTCCGAGACGCTCGACAAGCGCGACGCCCAGCTGCGGACTTTGCTGCAGAACGCGAACAAAGCCACCACCGTGCTTGCCGAACGCAGCAACCAAGTGGTGAGCCTGGTTACCAACACAAACGCCCTGTTGGTCCAGTTGAGGACCCAGAGCAGGGCCCTGGACCAGATCTCGAACAACCTCTCGGCGCTGGCGCAGCAGGTCAAGGGGTTCATCGCCGAGAACCGCCAGACACTCAAGCCCGCGGTGGAAAAGCTCAACTCGGCGTTGACCATCGTCGACAATCGCAAGGAGCGGGTGCAAAAGGCGATCAAGGGGCTCAATGCCTATGCGCTGTCGCTAGGTGAATCGGTGTCATCGGGGCCCTACTTCAAGGCCTACCTGGCTAACCTGCTGCCCGGGCAATTCGTACAACCGTTCATCGACGCGGCTTTCTCCGACCTGGGGCTCGATCCCAACGTCTTGCTGCCCTCTCAGCTCACCGACCCGCAGACCGGCCAGCCGGCGACCCCGCCGCTGCCAATGCCGTACCCGCGGACCGGCCAGGGCGGAGAGCCAAGACTCAACCTGCCCGACGCCATCACGGGCAACCCCAACGACCATCAATGCGGTGCGCCGGGAGTGCCATTGCCCGGCCCGGGCTGCTACCCATATCGGGAGCCACCGCCGGCGCCGGCACCCGGCGGACCGCCGCCGGGGCCCCCGGCATTGACGCCGCCGGGCCCCAATGCATCCGTTCCCACGCCACCGGGTCCGGTCGAGCAGCCGGCGCCCGGCCAGGTATCGCCGGGTGAAGGTGGTGGCCGATGATGCGGTCGGGAAAAGCCAGGATCGGTGTGGCCGCCCTGCTGGCGGTGGCACTGATAGGGGGTATCGTCGCGGTGGTGTGGACCGCGACCGGCGGCGGTCGCAGGCACATCACCGCATACTTCGACAACAGCAACGGGATCTACCCCGGCGACAACATCGTGATTCTCGGGGTGCCCGTCGGCAAGATCGAAAAAATCGAACCGCAGCCCGACCACGTCAAGGTCTCCTTCTGGTACAACGACAAATACCAGGTGCCCGCCGACGCCGAAGCGGTGATTCTGTCACCGTCGCTGGTGACGGTTCGGGCTATCCAGCTGACACCCGCCTACACCGGTGGACCCGCGATGAAGGATCACACCGTGATTCCGCAAGAGCGCACCGCCGTACCCGTGGAATGGGACGACTTCCGTCAGCAACTCGAGAAGCTCACCCAGACACTGCAGCCCACTCAGCCGGGCGGCGTCAGTACGTTGGGCGCTTTCATCAACACCGCAGCCGACAACCTGCGCGGCCAGGGGCCCGATATCCGTAACACCATCATCAAGCTTTCGCAGGCGATCTCAGCGCTCGGCGACCATAGTGGCGACTTGTTCAAGAGCCTAAAAAACCTGTCGGTTCTGGTGTCGGCGCTGCATGACAGCGGCGACCTATTGCAGCATCTGAACCAGAACCTGGCCGCAGCGACGAGGTTGCTGGCGAACGATCCGAATGAGGTCGCAAACGCGGTGCGGGACCTGAACGATGTGGCCGGCGACGTTGCGAGCTTTGTGGCTGAAAATCGTGAGGCGCTGGGTACCACCTCGGACAAACTAGCGTCGATATCTAACGCGGTGGTCGAGAGCCTCGACGACATCAAGCAGACGCTGCACATCGGGGCGCCGGCGTTCCAGAACTTCGCCAACATCTACCAGCCCGCAAACATCGCGCTGACCGGTGCGATCGCGGTCAGCAACTTTGCCAACCCGGTCCAGTTCCTGTGCTCGGCGGTGCAGGCGGCATCACGATTGGGCGCCGAGCAGTCGGCGAAGCTGTGCGTACAGTATCTGGCTCCGATCATCAAGAACCGTCAATACAGCTTCCCGCTGCTCGGCTTCAACCCCTTCGTGGGCGTCATGGCGCGGCCCAACGAAGTGACCTACAGCGAAGACTGGCTGCGGCCGGATTACGTCCCGCCACCGGGGCCGCCACCGGCTGAGCAGTGGCGTTCGGTGCCGCCGCCACCCAATGGGCCGCTGCCGCCGGCGAACAGGATCTACAACTATTTCGGCAACGGCATGGTCGACCCCAATCACGCGAATCCGCCGTTCGTACCTGCCAGGCCGCCGGACCCCATACCGACCAACCCGGCTGAGGGTCTTGAGGGAATGATGGTGCCGACCGGAGGTGGACAGTGAGCCGATTCCGGTATTGGTGGTGCGTCGGCGCCCTATCAGCACTCCTTGTGGTCGCGCTGTCCGGCTGCGGTTTCATTCGAGACTTCCACGGGGCGAACTCGTTGTGGCTACCTGGCACCAAGGGTGGTGGCCCCGGTTCCTTCACCGTCCAGGCGCAACTGCCCGACGTTCAGAACCTCAAAACCAATTCCCGGGTCCAGCTCAACGATGTGACGGTCGGCAACGTCACGAAGGTCGAACTCCAGGGCTGGCACGCGCTGGTCACCATGACGCTCGACGGCCAGGTCGACCTACCGGCCAATGCGACGGCCACAATCGGTCAAACCAGCCTGCTCGGTTCGGTGCACGTCGAACTGGCGGCACCCAAGGACACCCCTCCATTGGGCAAGCTCAAGAACGGATCACTGATTCCCCTGTCGTCGGGAGGCGCCTTCCCATCGACCGAACAAACACTTGCCGCTGTCTCGTTGGTCCTCAACGGCGGTGGGCTGGCCAACGTCCAGGACATCACCAGGGCGTTGAGTACCGCATTCTCGGGTCGCGAACAGGATTTGAGAAGCCTGATCGGGCAGCTGGACAAGTTCGTCGGCTACCTCGATGACCAAAAAGACGACATCATTGACGCCACGGACAGCCTGAACAACCTGGTCGGCCAGTTCGCCGACCAGAAGCCGGTCCTCGACAGGGCGCTCAAGACCATCCCTGACGCGTTGGCCGTGCTGAAGAATGAGCGGGAAAACCTCGTGGATGCCCTCGCTCAGTTAGGCAAGTTCAGTGCGCTTGCCGCCGACTCCGTCAACCAGACCAAGGAAAACCTGGTCAAGGAGCTCAAAGATATCGGCCCGGTGCTGCAGTCACTGGCCGATGCCGGGCCGGCACTGACCCGCTCGCTGGATTACTTTGCGACGTACCCGTTCCCCAAGCCCACGATCAGCAAATGGATCCGCGGCGACTACGGAAACCTAACCGCCATCATCGATTTGACGCTGAGCCGGATCGACAACTCGTTTTTCACCGGCACTCGGTGGGAGGGCAACTTGACCGAGCTCGAGCTGCAGTGGGGCCGCACCATTGGCCAGTTACCCAGCCCCTACACCGCGCGCAACCCGTTGATCGCTCCATACCACTTCGACCAGGGAGCGTGACATGCTGACACGGCGCATCAAGATTCAGATAGCGGTCTTCGCTGTCATTGCGAACGGCGCGATCGCGGCAGTGTTTTTCGGCTACCTTCAGGTTCAAAGCACATTTTTCGGTATCGGTCGTTACACGGTTGCGGTGCAGCTGCCCCAAGCCGGCGGCCTCTACCCGGGCGGGAATGTCACCTACCGGGGTGTCACCGTCGGCCGGGTGCAGGACGTGCGGCTGACCAATACCGGCGCCGAGGCTGTGCTTCAGATGAATTCGAACGTCGACATCCCCGCCACGGATCTCGCCGCCGAGGTGCACAGCGTCTCGGCGGTCGGCGAACAGTACGTTGCTCTGATGCCGCACAGCCGAACCGGGCCCAAGCTAAAGAACGGTGACGTTATCCCGGTCAACCACTCGAGCGTTCCGCCCGACATCAACTCGCTGGTTGCGGCGACCAACCGCGGCCTGCAGGCCATCCCACACGACAACCTAAAAACGGTGGTCGACGAGAGCTATGTTGCTTTCGGCGGACTCGGCCCGGAACTTTCCCGGCTACTGAAAGGCACAACCAGCCTCGCAATTGATGCCCGCAACAACCTGGATGCGCTGACCTCTCTCATCGACGAGTCAAAGCCGCTGCTCGACAGCCAGATTGACTCGTCCGATGCCGTGCAGGCCTGGGCATCCAATCTGGCCGATATCACCAAACAGTTACAAACCAATGATTCCGCCGTCCAGGGCGTGCTCAAAAAGGGTGCCCCGGCGGCGGGGGAAACCCGTCAGCTGTTCGACCGACTGCAGCCGACGCTGCCCATCGTGCTGGCCAACTTGGTCAGTGTGGGCAAGGTGGGGGTCGCCTACCGCGCCGACCTCGAGCAGCTCCTGGTGATACTGCCGGCGGCGACGGCTGGGGGTCTGGCGACCATACTGCCGGATCGAAAAATCAAGTCGAGCTATCCCGGCCTGAACCTGAGCTTCAACCTGAACCTCAACCTGCCGCCGGCGTGCACGACCGGCTATCTGCCGGCCCAGCAGATTCGGTCGCCCACCTTCGAGGACCATCCGGACCGTCCCGCCGGGGATCTGTACTGCCGGATCCCGCAAGACGCCGCGCTGAATGTGCGCGGGGCGCGTAACTATCCGTGCGAGACTCACCCGGGCAAACGCGCCCCGACGGCGAAGATGTGCGAAAGCGACCAGGAGTACGTACCCCTTAACGAGGGTTACAACTGGAAAGGTGACCCCAACTCGACGCTGTCAGGGCAGGACATTCCGCAGCTGGGGCCCGGCACGTCGCCCGCCCCGGCTGCTGCGCCGGCTCCACCCGGCAACCCATCTACTGCGGCGGCTACGTCACCCTCCCCACCCGGCGCGGTACCGCCTCCGATCGCGATTGCTGAGTATGATCCCGCCACTGGGACGTATTTTGGACCAGACGGCCAGGAATATCGACAAACCGATCTGGTCCGTCCTTCCGACCAGGAGCAGACATGGCAGCAGATGCTGATGCCCCCGAAGGGGAAATGAGCGACACCGAAACCGAGGAACAGACGTCAACGGAATCGGAATCGTCACCGGATGCGGAGTCGGCAACGGTCGCGGACCCGGCGGACCCTGCCGACGACGCCGTAGGCGGAAAGACATCCGCTGCGGATTCGGACGATCTTGAGGCCGTCGGCGAAGACGAGGATGCGGAACCGGCGAAACGGCGAATGTCGCCCGTGCGGCTGGCAACGCTGGTTGGCCTGGTCGCCGTTCTCGCGCTAGGCGGGGTGGTGGGATGGCTGGGATTCCAGACTTATCAGCTGCGTCAGGAGCAAGAACAGCGCGAGCTGTTTCTCCGGGTGGGAAGGCAGGGTGCGGTGAACCTGACCACCATCGACTGGCAGAACGTCAACCACGACATCCAACGCATCCTGGACTCGGCGACGGGGCCGTTCTACGACGACTTTTCGAAACGCTCGCAACCCTTCATCGATGTTGTCAAGAAGGTGCACTCTAAGTCGGTGGGGACCGTCACGGAGGCGGGTCTGGAATCTGTGTCGGCCAACGAAGCTCGGGTGCTCGTCGCTGTTTCCGTAAAGACGTCCAATCTCGGCGCAGAAGATCAGCCCCCGCGGGCCTGGCGAATGAGGATCGACGTACAAAAGGTCGATGACGGAGCCAAAGTCTCGAACGTTTTGTTCGTGCCGGCATGACTCCGCAGGGCGACATGGCCGGCGGCGAAATGAACGACCCAGAAAAGGAATCAGACGCTGTGCGCGTTGACACCGAATCCACGACCGGTACGGATGCCGCGGTGATTGCCGAAGAAACCACCGCCGAGGTCGAGAACGACGCGGCGAAAAGCGAACGCGCCGAGGATATCAGCGCCAGCGACGACAAGGCGGACTCGGCAGGTGGCCCCGCCGCCGAGCCTGAACACGACCGAGGGCGCAAAGACAGCAGTTCGGTGAAAACCAGACGTGCGATCAGCTTTTCGCGACTAGCGGCTTTCGGAGTGCTTCCGTGCCTGGTGTTGTTACTCGCGGCGGCGGGAGGCTACTTGAAGTGGCAGTCCTCGTCGATCCGCGCTTCGCAGGCCAGCAGCATCGAGTCCGTCGCGGCCGCCAAGGACGGCACCATCGCCATGTTGTCCTATCAGCCCGATACCGTTGAGCAGGACTTGGGCGCCGCTCGGGACAGGATGACAGGCACATTCAAGGAGTCCTACACGCGGCTGACCCACGACATGGTTATCCCCGGCGCCAAACAACGGCACATCTCGGCGGTTGCCACCGTTCCCGCTGCGGCGTCGGTGTCGGCTACCGCAGACCACGCGGTGGCTCTGGTGTTCGTCAACCAGACCGTGGTCGTGGGCTCGGATGCTCCCAGCGCCACCGCCTCCAGCGTCCGGGTAACGCTGGACAAGGTCGGCGACCGGTGGCTGATCAGCGGCTTCGACCCGGTCTGATTCCGGCGCGTGGTCTCAGGAGGATTTCGCACGGCCAAAGTCCAGTTTGGGCTTCATAATGTGAACGAAGTCGGCCCGATCGCCTTGCACATCTTCGTCACCGGGCCAGTGGTGCTGTGAGTGACCGGATCCTCGACCACGTCTGCACAACCTTGGCCCGTTACGATGTAAGTCGCTCCGGGCCGATACGGATAGTAAACCAACGCCGGGTACGAACCAGCTCTATGGGCGCACTGCCCCTGCGAATCCGCTCCTTGGATAGACAAACACACGACCGACTCATTGGGAATGGCGTCCATGGTGCACGGCCCGGGTTTCACCGTGGCCAGCACCATGCGGGTATCGGTTACCTGAACGACCTGCGGCGGCGTGAGTACCCATGAGCACGTCTCGGACGCTGCTCCCTCCGATGGTGATGCTCCTGCGACGCCGGCGGAGCAGACACCAAACAGAGAAATCGCCAGCACTAATGGCAGAAGTGAAGGGGACCGAAGCATGGCTGCATCCTATTGGTTGAACGGCTTCCGAGTTTTCGAACCAATGAACATGGCTGACGATCCGGGCACTGCCAGGAGCCGGAGTTTGACAGCCGAGATCAGGCGCCTGAAGTGCGCTCTGCCCCCGTTTCCGTCGAATGGATTCATGCTCGCTACGGCCCCTACGAGTCGGCGGGAGGCTGATAATGTGCCGCCGAATTGCGCAGCTGCCAGATCTGCGCAGGGCACAGTAAATTGACCGCGTATGACACCAGGTAATTGGCGGCGAACTCGTCGTTGGGGGTCACGTCCCGTTTCACGTCACCCATTACTTGCGCGTAGCCCTCGCCGCCGCTGACCTTGTCACAGATCTCATAGCCGTAGCCGATGGCGTCGTTGTTCGGAAAGTTGTATTGCCGGCGCACCGCAACGTCATACACATACTCCACTCGAGGGTCCGGGGCGGCGTGAGCCCGAGGAACCGGCCGTGCGACCCCGCCGAGGGCCGCAGCGGCGATCAAAGATGCGGCGAATGCCCTTGAGCATGTTACAGATGACACCCGCGGTCCGTACCGGCGAATACGCCGCGAGCCGATCGCCCGGCGGCGGTGTCGATGCGACCGTCCTGTGCGAAAGCCCGATTCGTCGCCGAGGCTGAGAGCAAGGTAGGGACTCAATGTCATCACCCCTGGCGTCGAGCGACCGGTTAGGCGAGTCTAGCCCAAGAACTACAACCAAGTTATAATTCTTTGATCCAATCGTCGCAAATATGTGATCAGGACAGATATGGAATCGGGCTCCGAAAGACGGCGATCAAACAGCCGTTCGTCGTCTCGTTGGATTCGGGATCGCGCAGACCGGGAGGCAGCGCGATGACCCCGGCGAGCAGCGCGGCGCGTTCCCCGCTGTGCCATTCGGTGCTGGCGCTTCTGGTAGGGGCGGTGATGTGGTCGGTACCGGTAGCACATGCCGACAACGGCAACACCGTGGTACCGAACAACGCCCGGCTCAACAACAGCGTTTATGTGAACATCAACACCGCTCAGCGTCAAAACGGCTGCACTACAGATTCCCAGATGGACAGCCGACTGACGGATGCTGCCCGCCGGCACACCCTTGATGTCCTCAATAACCCCGACATCAACGGTGACATCGGATCCGATGGGTCAACGCCCCAAGACCGTGCTCGCGACGCCGGATTCAAGGGTAAGGCCGGTGAAACCGTGGCGATCGTGCCCGCTCTGGCGATCAACGGCATACAAATCCTCGGCCAGTGGTGGTGGGACCCGCCGTCGCGCGCGCTCATGCAGGATTGCGCCAACACCGCCATTGGTGTCTGGTCGGAGAACAGCCTTAACCGCTCGGTCGTGGTCGCTATGTACGGCCAGCCCAGCGTGTAATGATCTCGACGGCTTCCGATCTGCAAAGGGGCTAGCATAGGCAGAGCCGGGTCGGCTGCGAATCGCTTCGTCGCTCTGCGGTTTTCGTGCCGACCTGAGCCGGTCATTCCATTACGTCGCGGACCTTGATTGTCGGCAGTAGCCGCAACACAATCT
>CAYNLB010000004.1:0-43299 GCA_964397935.1 uncultured Mycobacterium sp.
GCAGGCACTGGTGTCTGCCATCGAAACCTTGCGGCGCGACGCCGGGGACTTCTGAATCAGCTGTTGCGCAGCATCTCGATCACGGCGCTGAAGTCCAAATCGGCGTGGTCGGCAGCAAACTTGGCGTAGATCTCGGCGGCGTGACTGCCCAATGGGGCCGCGGCACCGGTCGAGGTGACCGCATCCATCGCCAGACCCAGGTCCTTGTTCATCAACGCTGTGGCGAAGCCAGGCTTGAAGTCGTTGTTGGCCGGCGATGTCGGCACCGGGCCCGGGACGGGGCAGTTGGTGTGCACCGCCCAGCAGTTGCCGGTCGCGCCGGTGATGACGTCGAATAGTGACTGGGCCGACAGCCCGAGTTTTTCAGCCAGCACGAACGCCTCGCCGACTGCAATCTGCTGCACCGCCAGCACCATGTTGTTGCACACCTTGGCGGCCTGCCCGGCCCCGGCCGTGCCGCAGTGAATGATCTTGCCCGCCATGGGCTCCAGCACGGGCCGCGCCGTCCGCACCGCCGACTCGTCACCCCCCACCATGAACGCCAGCGTCCCGGCGACGGCGCCCTTCACGCCGCCGGAGACCGGTGCATCCAGCTGGGCAACACCGTGCGATTCGGCCAGCGCGTGCACCTCGCGGGCGTCGCTGACGGAAATCGTCGAGCTGTCGATGAATAGCGCACCGGCGCGCGCGGTTGGCAGCACCTCGCCATAGCAGCGCTTGACGAGTTCGCCGTTGGGCAGCATGGTCATGACCACGTCGGCGCCGGTCACCGCGTCAGCGGCGCTGTCGAAGAGAGTAACGCCACTCGAGGCCGCCGCTCTGGCCGCTGTGGGTGCCGGGTCATACCCGCGCACAATGTGTTCGGCGGCAACGAGATTCGCCGACATCGGTGCGCCCATGTTGCCGAGTCCCAGGAACGCAATTGTCGTCATCAATGCCTTCTTAAGCGGTTGCGCGGAACCTCGCGGCCTCGGACCTACCGATGACCACCCGCATGATTTCGTTCGTCCCTTCCAGGATCCGATGCACCCGCAGGTCGCGGACGATCTTTTCCAGACCATACTCGCGCAGGTAGCCATAGCCGCCGTGCAGCTGGAGGGCCTTGTCGGCGACCTCGAAGCATGCATCGGTGACATAGCGTTTGGCCATCGCGCACAGCTCGACCTTGTCGGTGTCGTCGGTGTCCAACGCACTGGCGGCCCGCCACAGCATCATTCTGGACGTCTCCAGCGCGGTGGCCATGTCGGCCAGGGTGAACCGGATGGTCGGTTCGTCGAGCAGGGGAGAGCCGAAGGCCTGCCGTTCGCGAACATAGGCTCCGGCTTTGTCGAACGCGGACTGCGCGCCGCCGAGCGAGCACGCCGCGATGTTGAGCCGCCCTCCGTTGAGGCCGTTCATCGCGATACCGAAGCCGGCGCCCTCGCCGTCCGCGCCGCCCAGCATCGCGTCGGCGGGCACCCGGACCCCTTCCAGGATCACCTGCGCGGTGGGTTGCGCATGCCAGCCCATCTTCTCTTCCGGCGCGCCGAAACTTAGCCCCGGAGCGTCCTTTTCGATGATGAAAGTCGAGATGCCGCGCGGACCTTCACTTCCGGTTCTGGCCATCACCACGTAGACGTCGGAGGCCCCCGCACCGGAGATGAACTGTTTGACACCGTCAAGCACGTAATCGCCGCCTTGCCTGACTGCGCGGGTACTCAAAGCGCCGGCATCGGAGCCGGCGCCCGGCTCGGTGAGGCAGTAGCTGGCGATGACGTCCATCGAGGCCAGCCGCGGGACCCAGATCTTGCGTTGCTCGGCCGTGCCGAAGTTGTCGATCATCCACGCGCACATGTTGTGGATGGACAGAAATGCGGCGGTCGTGGGGTCGGCGATAGCCAATTGCTCGAAGATGCGAACGCCGTCGAGCCGGGTCAGTCCGCTGCCGCCGACGTCGTCGCGGCAATAGATCGCCGCCATGCCGAGTTCGGCGGACTCACGTAGCACGTCCGTCGGAAAATGATTCGTCGCGTCCCACTCCAGGGCGTACGGGGCCAGCCGTTTGGCGGCGAACGCGGCAGCCGTCTCGGTGATCACCCGGGCGTCGTCGTCGAGCATAAAAAATGCCATCGAGAAGCAAGCCCTAATCCATCGTCGGAATTACGAATTCGGCACCTTCTTTGATGCCGGACGGCCAACGCGAGGTGACGGTCTTGACCTTGGTGTAGAACTGGATCGACGCCGGGCCGTGCTGATTGAGGTCGCCGAAGCCCGAGCGCTTCCAGCCGCCGAAGGAGTGGTAGGCCACCGGGACCGGGATCGGCACGTTGACACCGACCATGCCGACCTGCACGCGAGAGACGAAATCGCGTGCGGCGTCACCGTCGCGGGTGAAGATCGCCACGCCGTTGCCGTACTCGTGCTCGGACGGGAGCCGCAGGGCCTCCTCATAATCGTGGGCCCGCACCATGCAGAGCACGGGTCCGAAGATCTCGTCGGTGTAGATCGACATGTCGGGGGTGACGTGGTCGAACAGGGTCGGACCGATGAAGAAGCCGCCCTCCAGGTTCGCGTCGCCGAACGTGAGGTCGTCGCTGGTCCGCTCCCGGCCGTCGACGACAATCTCGGCGCCGGCTTCCACACCCTGGGCGATGTAGTCGCGCACCCGTGCCAGCGCGGCCTCGGTGACCAGGGGACCGTAGTCGGCCTTGGGGTCCAGGCAATGGCCCACCCGCAGATTGTTGATCCGCTCGACCAGCCGGGCGCGCAGACGTTCCGCGGTTTGCTCACCGACGGGCACCGCGACGCTGATCGCCATGCAGCGTTCGCCCGCGCTGCCGTACCCGGCGCCGATCAGGGCGTCGACGGCTTGGTCGAGATCGGCATCGGGCATCACGATCATGTGGTTCTTGGCGCCGCCGAAGCACTGCGACCGCTTGCCCGTCGCCGCGGCCCCCGCGTAGATGTACTGGGCGATGTCGGAGCTGCCGACGAAACCCACGGCCTGGATGTCGGGGTGGTTCAGGATCGCATCGACGGCCTCCTTGTCGCCGTGCACCACCTGGAACACGCCCGGCGGCAGGCCGGCCTCGAGGAAAAGCTCGGCCAGACGCAGCGGGACCGACGGGTCGCGCTCGCTTGGCTTGAGCAAGAACGCATTCCCGCAGGCGAGAGCCGGTCCGGCCTTCCACAGCGGGATCATCGCCGGGAAGTTGAACGGGGTGATGCCCGCGACCACGCCCAGCGGCTGCCGCAGCGAGTAGACGTCGATGCCCGTGCCGGCGCCCTCGCTGTACTCGCCCTTGAGCAGGTGGGGGATCCCGATGGCGAACTCGATGACGTCGATGCCGCGCTGGATGTCACCGCGCGCGTCGGGCACGGTCTTGCCGTGCTCGAGGGACAGCAGCTCGGCCAGTTCGTCGTTGTGGTCGTTGACCAGTTCGACGAAGCGCATCAGCACGCGGGCGCGGCGCTGCGGATTCCACGCGGCCCAGCCTTTTTGGGCTTCGACGGCCGATGCCACCGCCGCATCGATGTCGGCCTTGCCGGCCATCGCGACCTGTGCCTGCACCTGGCCGGTGCTGGGGTTGTAGACGTCAGCGGTGCGGGTGGACTGGCCGGCGGTACGCCGCCCACCGATGAAGTGGGGAATCTGTGTGGTCATGGGTGCCCTTGAGTGTCGATGACGGCCCGTGGGGGATACTTGGACATCCTAGTAACTGGGTTCGATGGTTGGCAAGGTGGGTTAGCCTGACAGCCGTATGCACACCATCGAGGCCGACTACCTGGTGGTCGGCGCGGGCGCCATGGGCATGGCGTTCACCGACACGTTGGTGTCTGAGACAGACGCGCGCGTGGTGCTGGTCGACCGCAGACACCAGCCGGGTGGGCACTGGACGATGGCCTATCCCTTCGTGCGGCTGCATCAGCCCTCGGCGTTCTACGGCGTCAACTCGCTGAACCTGGGGAGCAATAGCATCGACCAAGTCGGTTGGAACCAAGGCCTTTACGAATTGGCGACCGCCGGGGAAATCTGCGCTTACTACGACCACCTCATGCGCCAGCAGCTCTTGCCGACCGGTCGGGTCAGCTACTTCCCGATGAGTGAATACCGTGGCGATGGAAGCTTCACTACGCTCGCCGGCGCGGACTACACCGTCAACGTGACACGCCGGATTGTCGACGCCACCTACATGCGCGTCACCGTTCCCGCGATGCGCCCACCGCCCTACGGGGTCGCTTCCGGGATTACGTGCGTGCCACCGAACGAGCTGCCGCGGCTCGCCGCACACGAGCGCTACGTCATCGTCGGAGCCGGTAAGACGGGCATCGATACCTGCCTGTGGCTGCTCGGGCAAGGCATAGCGCCGGATCGGCTCACCTGGATCATGCCCCGCGATTCCTGGCTGCTGGACCGCGCGACGATCCAGCCCGGGGCTCTGTTCGCTGATCGGATCAAAGCCAACTTCGCCGCGCAACTGCAGGCCATCAGGGACGCGGTGTCGGTTCAGGATCTCTTTGCACGACTTGAGGATGTCGGTGTCCTGTTGCGGATCAATCCGGCGATTCAGCCCACCATGTACCGCTGCGCGACCGTGAGCCCAGCCGAACTGGAGCAGGTGCGACACATCACCGACGTGGTGCGGATGGGCCACCTGCAACGGATCGAATCCGGCAAGTTGGTCCTCGACGGTGGCGACGTACCCATGGAGGCTTCGGCGCTATACGTTGACTGCACTGCCGATGGAGCCGAAAAAGTACCCGCCACGGAAGTTTTCGATAGCGGTCGCATCACGCTGCAAAGCGTGCGCGGATGCCAGCAAGTGTTCAGCGCCGCACTCATCGCCCATGTCGAAGCCGGTTATCTAGACGACGCAGTCAAGAACCAGCTCTGCGTACCGGTGGAGCACCCCGACACCGACCTGGATTGGGTGCGCAACACCCTGGCCGACTACCGCAACCAGCTGCGCTGGTTCGATGACCCCGACTTGACCGCCTGGCTCTTTGGGGCGCGCCTGGATCTGTTCGGCCATCTGA
This sequence comes from uncultured Mycobacterium sp., assembly GCA_964397935.1. Classification (GTDB taxonomy): domain Bacteria; phylum Actinomycetota; class Actinomycetes; order Mycobacteriales; family Mycobacteriaceae; genus Mycobacterium. The sequence continues at coordinate 5,017 of CAYNLB010000004.1, forward strand.
TCGGCCATCTGCTGGCGCCGGCATTGGACAAGCCCCGGGTCCGTGACCGCGTACTGACTATGACGAAGTCGGCGCTATCGGCGACAGCCACGAAACTCGAGGAGCTGTTGATGACCTGATCGCTCGGCGCGATGCTGTCGGCCAGCAGGACGGTTCGGTCCGGCATCGGCATCCGCAGATCCACCTGGTGGTGCAAGGTGCGAGTGGGTCGCCGGTGGAAGCTTCTTTGCCCACGATCGGCCTGGTGTTCAACGATATTCGCGCTCACCTTGCCATGCCCGTTAGCAGTCGGGTGATGACCACGGCCGTGGCCAGCAGTGCGACGCTGGCGGCGAGGCTACCCGTATGGCGCATGACTCAGAAGGCGAAGCGGTTGAGTACGTCGTAGTTGCGGAACGGTGTGGCGTAGATCAGCCGCCACAGCAGCCGCACCGGCGCCGAGGGGATGCGTTCGTAGAGCGCCCCCGCGGAGGACTGCTCGAGGAAGCGCAGCCGCGGGCTCCATTGCTCGATTTCGCGGGCATCACGGATACCCCACTTGGTGATGCCCTTGGTGAGCACCTTGGAAAGGCGCGGCCCCATCGGCGACACGGTGTCGAAGAGGAGCTCGCCGCTGGCGAACCGATCGGTGAGGCGCTGCAGCAACGTGCGGACCTCGGACTCGGTGAGATACATGACCAGTCCCTCCGCGACCATCAGCATCGGACGATCTGTGGGTATCTCGTCCAGCCAGTTGCCGGTCACCGACGAGCCGATCATCCGGTAGCCGTCGCGGTCGTCGTAGAGCTTGCGCCGCAACGCGATCACATTCGGTTGGTCGACGTCGAACCACTGTACGGTTCCCCGTGGATGCAGCCGGAACACCCGGGTATCCATGCCGCACCCGAGGTGCAGCACGACGGCGTTTGAGTGGCGGCGGAGGAAGTCGCCGCTCCAATCGTCGAACTGTTTGGCGCGCATGCTGACCATGTACTGATTGGACGCAGGCCGCATGGCTCTGCGCATGCGCGCCCAGTCGTATTCGATGCGATCCACCGCCTCGGCCGCCGCTGTGTCTCCGAGAATCGGTGCTGGCGAACGGCTTTCGTATGCCCGCAGGTAGAGCGTGCATAGGTTCGTCCATTCCACCGAGCCCCACCGCACCTCGGTGAAGTCGACCTTGTCCGTGGAGTTCATGACTGTCTCCTTCGCGCCCGATACTCAGCCCACGTCCCCATTAACTCGTCGGCGTGGGTATGGGTCGGAACCCGCAGAAACCGCGGAAGCCCTGGTGTTGACGGTTTGAGTTCGGCGGCCCGTCAAAGCTACGCAAGGCCACGCGGTTATTTGCTGCGCATCCCCTCGATGAACTCTTGCGTTTCCTCCCAGGTGGGCAGGAGGCCGGAGGCTTTCACTTCTTCGAAGTTGGGCGCTGCGGCATCGCGGTCGGACAAGCTGGGGGCGGCGCCGTCAACCAGCGGCCAGTCGATTGCCAGCGCCGGGTCTGTCGGGCAGATGGTGTGCTCGCGCTGCGGGTTGTATTCCGTGGAGCACAGATACATCACCGTCGAATTGTCTTGGAGCGCAAGGAAGCCGTGCGCCAGACCTTCGGAGAGGTAAATCGACCGGTGGTCCAGATCGTCAAGCAGGACCGAATCCCACCGGCCGAAAGTCGGCGAGCCCACCCGGATGTCGACGACAACGTCGAACACCGCGCCGGACACGCAGGTCACATATTTGGCCTGGCTTGGCGGCACCTGGGCGAAGTGCAGGCCGCGCAGCACGCCGGCCGACGAGGCCGAGCAGTTGGCCTGCCGGACGTCTAAGCGGTGACCGGCGAAGGCAGTGAACTCGCGATCGGTGAGCCATTCGAAAAACAGTCCGCGGGAGTCGGCATGAATGGTGGGGGTGATCTCCCAGCTGCCCGGGATGTCGAGTTCGCGAACTTTCATCTCACTGACCACGTCCTTCGTAGCGAGCCTCCACGGCATCCTTTAAGGGACGCCACCAGGATTCGTTGGCACGATACCAGTCAATGGTGGCGCGTAGACCCTCCTCAAAGTCGGTATGCTTTGGTGCCCAGCACAATTCGTCATACAGTGCGGACGGTTCGATGGCGTACCGTAGATCATGCCCGGCGCGGTCGATCACATGGTCGAAGTCGTCGGGGTCGCGACCCATCATCGGCAGCAGCGTGCGCAGCACAGTGAGGTTGTCGCGCTCGCCTTCGGAGCTGATCAGATACGTCCGACCGATCTGGCCTTTTTCCAGGATTCGCCGGACGGCGCTGTTGTGGTCGTCGACGTGGATCCAGTCGCGCACGTTGGCGCCGGTGCCGTACAGCTTGGGCCGCCGGCCGGTGAGCACGTTGGTGATCTGTCGTGGGATGAACTTCTCGACGTGCTGATACGGCCCGTAGTTGTTTGAGCAGTTGGAGATCGTCGCTTGCACCCCGTATGACCGCACCCAGGCCCGCACCAGCATGTCTGCGGCGGCTTTGGTTGCCGAGTACGGACTCGACGGGTTGTAGGGCGTCGACTCGGTGAACCGGCTCGGATCGTCGAGTTCCAGGTCGCCGTAAACCTCATCGGTCGAGATGTGGTGCAGTCGCACACCGTGGCGTCGCACCGCTTCCAGGATGGTGAAGCTCCCGACCACGTTGGTGTGCAGAAACGGCGCCGGGTCGTCCAGCGCATTGTCGACGTGGCTCTCGGCCGCGAAGTGCACGACCGCGTCGGACTCGGCCACCAGCTGCGAGACCAGTTCGGCGTCGGTGATGTCGCCCTCAATCAGCCTGATGGCATCGTCGACGTCGGCCAATGATTCGCGCCGGCCGGCATAGGTCAGCGCGTCGAGCACTGTCACGGCGTCCTCGGGATGCTCGTGAACAGTGCTGTGCACAAAGTTGGCGCCGATGAAGCCGGCACCACCGGTGACCAGCAGCCGCATGGTCAAACCCTAACCGAGCGGAGCGGTCAGCCTGCGCCGGTTAGCCCCAACGGTCCGGCCAGTTCGCGTAGCGCGGGTACCAACGTGTCTTCGTTCCAGCCGCCCAGCACCTGGATCGCCACGTGATCGGCCCCGGCTTCCAGGTGTCCGCTCAGGCGTTGCGCGATGGCCTCCGGCGTGCCATAGGCCACCACCGCGTCGATCAGCCTGTCGCTGCCGGGCTTGCGCACGTCGGCCTCGGTGAATCCCAGCCGCCGCCAGTTGTTCACGTAGTTGGCCAGATCCAGATAGCGCTCGACCATCCGGCGGCCAACGGCGCGGGCTTCATCAGCGTCAGTGGTGAGTACCACCTTGTGCTCCGGTGCCAGAAACACCGTGTTACCGACCAGTTCGCGTGCCATGGCCGTGTGTTCGGGAGTCGTCAGATACGGATGCGCACCGGCGCTGCGCTGTGCCGCCAGCCGCAACACCCGCGGTCCGAGCGCCGCGAGCACCCGGCGGCTGGTCGGCACCCCCGCCGCGTCGAGTTCATCGAGGTAGCCGACCAGCGCGTCGTACGGCCTCGCGTACTCCTGGGTGTGCTCGGGGTGCCCCACCCCGATGCCCAGCAGGAACCTGCCCGGGTGGGCGTCTTCGATACGCGCGAAGGACTCGGCGACGGCGGCCGCCGGTGCGGACCAGATATTGACGATCCCGGTGGCCAGTTGCAGCGACGTGGTCTGTGCCAGCGCAGGCTCGACCCACGCCAGATCGGCGTCCGGTGACCCGCCGATCCAGGCGGCGCGGTAGCCCAGAGATTCGATGGCCGCGGCCAGCTCGGGGGCGATGGAACGGGTGGGCAGCCATACGCCGAACCGGCCCAGGTCGGGTTTGAGTGATACCGCCTCGGTCATCCAGGTCCCCTCCGCTTCCTCAAGGTCGAGTGAGTCCGAGCGGCCCTGCCAGTTCGGCCAGCGCCGGCACCAGGTTTTCATTCTTGGTGAGGACCTGCACGGGCACGTGGTCGGCGCCGGCTTCGAGGTGCTCGCGCAGCCGCGCCGCGATCTGGTCCGGCGTTCCGTAGGCAACCAGGGCGTCGACCAGGCGGTCGCTGCCGGGGCGGGTGATCTCCTCGTCGGAAAAGCCCATCCGCTTCCAGTTGTTGCGGTAGTTGGCCAGATTGAAATAGATGTCGAGCGCCTTGCGGCCCACCGAGCGCGCCTTGTCGGCCCCTTCTTTGTCCGGGGTGGTCAACACCACCTTGTGTTCGGGCGCCAGGAATGCCGACGGACCGATCAGGTGCCGGGCCTGCGCGGTGTGCTCGGGGCTGGTCAGGTAGGGATGCGCGCCGGCGCTGCGTTGCGCCGACAGCCGCAGCACCCGTGGACCCAGGGCCGCCACCACGCGCCGGTGGGCCGGCACGCCCTGCTCGTCGAGTTTGTCCAGGTACTCCACCAGCGCGTCGTAGGGCTTGCGGTATTCGGTGTGCGCTTCGGGATGTCCGACGCCGATTCCCAACAAGAAGCGGCCAGGGTAGGCCTTGTCGATGCGGTGGAACGATTTGGCCACCGGTTCGGCGGCCGCCGTCCAGATGTTGACGATGCCGGTGGCGACCCGCAGTGTGGTCGTCGCTTCCAGGATGGGCTCCACCCAGGCCAGCTCGGCGGGCGGAGAACCGCCGACCCAGACCGCCCCATAGCCCAGGGCCTCGATTTCTTTGGCTTGCTGGGGCGTCACGCCGCGTCCGAACGAACCGAACCGGCCAAGATCGGGCTTACTGGTTGCGTCGGTCACGGTGTCTGAAACCGGCGATGCGGTGCGGCTATTCCGGCAGGGGTAAATCCATGGCGGGTGGCATCTGAGGTCCACCGCCCGGGATACCGCGGGGTCGTCGTCAACCGTGAGCAGTACGGGCTTGCGCGGCCGCGCAACGGGACCTGTCGTCGACGTTGAGTACGCTCTCGTCAGGCGACGTGTGGACGGGGTCGAGGTGGCGGCCGGAACCGGCTGCAGCGATTTTGGCTGCAATTTTGGTCGCGCCGATTGACCAGGTATCGTGGAACAACGGTGCGGCATTCCGCGCCGACTTTTTGCGTGCCCAGTCCTAGGAATTTCCTGTCACCGGCTCACGTTCCAAAGTCGGTGCGACTGCTGCGCCAATCCGGGCGCAGACGAGAACGAAACCAAAGACGAGGACTTTTAGAAACGTTATGGCCAAGAAGGACGGCGCCATCGAGGTCGAGGGCCGCGTGGTCGAGCCGCTGCCCAATGCGATGTTCCGCATTGAGCTGGAGAACGGCCACAAGGTGCTCGCCCATATCAGCGGCAAGATGCGGCAGCACTACATCCGCATCCTGCCCGAGGATCGGGTGGTAGTGGAGTTGTCTCCCTACGACCTGTCCCGGGGCCGCATCGTGTACCGATACAAGTAGGCAAGCCCGAACCACCCATCGACGAGTAAAAGGAACAGGATCGAAAAGCCGTGAAGGTCAACCCGAGCGTCAAGCCAATCTGTGACAAGTGCAGGGTGATCCGTCGGCACGGGCGGGTCATGGTGATCTGCTCAGATCCGCGCCACAAGCAGCGTCAGGGCTAGCGGCGATCGCAAGCGCGGCGTAGCCGGGCGAAGCGGGTCGCCGCAAGGTATGTAGTCCCGAGGCGGCTGACAACTGAATGTAGACCTCCCAGCACCAGTGAGCGGCTGGCATCGATTGTGAGATGGGCCGCTCATCCACGCCCGGACGGAGGCCGGGCCCCCACCAGGTGGGGAACGGGCTGGGACCAGACCTCCGCTCGAGATAAGAGGAAACGCCATCTATGGCTCGATTAGTGGGCGTCGATCTGCCGCGCGATAAGCGGATGGAGATCGCCCTGACCTACATCTACGGTGTCGGCCGTACCCGGTCCAACGAGATCCTGGCCGCCACCGGCATCGACCGTGACCTGCGCACCAGGGATCTGACCGACGACCAGCTCACCCACTTGCGTGACTACATCGAAGCCAACCTGAAGGTGGAGGGTGACCTGCGCCGCGAGGTACAGGCCGACATCCGCCGCAAGATCGAGATCGGCTGCTACCAGGGTCTGCGGCACCGCCGCGGCCTGCCGGTACGCGGCCAGCGGACAAAAACCAACGCGCGGACCCGCAAAGGCCCCAAGCGCACCATCGCAGGCAAGAAGAAGGCCAGGTAACCGATGCCACCAGCTAAGAAGGCAGGCGCAGCGGCGCCCAAGAGGGGACAGAAGACCCGGAAGCGGGAAAAGAAGAACATCCCGCATGGCGCCGCCCACATCAAGAGCACGTTCAACAACACGATCGTGACGATCACCGACCCGCAGGGCAACGTCATCGCCTGGGCGTCGTCGGGACACGTCGGCTTCAAGGGTTCGCGGAAATCGACCCCGTTCGCCGCTCAGCTGGCCGCCGAGAACGCCGCGCGCAAGGCGCAGGAGCACGGCGTGCGCAAGGTCGATGTGTTCGTCAAAGGCCCGGGCTCGGGCCGGGAGACCGCGATCCGCTCGCTGCAGGCCGCCGGTCTGGAGGTCGGCGCGATCTCCGATGTCACCCCCCAGCCGCACAACGGCTGCCGTCCGCCCAAGCGCAGAAGGGTCTAGGGGATAACTCATGGCTCGTTACACCGGACCCGTCACCCGCAAGTCGCGCCGCCTGCGCACCGACCTCGTCGGTGGTTCCCAGGCGTTCGAGAAGCGTCCCTACCCGCCCGGCCAGCACGGCCGCGCGCGGATCAAGGAAAGCGAATACCTGCTGCAGCTACAGGAGAAGCAGAAGGCCCGTTTCACCTACGGCGTGATGGAAAAGCAGTTCCGCCGCTACTACGAAGAGGCCGTGCGGCAGCCCGGCAAGACCGGTGAGGAACTGCTCAGGATCCTCGAGAGCCGGCTGGACAACGTCGTCTACCGCGCCGGGCTGGCGCGCACCCGACGGATGGCCCGCCAGCTCGTCAGCCACGGGCACTTCAGCGTCAACGGCGTGCACGTCAATGTTCCCAGCTACCGGGTGTCGCAGTACGACATCATCGACGTGCGGGACAACTCGCTCAACACGGTGCCGTTCCAGATCGCGCGGGAAACGGCGGGTGACCGCCCGATTCCGAGCTGGCTGCAGGTCGTGGGGGAGCGCCAGCGCATCCTGATCCACCAGCTGCCCGAGCGGGCGCAGATCGACGTACCGCTCACCGAGCAGCTGATCGTCGAGTTCTACTCGAAGTAGGCGCAGTTTTCCGCCACTGCAACCCGCAGTGGCGGGTCTGCGGCGATTCGCAAGCGCAGCGGTTCGCCGCGGAAGAACGAAGCGGCATCAAATAGCGGGTGCCGAGAAGGAGAAGAAGAAACACCATGCTGATCTCTCAGCGACCCACACTGTCCGAGGAAGTCCTCACAGACAGCCGCTCCCAGTTCGTCATCGAACCGCTGGAGCCCGGATTCGGCTACACCCTGGGCAATTCGCTGCGCCGGACGCTGCTGTCGTCGATTCCCGGCGCGGCCGTGACCAGCATCCGCATCGACGGCGTGCTGCACGAGTTCACCACCGTGCCCGGGGTCAAAGAAGACGTCACCGCGATCATCCTGAACCTCAAGAGCCTGGTCGTGTCCTCCGAAGAGGACGAGCCGGTCACCATGTACCTGCGCAAGCAGGGTCCGGGTGAGGTCACCGCGGGTGACATCGTGCCGCCCGCCGGTGTCACGGTGCACAACCCCGACGTGCACATCGCGACGCTGAACGACAAGGGCAAGCTCGAAGTCGAGCTCGTCGTCGAACGTGGCCGCGGCTACGTCCCGGCGGTGCAGAACCGCGCGTCTGGCGCCGAAATCGGCCGTATCCCGGTCGATTCCATCTACTCGCCGGTGCTCAAGGTGACCTACAAGGTGGACGCCACCCGTGTCGAGCAGCGCACCGACTTCGACAAGCTGATCCTGGACGTGGAGACCAAGAGTTCGATTACCCCCCGCGACGCGCTGGCATCGGCGGGTAAGACCCTGGTCGAGTTGTTCGGGCTGGCGCGCGAACTCAACGTCGAGGCCGAGGGCATCGAGATCGGGCCGTCGCCGGCGGAGGCCGACCACATCGCGTCGTTCGCGCTGCCGATCGACGACCTGGATCTGACCGTGCGGTCCTACAACTGCCTCAAGCGCGAGGGTGTGCACACCGTCGGTGAGCTGGTGTCGCGCACCGAGTCCGACCTGCTCGACATCCGCAACTTCGGTCAGAAGTCCATCGACGAGGTCAAGGTCAAGCTGCACCAGCTGGGACTGTCGCTCAAGGACAGCCCGGCCAGCTTCGACCCGTCACAGGTCGCCGGCTACGACGTCGCCACCGGCACCTGGTCCACCGAAGGCGCCTACGACGACCAGGACTACGCCGAAACCGAACAGCTGTAACAGGCCGGACTTGAAAACCTAGACAGGAGCGTCAGCAATGCCCAAGCCCACCAAGGGCCCTCGCCTCGGCGGGTCGTCGTCGCACCAGAAGGCCCTCCTGGCCAACCTGGCCACGTCGCTGTTCGAGCACGGCCGGATCAAGACGACCGAGCCGAAGGCGCGGGCGCTGCGCCCGTACGCGGAGAAGCTGATCACGCACGCGAAAAAGGGCACGCTGCACAACCGTCGAGAGGTGATGAAGAAGATCCGCGACAAGGACGTGGTGCACGTCTTGTTCGAGGAGATCGGGCCGTTTTTCGCCGACCGCAACGGCGGCTACACCCGCATCATCAAGGTGGAGGCGCGTAAGGGCGACAATGCCCCCATGGCCGTCATCGAACTGGTGCGGGAGAAGACGGTGACGTCGGAGGCGGATCGGGCACGCCGGGTGAAGGCTTCGAAGAAGGCCTCTGCCGGTGCAGAAGCACCGGTGGCGGCCGCGGCAGCGCCCCAGGCTGCGGTCGAGCCGGAGGAAGCGGTGGGCCCGACAGCCGAAGCGGACACCGCCGAGGCCGGCGAGGCCACCGACGAGGCCGAAGGGGTCGGCGAGGATTAGTGAAGACGTCCGTCTGCGGCTGGAGATCGCCTACGACGGAACCGGTTTCGCGGGCTGGGCAGCTCAGGCCGGTCAGCGTACCGTCGCCGGGGTTCTCGACGAAGCGCTGACCACGGTCTTCCGCACGGCGGTGCGGCTGCGCGCGGCCGGGCGCACCGACGCTGGCGTGCATGCCGCCGGGCAGGTGGCCCATGTCGATGTGCCGGTCGACGCGTTGCCGAATACCTACTCGCGGTCGGCTCGCCCCGGCGATCCGGAATTCCGGCCGCTGGTGCGGCGGCTCAGCAGGTTCTTGCCCCCGGATGTCCGTGTTCTCGACATCGCTCGCGCGCCGGCGGGTTTCGACGCGCGGTTCTCGGCGCTGCGGCGACACTATGCCTACCGGCTGTCGACGGCGCCCTACGGTGTCCGGCCACAGCGGGCGCGCTTCGTCACCGCCTGGCCGCGCGAGCTGGACGTGGCGGCGATGAACGCCGCATCGCGAGACCTGTTGGGATTGCACGATTTTGCGGCATTCTGCCGTCGTCGCGAGAATGCCACGACCATTCGCGACCTGCAGCGGTTCGAATGGTCCCGCGACGGCGATTTGATCACCGCGCACGTCACCGCCGACGCGTTCTGCTGGTCGATGGTGCGGTCCCTGGTGGGGGCGTTGTTGGCCGTGGGCGAACACCGGCGCCCGGTGTCGTGGTGTGGCGAGTTACTCACCGCCACCGACCGGTCCAGCGACTTCGCGGCGGCGCCGGCGCATGGCCTGACGCTGATGGGCGTCGACTATCCGCCCGACGACCAGCTGGCCGCGCGGAACCTGATCACCCGGGATCTGCGGTCGCGCTAAAGCCTGCCCGCGACGAACTTCGCGGCCTCGCTGGTCAGTCCGGGCACGTAGCCCATGTGTGCCTTCCACTGGTCGCCGTTCGAGCAGATGGGGTCGCCCTCGTTGCACAGGTCGATGGTCTTGCCGCCGAATGCCGGAGCGAGCGCGCTCATCAGGCCGCCCGCCCGACCGGACGGATTCCCGAAGAGTGCCACCGCGGCGACGTGATCGGCGGCATCGGGCGGCAACGGGTTGGTGAAGCCGAGGCCGGGCACCGGTGCGGCGGTGACGATGTCGATGACAGCGGCGCCCTGCGAGTAACCGCCGAGCACCAGCCTCGTGTTGGGGCAGTTGTTGGCCATCTGCTGGACGTGGTTGCTGGCGTCGTTGGCGCCGTCCGCGGCGGCCAGGAAGTCCTTGCTGGCGGGGTAGTTCACCGCGTAGGACCCGACGCTTTTGCTGGTCTGCTGGCGCAGTGAGCTGATGAAGGCCCCGCCCACCCGGCCGACACCGGGCGGCTCGTCGGTTCCCCGGGCGAAAACCACCTCAACGCCGGGGCAGGACGCCGAGGCGAGGGGCACCAGCTTCGGTACGACGAAAAGCGCGGCCGCCGCGAGGAACGCGGCGGCCAGCCCTAGGCGGATAAGCCTCACACGACGATGTTACGGGCTCGTTGATAGCGCGCCGGTAACGATTTAGACGAGTGGAGCTTGCGGGGACGGCGTAATCGACGTGCTCGGCGCCGGGACGCCACCGTGTATCGAGGGGCTGGACCCTTGGGACTCCGGGCCGTAAGCGGGTGTCTGCGGGCCGTACCCGGGTGACTGCGGGGGGTATATCTGCGGCGGACCGAAGCCGAACACCGGCTGTCCGGTCTCCGCCATCAGCTTGGATGCGACGAAAGTCGCCGCCTGGGTGGTGTACACCGGGACGTAGCCCTCGGTGTGGCCGGGCCAGTCGTTGCCCGGCCCCGCGTGGCAGATCGGGTCGGTGGGGTTGCACAGGTCGATCACCTTGGAACCGAACAGCGAGCTCTGGGCAGTCAGCGATTGGCCGGACCGGTCGGCGACATCGCCGAAAACGGCGACCGCCGCGACATTGCTGGCGTACTCGGGCGGCAGCGCACTGCCCCAGCTGATCCCGCCGATGGGAACCCCGCTCACGATGTCGATGACGTCGGCTCCCTGCGAGTAGCCGCCGAGAACGATCTTGGTGTTCGGGCAGGACGACGCCATGGACTTGACGTGGGAAACGACGTCGTTGGCGCCGTCGCCGGTGTGGATCTGCAGCTTGCTGGCCTTGTAGTTCACGCCGTAGGTCCCGATGTTCATGCCGTGGGTCTGCTGGCGCAGCGAGTCGACGAAGGCGTCGCCGACCCGGCCGAGACCCGCGGGTTCGTTGGTGCCGCGAGCGAACACCACCTCGGCGTCCGGGCAATCGGCGGCGGAGGCGACCGGAGTCGCGCCTGGGGTGACGAGCCAGCCGGCGGCGACCAGTGCGGCGGCGCCGAGCAGGCCACGTTTGCGTGGAAGAGTCACCCGGAAAATTTTACCCGCGGTCGGCGGGGACGGAAAATCTGCTGACCTGTGGATAACGGCTCCGACCGCGTCGGCCGGCCGTCTAACGTGAGCGGCACCGATTCGCACACCTTGGGGGACCAGTGCCGCGTCAGCCGGCAACGTGGCTGCACATCAGCGGCTATCGGTTCCTGCTGCGTCGGCTCGAGTGCGCGTTGCTGGACGGGGATGTTCAGCCAGCCGGCGGGCCTATGCGCGCGCAGTCGGCGGCACTGACAATCGGCTGTGCCCTGGCGGCCATCGCCGCAGCGGCGGCTGTACTCTTGGGTTTGCTGCGACCACGGGCGGCGCTGGATCGTGCGCAGATCGTGATGGACAAGGATTCCGGAGCGCTTTTCGTGCGGGTGGGCGATACCTGGCATCTCGTGCCGAACCTGGCCTCGGCGCGGTTGATCGCGGCGACAGCCGCCGACCCGCGGCCGGTGCGTGACTCCGATTTGGGTCGCATGAAACGCGGTCCGCTGCTCGGTATTCCGGGCGCGCCGCAGTTCATCGGCAAGCCGTTGTCCGCAGCTGAATCGTCCTGGGCGATCTGCGATACCAAAGGCACCGGAGCGACGACGGTCATCGCGGGCCGCACCGGGGGCGCGTCGGGCCGCCGTCTTGCCCCGGGGGAAGCCATTCTGGTCGCGCCCGCCCCCGGTTCGCCGGCCTACTTGCTCTACGACGGGCAGCGGGCTGTGGTGGATCTTGCCGATGCCTCGGTCCTGCGTGCGCTCAGGTTGGATGGCCGCAGACCGCGGCCGGTCTCACGATCTTTGCTGAATGCCGTTCCCGAGGTGCCGCCGCTCGCGGCTCCACGGATCAACGCCACGGGCGGCCCGGCGTCCGGGTTGTCCGGGTTCCCGATAGGGACTGTGCTGCGTATCACACGCGGCGATGGTGACGAGTATTACGTCGTGCTGGACGCCGGTGTGCAGCGGATCGGCCGGGTGGCCGCGGATCTCCTGCGCTTCCGCAACTCGCAGGACACCGCCAACGTGATGACCGTGGCGCCCGACGTGATCCGCACGGCTCCGATTGTGGACACGCTGCCGGTGGCGAGTTTCCCGGACCGGGCACCAACGCTGCCGGACGGTGGCAGCACCTTGTGCGTCGCCTGGGGACCTGCGCAACCCGGCCGGCCCGATGTCGCGTTGCTGTCCGGAAACCGGCTGCCGGTGCCGGTCGGTCACACGCCGGTCACCCTGGCGCAAGCCGACGGCCGAGGTCCCGCGTTGGACGCCGTGTATCTGCCGCCCGGCCGGAGTGCCTACGTGCGCGAGGGCGGACGAGGCGGCACGCGATACCTGGTCACCGATACCGGGGTGCGGTTCGCCATCCACGACGACGATGCGGCTCATGACCTCGGCCTGCCAGCGTCCCAGCCGGCCCCGCCGCCGGTCCTGGCGGTGCTGCCCACCGGACCGGAGCTGAGCAGACGGAACGCATCAATCGCCCGGGACGCTGTCGGCCGAACTCCGTGACCGACCCCTGGCTGCGCCCGTGACGAGCGCTACCACCAGCACGCTGATGCAGATGGCGGTGCCACGCAGCGCGGTATCCCGGGCGCGCGGGTTCGGTGGCGTGGCCGGCGGCGGCGTGGTGATCGGCGCAGGGGCCGCCGCCGGCTCGGATGTGTCATCGGGCGGACTCGTGTCGGTGCTGACCGCGGCCAGGACGTCGATCGTGCCGCTGCCCACGCGCGGATCCCACCCCGCGGGCGGGTGGTGTGCGGTCGACTCGATGCGCTGCATCACCTGCCGCGCGGACAATGCGGGGAATCGGGCCCGGATCAGTGCGGCCAACCCGCTGACTGCCGGCGCGGCAAAACTCGTGCCCGACACCTTCGAGCCGAGCGACGTCACCGCCTCGCCCGGGGCCGCGACGTCCACCCAGGGTCCGGCGAGGCTGAAGGCCGACGGCGTCCCGTCGGCGGCCACCGAACCGACGGTGAGCACATAGTCGTCGTACCACGCCGGACTGACCGCGACCGTGACGGTCTGCCATGTGGCATCCGGCCGCTGAGGCGGACAATGTGCGGAGCCGCCGGTGTTGCCGGCCGCCGCCACGACGACGGCATTCTTGACTTCCACGGCATAGGCCAGCGCCGCGCCCAACGCCCGGTCGTTCAGCGCCGATGCGACCGGTACGCACGCAACCGAAGAAATGTTGATCACCGAGGCGCCGAGATCGGCGGCCGCGCGCACGGCTCTCGCCAGGGTGTCGACGTCACCGACCCCGGCGCGGGACCCGTCGCTGGCGGGACCGAACTTCGAGCTGGACTGGCGGATGCTGATCAGCGTGGCCTCGGGCGCCAGCCCGCCGAAGCCATCGTCTCCGGAATCGGGTTTCGCGGCAATGATCCCGGCCACCAGGGTGCCGTGTGCGTCGCAATCCTGAGTACCGTCACCGGTGGACACGTAGTCACCGCCGGGCACCACATCGGGCAACCGACGGTGCCGCGCGACGCCGGTATCAATGACCGCGACCCGCTGGCCGGCACCGCGGCTGAGTTGCCAGACTCGCGGCAGGTCGACGAGGCCCGTCAGTTGATCACGGAGGGGCCTCGAGTCGACGGCCACCGTGGCGCAGACCTCGCGTTGCACGGTGGGCCACGGTGGCGCCGGCGATGCCGGCTTCGGCAGCCACCTGTCGTCGACCTCGGGCGGCGAAACCGCCTGCGCCGAAGGCGTTCCGAACTGCGCGAGCGCCGTCAGCGCCGATACCGCCAACAGTCGCCCGACGCGGGTGGCTGTCACGGAATATGCACAGCGCGAACGGCGCCATATACACCGCATATCCAGCACGTCAGCGGCACCATCGCGACGAATGCCAGGAACTCCAGCAGCTCGACGCTGCGGCGCGCGATGGGCGAGAACGATTTTGCCGGGGCGATGAAGCCCAGATGCATCGCTGCCGCGGACAATAGCGCCGTCGCCGCGGCGATGTATGGTCCGTGCTCAGGTACGCCCCACGCAGAGACGCCGAAGGTCGTCGCTATGACGGCGGTTCCGCTGATTGCGAACAGCAGCATCCGCCTACCGTCACCACAACGAGAACGCAGCAGCAGTACCGTGCCGGTGGCAGCGCCGAACACGATGCAGCACAGGCGGTGTGCACCGGCGAGCACGGTGACCGCGGCGCCGGCAGCGGCTGACGACGAGAAGGTGGCGAGCAGGCTGAGCAGCCAGGCGTCAGCGCGCACCGCTTTGGCGGCCAGGCGGGTTCCGCTCGGTTCGACGTCCTCGGAGTCCAGCTGAGGCGACAACCCCGCCAGCACGATCGATACCCGCGGCGTTACCCCGAGTAAACCGAGGGATACCAGCGTGGACACCGAACCGACAACGTGCACCGGGGCGGCGGTTACCGTGCCCACCAGCGCAGCCGCGGCGATGAGCATCGCGACGGACGCGACTGCCGTCAGTGCGCCGACCCCACAGGCCGACGCCCGTATCGCCAACACCGAAACGACGGCCGCAGCCGAGGCGGCCAGCAACACCTGGGGGTAACCGGGGGCGCCAGACACCGCCAGAAAGCCGGCGACCGCCGCGAACGCGGTGGCGATCACGTTCAGCGCCGGCCCGGCCATCGGAACCCGGTGCGTTCGGCACGCAACCACCGCAGACGCCAGTGCCACGATGGTGGTCAGCGTCGCCACTTCAGCAGTGGTACCGGAGCTTTGGGCGGCGCCGACGCCAAAGGCATTGCGGATCAGCACCAGCACGCCGACACCTGTCAGGCAACTTGCCGCCGCCGCGCCCGTGATCCGAGCCGCTTGCCGGTGCCCGGTGTGGCGCCAAGCCGGGGTCGGCGCATGCAGCGTCGCCGACACCGCCTCCGCCGCATCGTCATACCGGGGGCCGGGCGGCGGGGCCGCGGACTGGCTCAGGACGAGCACAGCGCCATCTCCGATGCCGTTCTGCGCCAACGACAACGATGGATTCAGCGCAGCCGCGCCAAGGGGTGACAAATGGCAGCGCTTTGCCGCGGCATCGTTGCCAGGGTCGTGGGCCTTGAGGATGTCAACGATCGACGGAATCAGGATGGCGACGGGAATCGCGTCGGGTAGGGACAGGTCGACGACGGTGGCGCCGGAATGAACTGACGCCCGGCACAGCCCCGGATCGGATGCAGGCAACGGTGACCCCTTCGGTCGAATCACCTGGACCATAGCCAGTTCCGTAGCCCCGGGTATCCGGCTGTCCACAGGCGACTTGTCGCCGATCCCGGCGTTACCTACCGTCATCAACCGGGAGGGGACCAGATGACTCAGGTTTTCGTGCCCGCGGCACGGCGGCTTCCGGCGGCGGTGGCGACTGCGGACATCACCGTCGAAGCGCCGCCCGAACTGCCGTCACCACGTTCGACCGGCCTGCTGCCACGGCTGCTACCGGTTGTGATGTCTATGGCAGGGATCGGGGTGCTGGCGATGATGTTCGCTTCTGGGTCCGGTGCCCGCAACCCCAGACTTTTCGCATTCCCGGCGATGATGTTGATTTCTACGGTGGTGACCGTGCTGGCCGGGCGTGCCCGCGTGCCGGGTGGCGGCATCGACGCCGTGCGCGTCGACTACCTCGAATACCTGAGTCGAATCCGCAACACGGTCACCGAAACCGCTGCGGCACAGCATGAGTCGCTGAACTGGTGTCACCTCGACCCCGATACGTTGTGGACATTCATCGGCGGCCCGCGAATGTGGGAGCGGCGCGGCGCCGACCCGGACTTCTGCGTCGTCAGGGTCGGCGTCGGAATCCAGCCGCTTGCCGTCCATTTGGTTGCCCCGCAGACCCAGTCCGGCGGACGATCGGATCCGGTAACCGCGGCGGCCTTGCGTCGCTTCCTGCGGGCACATTCGACGATCGTCGCGCCGATCGCTATCGGCTTGCGTGAATGTGCCTGCGTGACAATAGACGGTGATCCGACCGCGGTACGCAATCTGCTGCGCGCGGTGATCTGCCAACTCGCGGTATTACACTCGCCCGATCAGGTGCTGGTCGTGGGCGCGATCAGCGAGCGAAATCGCCCGCATTGGGAGTGGCTGAAATGGCTGCCCCACAATCAGCATCCCGCCGCCACCGATGCGCTGGGGCCCACGCGCATGGTGTATGAGACTGCGGTAGCGGCGCAGCATGCACTCGCGGGTACGGCCCTGCCGCACGTGGTCATGGTGTCCGACCTGGATGAGGACGCCGACGGCGTAACGGGTGTAGCCATCCTCGCAGTCGGAACCGGCCGGCGCGGCTCGTCATTGACGATCAGGCGGGATGGCCAGGCCCAACCACTCCCGTGCCCCGATCAGATGGGGCCCCTTGACGCGCTGGTGTGTGCCCGGCGGCTCGCCGCATACCACACAAGCGCGCCCTCTGCAGTGAGCGGCGGCCCGGGCTGGTCAGATCTGGCCGGACTCGGCGAGGCGACCGGCTTCGACCCGATTGCCCTGTGGTGCGACCAGGAACACCACGATCGCCTCCGCATTCCGATCGGAACCACGCTCGACGGCTCGACGCTGGAACTGGACATCAAAGAGCCCGCCGAAAACGGTGTCGGCCCGCACGGAATCTGCATAGGCGCCACGGGGTCGGGCAAGTCGGAGCTGCTGCGCACCATCGCACTGGGCATGGTGGCACGAAACTCTCCCGAGCTTCTCAACCTGTTGCTCATCGACTTCAAAGGCGGCGCAACCTTTCTGGATTTCGCGCGGGCACCGCACGCGGCCGCGGTCATCACGAACCTCGCCGACGAAGCCCCGCTGGTGGCCCGGATGCGCGACGCCCTGGCTGGGGAGATGAACAGGCGCCAACAGCTGCTGCGGACGGCAGGCGTCGACGGCATCAGGGCCTACCAGCGTGCTCGGGGCGCCGGCACCTCGCTGATCGCGCTGCCCACATTGTTCGTCATCGTCGACGAGTTTTCCGAATTGCTGAGCCAGCATCCCGACTTCACCGAGATGTTTTCGGCGATCGGCCGGCTCGGCCGGTCGCTGGGTATGCACCTGTTACTGGCCAGCCAACGGCTCGACGAGGGCCGGCTGCGGGGGCTGGAAGCCCACCTGTCTTATCGGATATGTCTGAAGACCCTGTCGGCCAGCGAATCCCGCACGGCGCTGGGAACGCCCGACGCATACCAGCTGCCGAACACGCCCGGTGCGGGTATCTTGCGTACCAGCGGCGGCGAGTTGATTCGCTTTGACGCCGCTTTCGTTTCGGGGCGGCTGCCGTCCGGCACGTCGCGTTGCCAACCCGCCGCGGCGCCTGGAGTGCGCGTGTTCAGCACGCTGCCGACCGGAACGGTCAGTACGGTCGCCACCCGCGTGTCATCCGAAAAGACCGTCTTGCAGACCGTCTTGGACCGGCTGTCCGGACACGGACCGCCGGCGCACCAAGTCTGGCTTCCCCCGCTTGGACCGGCGCCGCAACTGCACACCCTGTTGGGCGACCCGGCATCGGCGCCGTCCGGTCTGGCGGTTCCCATTGGCATCGTCGACCATCCCTTCGAGCAGCGCCGGGCGGCGCTGATGGTCGATTTGTCCGGAGCGGCAGGCAATGTGGCGGTCGTCGGTGCCCCGCGATCGGGCAAGTCGACCGCACTGCGCACCCTGATCACCGCGTTGGCGGCCACGCATGATCCCGCGGAGGTTCAGTTCTACTGTCTGGACTTCGGCGGCGGAGCGCTGGCGTCGGTAGAAGAGTTTGCGCATGTGGGCGCGGTCGCGGGCAGGGCCGAACCGCGACTGGTCGGCCGGATCGTCGCTGAGTGCGAGTCCGTCGTTCGGCGCCGGGAAACCATGTTCGCCGACCACGGCATCGATTCGATCGCCCAGTACCGTCAGCTGCGGTCGCAGCGCACGGTATCCGACGGCGATCCGTTCGGCGACGTGTTCCTGGTCGTCGACGGCTGGGCAGGCCTGCGCCGGGAGTTCGAAGCCTATGAGGCGTCGATCACCGCTCTGGCAGCGCAAGGACTTTCGTTCGGCGTGCACGTGGTGCTGTCGGCATCGCGATGGGCCGAGATCAGGGCGTCGCTAAGAGATCAGATCGGCACTCGCATCGAGCTGCGACTGGGCGATCCCGCCGACTCCGAACTGGACCGCAAGGCGGCGAATCAGGTACCCCAGGACAGGCCGGGCCGCGGAATTTCCCGCGATGGGCTACACATGATGATCGCGGCCCCGGTCGCCGAAATCATTCCGGGCGAGTCGGTGGTGCCACCAATGCCGTTGCTGCCGGAGCACGTCGACCTCGACACCGTCGTCCGTCGAGCGGCCGCCGAGGTGGGCGCCAGTATCATGCTGGGCCTCGAGGAACGCCGGTTGAGCCCGGTGCCGGTCGATTTCGAGCGGGATTCGCACCTGTTGATCCTCGGAGACAACGAGTGCGGGAAAACGGCGGCGCTGCGAACGTTGTGCCACGAGATTGTGCGGACCAAGAGCGCCGCGCAAGCTCAAGTGTTGATCGTTGACTTCCGGCGCTCACTGCTCGGCGTCATCGAATCGGAACATCTTGGCGGTTACGCCATGTCGCCGACCGCGCTGGGTGCACTGCTGCCGGAGTTGCTCGGTCTGCTGCAGCAGCGGATGCCCCCTGCGGACGCGAGCCAGGCACAGCTGCGAGCCGGGTCATGGTGGTCCGGCCCGGATGTCTATGTCGTCGTCGATGATTACGACCTGGTCGCCACGCCGGCGGGCAACGCGCTCGGCGCGATCGTCGAGTATCTGCCATATGCAAAGGATTTGGGATTGCACCTGGTCGTAGCCCGGCGCATCCGCGGTGCCGAGCGGGCGATGTTCGAGCCATTGCTGGCGGGCATGCGTGACCTCGGCTGCCTGGCACTGATGATGAGCGGAAGTCCGGGCGAAGGTGCATCATTCGGTTCATCGCACCCGGCGCGATTGCCGCCGGGTCGTGGCGTTCTGACCGCGCGCACCGGCGGCGAACAGCTGGTCCAGGTGGCCTGGAGCCCGCCGTGACCCACCATCGCGCGATCGTCGAAGTCGGGCCCGGCACCGTCCGCCGATTATGTTGCCGCACCTCCACGGTCGCCGACCGCACGACGTCAGAGCTCATTCGGGCGGCGCTGGATGGGATAGACGATCAGGTGGCGCTGGTGGGCGAGCGCCCGGTAGCAGTCGATTCGCTGTGGGGTGCGGCGCTGGGTTCGGTGCTTCGCGAGGGTCCCGCCGCGCACGAGACGATGATCCTGGTGTATCCGTCCTGGTGGTCGTCGTCCCGTGTCGGCGTGCTGACCGCGGCGGCGGCCGCCGTGGCCGATAACGTGCTGGCGCAACCGCGGTCGTGGCTGTTGGCGCACGCATCCGATGCCGTGCCGGAAGCGACTGTGGCGGTGGAGATCGCCGAGCGGTTGGTGGCGATCACCGGTACCGGGATGGTCGCTGTACCCCGCTCGACCGAACCGCATCCGCTCGCCGGGGAGGTCGCGCACACCATCGCGGAGATGGCCGCGGCCGTGGTGCTGATCGACGCGCCCGATACGGTCGCTGGGGCGCCGGCGCTTGCGAGGGCGATCGCTGAAGCGGTGCGCCGCGGGGGACGGACGGTGGTGCGGATCGACGATGCCCGGCTGGCCCGGCTCGCCGTGGGCGCCCGGTCAGCCGAACCGGCTCAGGACAAGTCATCCGGGTCACGCTCGACGGCAACTGCCGGTGGTCGACGACGTCCGCGGACGTACCGCGGGCTCGGGGCCGCCGCAATTGTCTTGGCCGCGGCGGCGCCGGCGCTGGTCACCGCGGGCCGCCACGGCCCGATCGCCGCGCAGCGGGTGAGAACCGCGGCGACGACATCTCTCGTCGAAGGCCGGGTGACGCTGACGGTGCCGGCGAACTGGCCGACGCAACGGGTGGTCAGCGGGTCCGGCTCGCCGCGGGTACAGGTCACGTCGCCATCCGATCCCGAAGTGGCGTTGCACATCACCCAGTCGCCGGTGGCCGGCGACACGCTGAGCGGCACCGCCGACCGGTTGAAACGCGCGATCGACGCGGAGCCCGCCGGGGTGTTCGTCGACTTCAACCCGTCCGGCAGCAGCGCGGGCCGGCCCGCGGTGACCTACCGTGAAGTGCGCGCCAGCCATCACGTGCGCTGGACGGTCCTGCTGGACGGGCCGGTCCGGATCAGCGTCGGATGCCAGAGCCGGCCCGGCGATGAGAACGCCGTGCGCGGCGTGTGCGAGGAGGCGGTGCGATCCGCCCACGCGCTCGGATGAGCCCGAAACCGGGTGGAACCACATCGGGGCCGCCGTAGTCGAATCAGGTATGACTGCACCGAACACACTGAGCACCGACTTCGACCTGATGGGATCGGTCGCGGGCACCACGGACGCCCGTAACGAAGAAATCCGGGCGATGCTGCAGGCCTTCATCGGACGCATGAGCAGCGTGCCGCCGTCGGTATGGGGTGGGCTCGCGGCCGCACGCTTCAAAGAGGTGGTGGATCGCTGGAACGCCGAGTCGCTGGGGCTCTACCACGTGTTGCACACGATCGCCGAGACCATTCGGCACAACGCGGCCACTCTGCAGGAGGCCGGCCAGAACCATGCAAACCACATTGCCGCCGCCGGCGGAAACCTGTAATCGAGAGGATCCCGATGGACCCGGTGCTGTCCTATGACTTCGGAGAAATCGAGCATTCGGTGCGTCAGGAGATACACACCACGTCGGCCCGTTTGAATGCCGCGCTGGACGAGTTGAGATCACAAATCGCGCCGCTGCAGCAGCTATGGACCCGGGAAGCGGCGGCCGCCTACCAGGTCGAGCAGGTGAAGTGGCACCGGGCTGCGACCGCGCTCAACGAGATCCTGGTCGACCTGGGAAATGCGGTCCGCGAGGGTGCGGAAGAGGTGGCCAACGCCGACAGGCGGGCGGCCGGCGTCTGGGCACGGTAGCCGCTCCCGGAACGAGCGCGGCGCCCGGGTTCTGTGTGGTCCCGGCGGGGGAGAGCCGCCGGGACCACACAGTCATTTTGACCTGCGGGGATGCGCATCGGTAAGCTGCTAGGTTGGCGTGCGGTACGCCGGGGCCTCGGGTCAATGTCGGTCGCCGAGATCAACCCCACCGTTGAACGCCTGACCGATACCCGGTCACACCGGGATCCACCTCGAGAAAAGAAGGTAAGCGCTGTGCCCACCTATGCGCCCAAGGCGGGTGACACCACGAGGTCGTGGTACGTCATCGACGCCACGGACGTGGTGCTTGGTCGCCTTGCCGTCGCGGCAGCCACCCTGCTGCGCGGTAAGCACAAGCCGACGTTCGCCCCCAATGTCGATGGCGGTGACTTCGTCATCGTCATCAACGCCGACAAGGTCGCCATGAGCGGCGACAAGCTGCGGGACAAGCTGGCTTACCGTCACTCGGGATATCCCGGCGGCCTGCACTCGCGCACAGTCGGCGAACTGATGCAAAAGCACCCCGACCGCGTCGTCGAGAACGCGATCGTCGGCATGTTGCCCAAGAACAAGCTCGGCCGCCAGATGCAGCGCAAGCTGCACATCTACGCCGGCCCGGAGCATCCGCACAAAGCACAGCAACCGGTTCCGTACGAGATCAAGCAGGTGGCGCAGTGACCGAAACAACCGAGGCCGTAGACCAGGCGGCAGCCCCGGCTGACCCGGCGGCGCCGGCCGAGACCCCGGCCGCCGCGCCCGCAGCATCCTGGGTATTCGACCGGCCCATCCAGACCGTCGGGCGCCGCAAGGAGGCCGTGGTGCGGGTTCGCCTGGTGCCCGGCACCGGCAAGTTCGACCTGGACGGACGCAGCCTGGAGGACTACTTCCCCAACAAGGTGCACCAGCAGCTCATCAAGGCCCCGCTGGTCACCGTCGACCGGGTGGAAAGCTTCGACATCTTTGCGCACCTGATCGGTGGCGGCCCCTCGGGTCAAGCCGGTGCGCTGCGTCTGGGCATCGCGCGGGCGTTGATTCTGGCGTCGCCCGACGACCGGCCCGCGTTGAAGAAGGCCGGCTTCCTGACCCGTGACCCGCGCGCCATCGAGCGCAAGAAGTACGGCCTGAAGAAAGCCCGCAAGGCGCCGCAGTACAGCAAGCGCTGATCAGCGGTCGCGTTCTGGCAGCGACCGCGCATCTTCCTGGGCATCATTGTGCGCAGTCCCCGGCGTGTCTGCGCACAAACCCGCACCGCCTCGGTCAGAAAGGAACGGGCACGTTAGGTGCCAGACCGTCAACTGTGAGAGGTTTGTTCGCATGGGTCGACTATTCGGCACCGACGGCGTGCGCGGAGTCGCCAATCGCGAGTTGACCGCTGAGTTGGCACTGGCGCTGGGGACCGCGGCGGCGCGGCGCCTGGCGACCTCGAACGCGCCCGGCCGGCGGGTCGCCGTGATCGGCCGCGATCCCCGGGCCAGCGGCGAAATGCTGCAGGCCGCGGTGATCGCCGGGCTGACCAGCCAGGGCGTCGACGCGCTGCGGGTGGGTGTGCTCCCCACACCCGCGGTGGCGTACCTGACCGGCGCCTATGACGCCGACTTCGGCGTCATGATCTCGGCGTCGCACAACCCGATGCCCGACAACGGCATCAAGATCTTCGGCCCCCGCGGCCACAAGCTGGACGACGGCACCGAGGACCAGATTGAAGAGCTGATCGGGGCCGAACCCGGCCTGCGACCGGTCGGCGCCGGGATCGGTCGCGTCATCGACGCCGAGGACGCCGCGGAGCGCTACCTGCGCCACCTCAGCAAGGCCAGCACGCTGCGGCTCGACGGCCTGACCGTCGTGGTCGACTGCGCCCACGGCGCGGCGTCGTCGGTGGCACCCAGCGCCTACCGCGCGGCCGGGGCACGCGTCATCGCGATCAACGCCGACCCCAACGGGCTCAACATCAACGACGGCTGCGGGTCGACGCACCTGGATTCGCTGCGGTCGGCGGTCGTTGCGCATCGCGCCGATTTGGGTCTGGCCCACGACGGCGACGCCGACCGGTGCCTGGCCATCGACGCCAACGGCCAACTCGTCGACGGCGACGCGATCATGGTCATGCTCGCCTTGGCGATGCAACAGGCCGGCGAACTGGCCGCCAACACCCTGGTGACTACCGTGATGAGCAATCTGGGGCTGCATCTGGCCATGCGCTCGGCCGGCATCACCGTGCGCACCACCGGCGTCGGCGACCGCTACGTCTTGGAGGAGCTGCGGGCGGGCGATTACAGCCTCGGCGGAGAGCAGTCCGGGCATATCGTGATGCCCGCGTTGTGCTCCACCGGGGACGGCATCGTCACCGGGCTGCGATTGATGACACGCATGGTTGCCACCGGTTCCACGCTGGCCGACCTCGCCTCGGCGATGCAGACGCTGCCACAGGTGCTGATCAACGTTGAGGTCGCCGACAAGGCCGCCGCCGCCGCACCCTCGGTGCGCGCCGCGGTCGACCAGGCCGAGGCCGAATTGGGTGATACCGGTCGAATCCTATTACGGCCCTCGGGAACTGAACCGATGATTCGGGTCATGGTGGAAGCGCCCGAAAAAGACGTCGCCCAACGGGTCGCCACCCGGGTCGCCGAAGCGGTGAGCGCCGCGGGCTGAACACCGGCGGAACCCAGACGCGGTGTGGAGCGTCGGATCAGGCATGAGAGAACGTACTTTTGCCGGCACCGAGGTCGATGTCACCGCGGTGCACAGGGTCGCCGACTTGTTCAGGGCCGCCGCCGATCTCATCGACGGTGCGGTAAGCGATCACCTGGCCGGGCTGAGTTTCAGCGGGGCCAGTGCCGGCCGGGCGCATACGGCGCGCGGCGATGCGCTGCGGGCCGGGCTGGGGCGAGTGACGGCGGGGCTGTCGCAGTGGTCGCGAACCACCGCCGAGATCGCCGCCGCGCTGCGGGCCGGCGCCGACCGCTATGCCGATGCCGAACTGTATGCCGCGGCGCGGATCGGCTGATCATGGCCGACCGGTTGGACGTCGCCGGCCGCCTCGCCGAGGGCCGGCCTGCCATCGAGCACACCCAAAGTTACGTGCAGGCATGCCAGGTCCTCGGCTACCACCATCCGGATCTGACGTCGCACCCCTCGCAGGTCCGCGACTGGTACGACAGTGAAGACGGCCTCGACCTGCGTGCCCTCGACCACGATTGCGCCGAACTGCGGGCCGCGGAGGCCGCAGTTGCCGAGGCGTTGCATTCGCAGCGTGCCCGGGCCGGGGAGCTGGCGGCGGCGTGGACGGGACCGGGCGGGGACTGCGCGGCCGGGCTGCTGCAGCGTCATTGCGACGCCGCAAGCGCGGTGGTCACCGAACTCCGGGCGGCGGCCCAGCGATACGAATCGCTGCGTGACAACCTGTGGCATCTCGTCGACGCCAAGGTCGCGACCGCCATCGCCGTCGACGATCGCACGCAGGCGCAGCGGCAGGCCTGGTTGGCGGCCGCCGCTGCGATCACCACGGGGACGGGGGATCGGCCTCCCGCCGAGGCGGTGGTGCGCCATCAGGTAATGCCTTACGTGGACAACGACATTCGCCACGACTGGCTGACCGCGATGCGCTCGACCTTGGACGGTGTGGCGACGTCTTACGACATGGTCATCGACAGAATGGCCGCCGCGCCGCCGGTGTGCTTCGAGTTCCCCGGCGATCTTGGGCCCGATCACGAACCTGCGCAGCAGGTTCCGCGCACCGCACCGATATCGCCCGCGGCCGGCACGCCGCCGGCTGCGGCTCCTGGCCTGCCGGTAGCTCCGGCACCGGCGGCGGGCACCGCCGCACCGCCGCCGGACTGGGGAACCGCGCTCGGCGCTGTTTCGGGCCTGCCCGCGGGCGAACTCGGCGGCGGGCCGAGCGGGCTGGGCGGTCTTGCCGGGCTGGCCAGGCGGATTGTGGACGCGATGGGTGACCTGATCGGTTCGGCGGCCGGCGATCTGGGCGGCGGTGCGGATCCTTTCGACCACGGTGCCGTCGACGAAGATTCGTTCGACGAAAGGCCATTTCACCCGGACGAAGAGCACGACGCCACTGACACCCAGTCCGATGAGCCTGACCAGACCGACGAGGTCGACGACACCGAACAGGCCGAACTGCGCGAAGACGCTCGACCGGATGGCGGGCCGCCACCGGACGGGCGGGCCTCCCAGCTTGACGCGGCTGCGCCGGCTGCAACTGCGGTGCCGGCCCCCGAGCCGCAGCCGGTCGCCGCGGCGCCGCCGGGTGCACCCGTGCCCGCGGTGAAAGAGGGCTCAACGCCGTGCGAGACCGCGGCGGACGAGCTTCCGCAGGCGGGGCAGTGAGGGCTCAGGCCGGGCGCAGCTGCAGGACTTCTTCGACGAAGCGCACCGATTCGTCGTGGTCGGTGGCCAACGGACTCACCAGGAGCGTTGTCACGCCGGCCGCGGCGAAGGCGGCCAGGCGTTCGGCGACGTATCCGCGCGGTCCGACCAGCGACATCCCGCGCACTAATTCGTCGGGCACCGCGTTGATGGCCTCCTGTTTACGGCCGGACAGGTAAAGCTCCTGGATGCGGTCCGCGACCTCGCCGAACCCATAGCGCGTCGCCAGGTTGTGGTAGAAGTTGCGGCCCTTGGCGCCCATACCGCCGAGGTAGAGGGCCAGCTGCGGCTTGCCCCAGGCCAGCCGGTCATCGACGTTGTCGCCGATGGCCAGCGACGCGTGCACCATCACGTCCAGCGGACCCAGCGCGGGATCCCGTTTGGCGGTACCGGCCGCCAGCGCCTCACCCCACACCGATGCCGCCTTCTCCGGAAGGTAGAAGACCGGCTGCCAGCCCTCGGCGATCTCCGCGGTGAGCTCGACGTTCTTCGGGCCCAGAGCGGCGATCGATATCGGAATACGTTCGCGTACCGGGTGATTGATCAGCTGCAGGGGCTTACCCAACCCAGTTCCGCGATCCGCGGGCAACGGGATCTGATAGTGCTTGCCGGCGTATTGGAGCCGTTCCCGGCGCCACACCTTGCGGCAGATCTCGACGATCTCGCGGGTGCGGCCCAGCGGAGCGTCGAACGCGACACCGTGGAATCCCTCGATCACCTGCGGCCCAGAGGTGCCGATCCCGAGACGAAATCGCCCGTCGGACACGAAATCCAGGCCCGCGGCGGTCATCGCCAGCAGCGAGGGTGTGCGGATATAGAGGGGGAACACCCCCGAGGCCAGTTCGACGCTGTTCGTCCTGGCGGCCAGATACCCGAGCTGGCTGACGGCGTCGAAGGAATACGCCTCGGCCACGACCGCGACGTCGATGCCGGCCTTCTCGAGTTCAACGACGCGCTCCACGCCTTCGTGAAAGCCGCCCGAATAATCCAGAGCGATCCCGATTCGCACCCACGAGAGATACCACGACCCCGCCCGCGCGCCGCCGCCGGGCGCGTCACTTCAGCAGCGCGACGATCTTCTCTTCGAGGGGGACCGGTGGAGCCTCGGGGTCCACCAGATCCGTTTTGGGCAGGTGCACGTCCGGATCGGCGAAGTCGCGATAGGTCTTGTCGCCGCCGAGCGAAAAGAGCAGGTAACCGGTCAGCAGTGCCCGGACCGATCGCTGCGTGCGCCGATGCGAGCCGGCCAGCCCGACCGCTTTGGCCAGTCGGCGGCCCTCCACCAGCCCGCGGGGTTCGGCTTTGCTGACAATACGCAGCGTGGCCGCGTCCCAGGCCCGGGAAAGCGCCAGCGCGTTGGAATTGAGCGTCTTCGGATCTGCGGGCGCGGTCAAGATCACGCCCGGCACCGTCAGCGTCGCCGCGGGCTGCTCGGCCGGGGGGCTGGTGACGGTCGGGAAAATCGCCGCCACCGCCGCGGGCTTGGCGGGCATCCCGGCCGCGGCGAACACCGCGGCCGAGCCGCCGAAACCATGGCCCACCACGCCGAGCTTGGCGGGATGCACGCTGATCTTGCCCGGCCCGAGGCGCACACCCGACACGATGTCGAGAGCGGTACCGAGATCGAAGGCGAAGTTCAGCACCGAAGGAGCCAGCCCCCGCTGGGTGTCGGGAGCACCGGCCACGATGCCCCACGACGCCAGATGCTCCAGCAGGCCCGAATAGCGAGCGGCTCGGGTGAGCCAATCGTGACCGAAGGCCACCCCGGGCAGGTTCAGCCCGGATTCCGGGGTGTACACCACTCCCGGGAGGCCGGCGAAGGCCAGGTCACCACGCAAAACACGATGCGGGCCGCGGCGGCTGAGGGTACCGACGAGCTTGCGTATGCGGGGCACCCGTCGACGTTAGCGCACCGCCCGTTAAACCCTGACTTCGATGACCCCGACCCGCCAGAGCACCGCGTACATATGACGCAGCGGGATGCTCAGCAAGCGGGCGGCCGCGTCGACCATCGGGTCGCCGCCGCCGATCGACGGTTGCTGGCGCCGCCTGGCGGCCGGCTTGGGCTGGTACGGCGCGGACTCGAACTTCAGCAGCGGCGCGGGGGGAACGGTTACCAGGTCGTCGTACAGAACAGCGGTCATGATTATCTCCTCGAAGATGGCGCTCAGGGGCGGATCAAAAGTCCGTCTCGCGGTGAAATTTCTAATTAACAGTTATTAACGTTTAGCCATCCGGCGGCTTACGCGTTCACTGAATACAAACTTGAGATGAATTCGCGGCGCACAAAAAATTGCTGCTTTAGGATAGCTAGGCAATCGCCATTGATGTCTTCTGGGAAACCGATTGCTCAATAACATGCGCGACGGCGCAGCGGACCCCCGTCGAGGATAATGCCCTGATAGAGGTCATATCAGCCGGTAGCTGCCGCTTCAGACCGTACGCATTCGTTACTCAGGCGGGCGTCAAGAACCTTGTCCTTTCTGCTGGCTTATGTAGTTGCCAGCCGTCGAATATTTTGAAGTTTAAGGGGCCGCCATCCGGATGTGCTGAAGCCGGTGAAAACGCCACAAATACATCAGGTAAAAAAAGCTTCTCGCATTTGTGAAGACGGCATGAATTGAAAAGAATCGGGGGCGGATCAGCCTCGAGGCGGGTTCCGGGCTGCCGGTCGGCGCCGTAGAGCCGTCCCCACCGGGACGCTGCACTACCCTGGTCAGAATGTGCGGAATAGTCGGCTACGTCGGGCAGCAGCCTGCCTGCAAGGTCGTCATGGACGCGCTGCGCCGGATGGAGTACCGGGGTTACGACTCGTCGGGAATCGCACTGGTCGACGGCACCGGCAAGCTCACCGTGCGCCGTCGTGCCGGCCGGCTGGCCAACCTGGAGGCGGCGGTGGCCGAAACCCCGTCGGAGTCACTGGCCGGCGCCACCGGGCTGGGCCACACTCGCTGGGCCACCCACGGACGTCCCACCGACCGCAATGCGCACCCGCATTGTGACGCCGCCGGCAAGATCGCCGTCGTCCACAACGGCATCATCGAGAACTACGTAAACCTGCGCCGGGAGCTGGAGGCCCAGGGAGTGGAGTTTGCCAGCGACACGGACACCGAGGTCGCGGTGCACCTGGTGGCACGGGCATATCGGCACGGCGCAACCGCCGGCGATTTCCCCGCCTCGGTGCTGGCGGTGCTGCGCCGGTTGGAAGGCCACTTCACGCTGGTGTTCGCCAATGCCGACGAGCCCGGCACCATCGTCGCCGCCCGCCGCTCGACACCGCTGGTACTCGGCATCGGCCACGGTGAGATGTTCGTCGGCTCCGACGTGGCGGCGTTCATCCCGCACACCCGCGACGCCATCGAACTCGGCCAAGACCAAGCCGTGGTGATCACCGCGGACGGCTACCGGATCACCGACTTCGACGGTAATCCAAACGTCGAATACCGGTATTTTCATATCGACTGGGACCTGGCCGCCGCCGAAAAGGGCGGCTACGAGTACTTCATGCTCAAGGAGATCGCCGAGCAGCCCACCGCGGTCGCCGACACCCTCCTGGGTCATTTCGTCGACGGCCGGATCACCCTCGACGAACAGCGACTGAGCGATCAAGAGCTCCGCGAGATCGACAAGGTGTTCGTGGTGGCCTGCGGTACCGCCTACCATTCCGGCCTGCTTGCCAAATACGCGATCGAGCACTGGACCCGGCTGCCGGTAGAGGTGGAGCTGGCGAGCGAATTCCGGTATCGGGACCCTGTGCTGGACCGCAGCACGCTGGTGGTCGCCATCTCTCAGTCCGGCGAAACGGCGGACACGCTGGAAGCGGTCCGGCACGCGAAGGGCCAGAAGGCCAAGGTACTGGCCATCTGCAACACCAACGGCTCGCAGATCCCGCGCGAGTGCGATGCGGTGCTCTATACCCGTGCGGGCCCGGAGATCGGGGTGGCCTCAACGAAGACCTTCCTGGCGCAGGTGACCGCCAACTATCTGGTCGGTCTGGCGCTGGCACAGGCCCGCGGCACCAAGTATCCCGACGAGGTCGAGCGCGAATACCGGGAGCTGGAGGCGATGCCGGACCTGGTGGCCCGGGTGATCGCGACGATCAAGCCGGTGGCCGCCCTGGCATATCAATTCGCCCAGTCCTCGACCGTGCTGTTCCTCGGTCGCCATGTCGGCTATCCGGTGGCGCTCGAAGGTGCGTTGAAGCTCAAGGAACTGGCCTACATGCACGCCGAGGGCTTTGCCGCCGGCGAGCTCAAGCACGGCCCGATCGCGCTGATCGAAGACAATATGCCGGTCATCGTCATCATGCCCTCGCCCAAAGGGTCGGCGGTGCTGCACGCCAAGCTGCTGTCCAATATCCGGGAGATCCAGGCCCGTGGCGCGGTGACCATCGTGATCGCCGAAGAGGGCGACGACACCGTGCAACCCTACGCCGATCATCTGATCGAAATACCTTCGGTGTCAACACTTCTGCAGCCGCTGCTGTCAACCATTCCGCTTCAGGTGTTCGCCGCGTCGGTAGCGCAGGCGCGCGGGTACGACGTCGACAAGCCGAGGAACCTCGCCAAGTCCGTCACCGTGGAATAGCCGGTGCCGCTCCGGCCGCATGGTCGCGGGCAAGCAGCCGGTGAACTAGATTCCCCTTCCAGGAAAGCGTTTCCTGCAGTCAGCGCGAGAATGGCCGTGTTGAACGGGGGCGAAGCATGCGAACGGCAGCCACCAGGTGGGGCATGGTCGGTCTCGTCGTGGCCGTCGTCGCGGCATACGTTGGGGCGATTGCGCTCTATGCCCACGGTGGCGCGGCCGGCCCGCAGGCGGAAACCCCGGCCGCCGGCGACCAGACCACGGTGACGATGGATGTGCAAGAAATACAGGCGAACTACAGCATGCTCGTTGCCAACTTGACCATTTCACCGGCATCCACGCTGTTGGATCCGGTGGACCACCGTCTCAACGAAGACCTCGGTGTGCGAGTCAGATCCGTAGTAACGCCCGCCCGCCGCACCTGGACCAAGGGCATGCTTCCGGGTACTTTTCCCGTTCCGCTGACCCTTGCCGGTCAAATCAACAGGTGGCCCTTCGATCACTACCGCTCGGGACCGGTCGACGTTGAGATCTTCCGCGGCGGCCGGGCGGTGCCCGAACGCGTGCCGGTGAAGTTCGTCAACCACCTCTCCAGGTGGAACGTCGGTGCCAGTAGAGCCAATGGGTCCGGCCCGTACCGGGTGACCTTGCGGCGCTCACCGAGCGCGGCGGCGTTCGGCATGGTCATCCTCGGGGTGCTGATCGCGATCGCCGGCATGGGCCTCTTCGTGGCGATTCAGACCATGCGTAACCGGCGAAAGTTTCAGCCGCCGATGACAACCTGGTATGCGGCAATGCTCTTTGCGGTGATACCGCTGCGCAACGCGCTCCCCGGCTCGCCCCCGATCGGATCGTGGATTGACGTCACCATTGTGCTCTGGGTGCTCGTCGTGTTGACGGTCTCGATGCTGCTCTACATCAACTGTTGGTGGCGGCATTTGAGAAACGATGCCCCCGCGCCGGCGAGTCCCGTCACGTCATCATCGAGTCCGCGCTGATTGGAGCCGCTTGTGAGACTGGGCATGGTTGGTCAGGTCGTCTTGTTGGTTGCGGCCTATATCACCGCGATCGCGCTCTACGCCCACGGCGCTTGTGGTTGCCCTCATCAACTTACCGAGGGCCGGCCGACGGCCGACGGGACCACGGTGACCATCGATTTGGTAGAGATCCAGCCCACCAAAGGTGTGCTGACCGGCAATGTCACCGTGGTACCGGGGCCCGATCTGATGGATCCGGAAACCCACGGTCTCAAGGAAGACCTCAATTTCCGTATCCACTCCGTGGTGACACCCACCCACCGCACGTGGTCGAAGGGCATGGCGCCGGGCGTTTTTCCGGCCCCCCTGACCATTTCCGGTGACCCCTTGACTTGGCCCCTCGATCGCTACCACTCGGGGCCGGTCACGGTCGATCTTTTCCGCGGCGCAGCGCAAGTGCCGGAACGGGTGTCGGTGACTTTCATCGACCGCATTCCGGGCTGGCGGGTAGCTGTCCCCGTCAGCGGCAAAGCCGGTGCGCCCGCGCCGTACCGGGTGACCTTGCGGCGCTCACCGAGCGCGGCGGCGTTCGGCATGGTCATCCTCGGGGTGCTGATCGCGATCGCCGGCATGGGCCTCTTCGTGGCGATTCAGACCATGCGTAACCGGCGAAAGTTTCAGCCGCCGATGACAACCTGGTATGCGGCAATGCTCTTTGCGGTGATACCGCTGCGCAACGCGCTCCCCGGCTCGCCCCCGATCGGATCGTGGATTGACGTCACCATTGTGCTCTGGGTGCTCGTCGTGTTGACGGTCTCGATGCTGCTCTACATCAACTGTTGGTGGCGGCATTTGAGAAACGATGCCCCCGCGCCGGCGAAGCCGGCCCCGCCACCGTCGGATAGCTGAAGCCCGGCGGGGCTGTTTGCCGCCAAGTTCGTACCGTGCGGCGCCGAGCATGCGAAGGTTGATGTCGTGGCAAATGCATCAGTGGGGGCACGCCTGCGCAGCATGGGACTTGCGGTATGGCACTTTGTCAGCAGCGCGCCGTTGACCTACGGCTGGCTGTTGGCGTTGCTGATCACGACGATCATCCAAAACCAACTCACCGGCAAGCAGCTGAACTCGATGCTGTTGCACCGTTCCACCAATATTCACGGGCTGGGCGGGGATCCGCTCGATGTGCTGTTTTCCAGCCTGCTGTGGATCGACGGCAAGAACTTGGAACCGTATCTGTTGCTGTTCACCTTGTTCCTGGCACCGGCGGAACATTGGCTCGGACACCTGCGTTGGCTCACCGTGGGATTGAGCGCCCACATCGTTTCCACCTATGTCAGTGAGGGCGTGCTCTACTTTGCCATTGAGGAACACCATGCGTCGGAAAGGCTGGTGTTTGCTCGCGACATCGGAGTCAGCTATTTCCTCGTCGGCGTGATGGCCGTGCTGACTTATCACATCGTCCGGCCGTGGCGCTGGGGCTATCTCGGGGTACTGTTCGTCATCTTTGGTTTCCCGCTGATCACGATGGACCGCGCCGAGCTCAACTTCACCGCGATCGGGCACTTCACCTCGATCCTGGTCGGCCTGTGCTTCTACCCGATGACGCGGACCAAAGACAGCAGGCAGTTGAGCCCGGAGAGGCTCAGGGCCATGCTGCGACGGCGCCGCTCCCCGGAGATATCGGCCTGACGGTGCTACACCGCAACGCGCCCGGGCGTCAATCCTGCACGGACAGAACGAGATCGCCTTGCCGCCCCGCGATACCCGGTCTACTGATCGGCGTCAGCTTCATCCTGGACGACCACGATCTGCGCCACCGGCACTGCGCGGCACTGCCGGGTCCGGGTACCGGTGACGTAGCCGAGCGTGACACCCGCATGGAATGCTGGCGTTGATGCGGCACTACTACTCCGTTGACGCGATCCGCCAGGCCGAAGCGCCGCTGCTGTCCAGCTTGCCCGACGGAGCCCTGATGAGACGCGCGGCCTTCGGGCTGGCCACCGAGATCATCGGCGAGTTGACGGCCCGTACCGGCGGGGTCGCCGGCCGCCGGGTGTGCGCGGTCGTCGGATCGGGCGACAACGGTGGTGACGCGCTGTGGGCGGCGACGTTCGTGCGCCGTCGTGGCGCGGCCGCCGACGCGGTCCTGCTCAATCCGGAGCGCACCCACCGCAAAGGGCTGTCGGCATTCATCAAAGCCGGTGGTCGCATCGTGGAAAGCGTTGCGGCCACAACGGACATCGTCATCGATGGGGTGGTGGGCATCTCCGGGTCGGGCCCGCTGCGACCGGCCGCGGCAAAGGTTTTCGCCGCAGTCGACGACGCGCGGATCCCGGTGGTCGCCGTCGACATCCCCAGCGGCATCGACGTGGCGACCGGGGCGATCACCGGCCCCGCGGTGCATGCCGCGCTGACCGTCACCTTCGGTGGCCTCAAACCCGTGCACGCGTTGGCCGACTGCGGCCGGGTGGAACTCATCGATATCGGCCTCGATCTGCCGGACACGGACCTGCTGGGCTTGCAGGCCGCCGACGTGGCGGCGCGCTGGCCGGTGCCGGGCCCCCACGACGACAAGTACACCCAGGGCGTGACCGGCGTGATGGCCGGTTCGTCGACGTACCCGGGCGCGGCCGTGCTGTGCACGGGTGCCGCCGTCGCGGCCACCTCCGGCATGGTCCGCTACGCCGGCAGCGCGCACCGCGAGGTGCTCTCGGTCTGGCCCGAGGTGATCGCGTCTTTAACCCCGGCGTCGGCCGGGCGGGTGCAGGCCTGGGCCGTCGGGCCCGGACTGGGCACCGACGACGCCGGCGCCGCGGCGTTGTGGTTCGCGCTGGAAACCGACCTGCCGGTGATCGTGGACGCCGACGGGCTCACCATCCTGGCGGCCCATCCCGAGCTGGTGGTCAACCGCACCGCGCCGACGGTGCTGACTCCGCACGCCGGCGAATTCGCCCGGCTGGCCGGCAGCCCGCCGGGGGATGACCGGGTGGGCGCATGCCGCAAGCTCGCCGACACGTTCGGCGCCACCGTGTTGCTCAAGGGCAACGTCACCGTCATCGCCGATCCCGGCGGCCCGGTCTACCTCAACCCGGCCGGGCAGTCCTGGGCGGCCACCGCCGGCTCCGGCGACGTGCTGTCGGGGATGATCGGCGCACTGCTGGCGGCGGGCCTGCCTTCGGTCGAGGCCGCGGCGGCGGCGGCCTTCGTGCATGCCCGCGCGGCGGCGCGCTCGGCCGCCGACCCGGGTCCCGGCGACGCGCCCACCTCGGCGTCGCGCATCGTTCCGCACATCCGAGCCGCCCTGGCGGCCCTGTAGCAGCAAGCCCACCAGAAAGGATTCGCCGTGTCCCACAGCCATCCGTCCGTGCCGGCGCACTCGATCGCCCCCGCCTATACCACGCGACTGTTCACCGCGCCGGTGCCCGCGCTGCGGTTGCCCGACGAGTCGATGGATCCGGACGCCGCGTACCGATTCGTCCACGACGAGCTGATGCTCGACGGCAGTTCGCGCCTGAACCTGGCGACGTTCGTCACCACCTGGATGGATCCCGAGGCCGGGAAGCTGATGGCCGAGACGTTCGACAAGAACATGATCGACAAGGACGAATATCCGGCCACCGCGGCCATCGAGCAGCGCTGCGTCTGTATGGTGGCCGACCTGTTTCATGCCGAACACCTGCGCGATGACGACCCGTCCAGCGCCTGCGGGGTGTCCACCATCGGCTCCAGCGAGGCGGTGATGCTGGGCGGGCTGGCCATGAAATGGCGGTGGCGCCAAAAGATCGGCAAGAATTGGAAAGGCCGTACCCCCAACCTGGTGATGGGTTCCAACGTGCAGGTGGTGTGGGAGAAGTTCTGCCGCTACTTCGACGTCGAACCCCGCTATCTGCCGATGGAGGAGGGTCGCTACGTCATCACCCCCGAACAGGTCGTCGACGCCGTCGACGAGGACACCATCGGAGTGGTAGCGATTCTCGGCACCACCTACACCGGCGAACTCGAACCCATCGCGCCGATCTGCGCGGCGCTGGACAAACTGGCGGCAGGCGGCGGTGCCGACATTCCGGTGCATGTCGACGCCGCCAGCGGCGGCTTCGTGGTGCCCTTCCTGCACCCCGAACTGATCTGGGATTTCCGGCTGCCCCGGGTGGTGTCGATCAACGTCAGCGGCCACAAGTACGGGCTGACCTACCCCGGCGTCGGATTCGTGGTGTGGCGCAGCAACGAGTATCTGCCCGACGAACTGGTGTTCCGGGTCAACTATCTGGGTGGCGACATGCCGACCTTCACGTTGAACTTCTCCCGGCCCGGCAATCAGGTTGTCGGTCAGTACTACAACTTCCTGCGGCTCGGCCGGGAGGGATACACCAAGGTCATGCTTGCGCTGTCCGGGACGGCGCGGTGGTTGGGCGAGGAGCTGCGCGCCAGCGAACGCTTCGAGCTGATCTCGGACGGGTCCGCCATCCCGGTGCTCGCCTTCCGGCTCACCGGCGACCGCGGGTACACCGAGTTCGACATCTCCCACGAACTGCGGACCTACGGGTGGCAGGTGCCCGCCTACACCATGCCCGACAACGCTGGCAACGTCTCCGTGCTGCGCATCGTGGTGCGGGAGGGGCTGTCCGCCGACCTGGCCCGGGCCCTGCACGACGACACCGTCTCGGCGTTGACCGCGCTGGACAAGGTCAAGCCGGGCGGTCACTACGACGCCCAGCACTTCGCGCACTAGAGTCTTGCGCCGCCGTGAAAGTGTGACTACCGACGCATTTCCCGGGTAGCAGCGTCGGTAGCTGCACTTTCGCGACATTTTTGCGGTTCTGGGACAATGTCGCCCGTGGCCGTTACGCCGATATCCCTGACGCCGGGCGTGCTCGCCGAGGCCGTGGTGGACCTGGCCGCCATCGAGCACAACGTGCGGCTGCTGTGTGAGCACGCCGGCCGCGCGCGGGTGATGGCCGTCGTCAAGGCCGACGGCTACGGCCACGGGGCCATCCAGGCCGCCCGGGCGGCGTTGAGCGCCGGAGCGGCCGAGCTGGGGGTCGCGACCGTCGAAGAAGCGTTGGCGCTCCGCGCGGACGGGATCACCGCGCCGATGCTGGCCTGGCTACATCCGCCCGGGATCGACTTCGGGCCCGCGCTGCTGGCCGACGTGGAGATCGCCGTGTCCGGCGAGCGGCAGCTCGGCGAGCTGCTGGATGCGGTGCGCCGCACCGGCCGGACCGCGACGGTCACCGTCAAGGTCGACACCGGCCTGAACCGCAACGGTGTTCACCCGGCGCAGTATCGGTCGATGTTGACCGCGCTGCGCCAAGCCGTCGCCGCGGACGCCATCCGGCTGCGCGGCCTGATGTCACACATGGTGTTCGCCGACCAACCCGAAAATCCCCTCAACGATGTTCAGGCCCAACGGTTCGCCGACATGCTGGCGCAGGCGCGCGATGCGGGCCTGCCGGTCGAGGTCGCCCACCTGGCCAATTCGTCGGCCACGATGTCTCGCCCCGATCTTGCCTTCGATCTGGTGCGGCCCGGTATCGCGGTGTACGGCCTGAGTCCGGTACCCGCTGCCGGCGATATGGGTTTGGTGCCCGCGATGACGGTGAAATGCTGTGTAGCGCTGGTCAAGTCGATTCAGGCCGGGGAGAGCGTGTCGTATGGACACACCTGGACCGCCTCGCGCGACACCACCCTGGCGCTGATGCCGATCGGCTACGCAGACGGCGTCTTCCGGTCATTGGGAGGACGCCTGGAGGTGTTGATCAACGGCAGGCGCCGACCCGGCGTCGGACGGATCTGCATGGACCAGTTCGTCGTCGACCTGGGCCCGGGGCCGATCGATGTGGCCGAGGGCGACGAAGCGATCCTGTTCGGGCCCGGCACGGCCGGCGAACCCACCGCGCAGGACTGGGCCGATCTGCTCGGCACCATCCACTACGAAGTGGTGACCAGCCCCCGGGGGCGCATCGTCAGGACCTACCGCGAGGCGCGAACCGTTGCGTCCTGATGACACTCGCAGGCGGCGAAGGGGCAGGGCTTGGCTTGCGGGGGGCGCCGGGCTGACCGCCGTCGCCGCCATCGTCGGCGCGTCGGCCCGCCGTTCGATGATCCAACGCACCTCGGGAGTCGAAGACCCTTACGCCGACGAGGATTTTGACAGGCTCGAGGATGACCGCAGCTATGTGGTCACCACGCCCGACGGGGTGCCGTTGGCCGTCCGCGACGCCGGCCCGGAAAACGCCCCGCTGACCATGGTCTTCGTCCACGGATTCTGTCTGCGGATGGGCGCCTTCCATTTCCAGCGGACGCGGTTGCCCCATCGATTGGGGGGAGGCGTCCGCATGGTCTTCTATGACCAGCGCGGGCACGGCCGATCCGGCGAAAGCGCGCCGGAAAGCTACACGCTGACCCAACTCGGCGAGGATTTGGAAAGCGTGCTGAGGGTGGCCGCACCACGCGGGGTGATCGTGCTGGTCGGCCACTCAATGGGCGGCATGACGGTGTTGTCGCATGCTCGGCAGTTCCCCGACCAGTACGGCCGCCGAATCCTTGGCGCCGCGCTGATCTCCTCCGCGGCCGAAGGAGTGTCGCGATCGCCGCTGGGCGAGATCCTGAAAAACCCTGCGCTGGAAGCCTTTCGGTTCACCGCACGGTCAGCTCCCAAGCTGCTGCACCGCGGCCGCAATGTGTCGCGCTCGCTGATCGGCCCGGTGTTGCGGGCCGCGTCCTACAGCGACCTGCAGGTCAGCCGGAGCCTGGACGCATTCTCGCAGCGGATGATGAACGGCACCCCGATCCCGACCATGGTGGAGTTTTTGGAGGCCCTGGAAGAGCATGACGAAACCGCCGGACTGTGGACATTGCTGCGGATCCCCACCCTGATCGCCTGCGGAGACCATGACCTCCTGACCCCGGACGAATATTCGCGAAAGATGGCGGCCTCCCTGCCATCGTCCGAACTGGTCATCGTCAGCGGGGCCAGCCACCTTGCGCTGCTGGACAAGCCCGATGCCATCAACGACGGGCTGGTCCGATTGGTCAGCCGGGCCACCCCGGGCAAGACGGGGTTGGCGGTCCGGCGAATGCGGGAAAGGTGGTGGCGTCGTGGATAGGCTCGATCACGGCGACCCGCCGCGCCCGGCTTCGCCGCGCTTGCGATCGCGACCCGATGGCGGC
>CAYNLB010000004.1:43399-61681 GCA_964397935.1 uncultured Mycobacterium sp.
CGACCCGATGGCGGCGACCCGCCGCGCCCGGCTTCGCCGCGCTTGCGATCGCGACCCGATGGCGGCGACCCGCCGCGCCCGGCTTCGCCGCGCTTGCGATCGCGACGGGGGGGCATGGCCACGCTGGAACGCGTCGAGGACACCGTCGCATTGGGGGCACGGCTGGGGGAACAGCTGGAGGCGGGCGACGTGGTGGTGCTCTCCGGTCCCCTGGGTGCGGGAAAGACCGTGCTGGCCAAGGGTATTGCTGCCGCGATGGACGTCGAAGGCCCCGTCACCTCGCCGTCGTACGTGTTGGCACGGGTGCATAGGCCGCGGCGGCCCGGTACGCCGACGATGATTCACGTCGACATGTATCGGTTGCTCGGCCCGTCGGATCACGGTGCCGACCTGCTGGGTGAGCTGGACTCGCTGGACCTCGACAGCGATCTCGACGACGCGGTCGTCGTGGTGGAGTGGGGCGAGGGTTTGGCCGAGCGGCTGGCCGAGCGGCATCTCGACATCCGTCTCGAGCGCGTCAGCAACTCCGACGTGCGGCTCGCGACCTGGAATTGGGCCGCCACCAAGGGGGAATCATGAGCCTTATCCTGGCCCTCGACACCGCCTCCCCGGCGGTGACGGCCGGCATCGTGCGGCGCGACGACCTGTCCGTGCTGGCCGCGCGGGTCACCGTCGACCCCCGGGCCCACGCCGAACGGCTCACCCCCAACGTGCTGGCCGCCCTGGCCGACGCCGAGCTGACGATGGCCGACCTCGACGGCGTCGTGGTGGGCTGTGGGCCGGGCCCGTTCACCGGTCTGCGGGCAGGAATGGCGACCGCCGCCGCCTACGGGCATGCGCTGGGCATCCCGGTCTACGGTGTCTGCAGCCTGGACGCCATCGGGGCGCGCACCACCGGCGAGGTACTCGTGGTCACCGACGCGCGTCGCCGCGAGGTCTATTGGGCCCGCTACCGCGACGGTGTCCGCACAGCCGGCCCGGCCGTCAACGCCCCGGCCGATGTCGATCCGGGCGCGGCGCGAGCGGTCGCCGGCTCGCCGGAGCACGCGGGGATGTTCGGCCTTCCCACGCATGAGCCGGCCTACCCCACACCGGCCGGACTGGTAGCCGCCGTGCCCGAATGGTCGGATAACCCGGCGCCGCTGGTTGCGCTATATCTGCGCCGGCCCGACGCCAAACCCCTGACGGCTCGCCAATGACCGCCGCCAGCGAGCCGGCGACGATCGGTGCGTTGACATCCGCCGACGCGCAGCGGTGCGCCGAGCTCGAGGCGCAGCTGTTCGATGGCGACGATCCGTGGCCCGCGGCGGCGTTCAACCGCGAACTGGCCGGCCCGCACAACCATTACGTGGGCGCGCGAGTTGACGGATCACTGGTCGGGTACGCGGGTATCTCGCGGCTGGGCCGCATCCCGCCGTTCGAGTACGAGGTGCACACCATCGGTGTGGACCCGGCTTACCAGGGACGGGGCATCGGCCGCAGGCTGCTCGACGCGCTGCTGGCGTTTGCCGACGGCGGCGTCGTCTACCTGGAGGTCCGCACCGACAACGAGGCCGCCATCGCGCTGTACCGCAGCAAAGGGTTCACCCAGGTCGGGCTGCGCCGACGGTACTACCGGGTCAGCGGTGCCGATGCCTACACGATGCGACGGGAGGCTCGGCGATGACGATCATTCTGGCCATCGAAACGTCCTGCGACGAAACGGGAGTCGGCATCGCACGCCTCGACCCCGACGGCACCGTGACGCTGTTGGCCGACGAGGTGGCATCCAGCGTCGACGAACACGTTCGGTTCGGCGGCGTGGTGCCCGAGATCGCGTCCCGGGCGCACCTGGAGGCCCTCGGTCCCACCATGCGCCGTGCCCTGGCGGCGGCCGGTCTGGAGAAGCCGGATGTTGTCGCCGCCACCATAGGACCCGGGTTGGCCGGCGCCCTGATCGTGGGAGTGGCTGCGGCCAAGGCGTATTCGGCCGCCTGGGGGGTGCCGTTCTACGCCGTCAACCACCTTGACGGACACTTGGCCGCCGATGTCTACGAACACGGGCCGCTGCCCGAGTGCGTGGCGCTGCTGGTGTCCGGGGGACATACCCACCTATTACATGTGCGTTCGCTCGATACGCCGATCATCGAGCTGGGCAGCACCGTCGACGATGCGGCCGGCGAGGCCTACGACAAGGTGGCGCGGCTGTTGGGCTTGGGCTACCCGGGCGGCAAGGTGCTCGACGACCTGGCTCGCGCAGGTGATCGGAACGCCATCGCCTTCCCGCGAGGCATGACCGGCCCCGCCGATGACCCGTACGCGTTCAGCTTCTCCGGGCTCAAAACCGCCGTTGCGCGCTACCTGGAAAGTCACCCGGATGCGGTCACGGCCGATATCGCGGCCGGCTTCCAGGAAGCGGTCGCCGACGTGCTCACCCGCAAGGCGGTGCGCGCGGCGACCGGGCTCGGCGTGTCGACCCTGCTGATCGCCGGCGGAGTGGCCGCGAATTCGCGGCTGCGAGAATTGGCGGTGCAGCGCTGTGCGGCGGTGGGCTTGACGCTCCGGATCCCCAAGCCGCGGCTCTGCACCGACAACGGGGCGATGATCGCGGCTTTCGCCGCGCATCTGGTGGCCGCGGGAGCGCAGGAGTCACCGCTGGACGTGCCCAGCGATCCCGGCCTGCCGGTGGTAAAAGGGCTGGTCACCTGATCGCTCGTAGCGAACACGCGGGAAGCAACGGGCCGCCCTTGAGTGCTAGCACTCTCGTGTATAGAGTGCTAGGTGGCAATCGGACGCTCCCCTTGTGCCGGCACCCGCGACGACGGTGCGAGGGCGCGGCCGAATGCCAGACCACCTGACAACCGGACGGTTCGGGGGTAACCCCGGACCGACCGCCAAGTCCGGCCGGGGCGATGCTCCGGATCCGCTATCAACACAGTCCGGGGCGCTGGCCCCGGACCCGAACAACTAAGTGGAGGGCTCCAATCGTGGCGAAGGTGAACATCAAGCCACTCGAGGACAAGATTCTCGTGCAGGCCAACGAGGCCGAGACCACGACCGCGTCCGGTCTGGTCATTCCTGACACCGCCAAGGAGAAGCCGCAGGAAGGCACCGTCGTCGCAGTCGGCCCCGGCCGGTGGGACGAGGACGGCGACAAGCGGATCCCGCTGGACGTCTCGGAGGGTGACACCGTCATCTACAGCAAGTACGGCGGCACCGAGATCAAGTACAACGGCGAGGAATACCTGATCCTGTCGGCACGCGACGTGCTGGCCGTCGTCTCGAAGTAAAACCGTGTTCCGCCCCGGCGATCCCCGTCCACAACCACGGGGATCATCCGGGGCGGATGCGTTTGTAGCGGGTGAAGGAGCCTGATGAGCAAGGTTATTGAGTACGACGAAACCGCGCGCCGCGCCATCGAGGCCGGGGTCAACGCGCTCGCCGATGCGGTCCGGGTGACGCTGGGCCCGCGCGGTCGGCATGTAGTGCTGGCCAAGGCATTTGGCGGGCCCGCGGTCACCAATGACGGCGTTACGGTCGCGCGTGAGATCGATCTGGAAGACCCGTTCGAGAACCTGGGCGCCCAGCTGGTGAAGTCGGTGGCTACCAAGACCAATGACGTGGCGGGCGACGGCACCACGACCGCGACGGTGCTGGCGCAGGCGCTGATCAAAAACGGCCTGCGCCTGGTTGCCGCCGGCGTCAACCCGATCGAACTTGGCGTGGGAATCGGCAAGGCCGCCGACGCGGTGTCCGAGGCGCTGCTCGCGGCGGCCATCCCAGTGTCCGGCAAGGACGCGATCGCGCAGGTGGCGACGGTGTCATCCCGCGACCAGCAGATTGGTGAGCTGGTCGGCGAGGCGATGACGAAGGTCGGCACCGACGGCGTGGTCAGCGTCGAAGAATCCTCCACGATGAACACCGAGCTGGAGTTCACCGAGGGCGTGGGTTTCGACAAGGGGTTCTTGTCGGCGTATTTCGTGACCGACTTCGACGCCCAGCAAGCGGTGCTCGACGACCCGATGATCCTGTTGCACCAGGAGAAGATCAGCTCGCTGCCCGACCTGCTGCCCATGCTCGAGAAGGTCGCCGAATCGGGCAGACCGCTGTTGATCATCGCCGAGGACATCGAGGGCGAGGCCCTGGCCACGCTCGTCGTCAACTCCATTCGCAAAACGCTGAAGGCGGTCGCGGTCAAGGCGC
The DNA here is from genome assembly GCA_964397935.1 of uncultured Mycobacterium sp. Taxonomy (GTDB): domain Bacteria; phylum Actinomycetota; class Actinomycetes; order Mycobacteriales; family Mycobacteriaceae; genus Mycobacterium. Next base: position 47,582 of record CAYNLB010000004.1, read on the forward strand.
CGTTCTTCGGCGACCGGCGCAAGGCCTTCCTCGAAGACCTGGCGATCGTCACCGGCGGCCAGGTGATCAATCCCGACGTGGGGCTGTTGCTGCGGGAGGTCGACACCGACGTGCTGGGGTCGGCTCGCCGCGTGGTGGTCAGCAAGGACGACACGATCATCGTCGACGGCGGCGGTTCGAAGGACGCGGTCGCCGACCGCATCAAGCAGCTGCGTGCCGAGATCGACAACAGCGACTCGGACTGGGACCGCGAGAAGCTGCAGGAGCGGCTGGCCAAGCTGGCCGGCGGGGTGGCCGTCATCCAGGTCGGTGCCGCCACCGAGACCGCGCTCAAGGAACGCAAGGAAAGCGTCGAGGATGCCGTCTCGGCCGCCAAGGCCGCCGTCGAAGAGGGCATCGTCGCCGGCGGCGGGTCGGCACTCATCGGAGCCCGCGCGGCTCTGGCCGAACTGCGTAAGTCGTTGACCGGTGATCAGGCAATGGGTGTCGACGTGTTCTCCGAGGCATTGGGGGCGCCGCTGTACTGGATCGCCACCAACGCCGGACTGGATGGCTCGGTCGCGGTCAACAAGGTGAGCGAGCTGCCCGCCGGGCACGGACTCAACGCGGAGAAGCTCAGCTACGGCGATTTGGTTGCCGAGGGCGTCATCGACCCGGTCAAGGTGACCCGGTCCGCGGTGCTCAACGCGGCATCGGTCGCCCGGATGGTGCTCACCACCGAGACGGCGGTGGTCGAGAAGCCCGCCGAGGAAGAAGAACACGGGCACGGCCATCATCACGGGCACGCGCACTAAGTGACAGAGACGAAGCACCCCCGGTTCTGGTGGCCGGGGGTGTTTCGATTTGCCGAGGGAGCGGGCGCGCTCATCCGGACTGAAGCCATTGCGGCCGTTTTCGGCGTGTCGTCGAATGGTTTATGTGTCGCGGTGGGGCGAACCTGTCGGGAACCGGTTAAGCCGAGCGGCGGATGCCGCGGGCGCGGCCGATGTCGCCCTTCAGCAGCAGGTCGCGCTCGGATTCGGACAGTCCGCCCCAAACCCCGTAGGGCTCAGCGACTTCGAGCGCATGAGAACGGCACTCCTGAATCACCGGGCACTGCCGGCACATCTCCTTGGCGCGTTGCTCGCGTTGCATGCGGGCGCGGCCGCGTTCGCCGTCGGGATGGAAGAACATCGACGAGTCAACCCCGCGGCACAAGCCCTGAAGTTGCCAGTTCCAGATGTCGGCGTTGGGGCCAGGTAGCTGCTCCGGCTGTGGCATTGGTTTGTTTCCCTCTCTGCATGGCACGCCCAGAAGTTCAGGTTCGCGAAGCGTCCGAGAAGCGATTGTGCAACTGAATTGGAGTGGCGTCACCGATGACTACCTGTCATCTGTAGACGGTAGGGAGAGGGTGAATTTCCGTCAATAGCCACTTAGCCCGGCAAAGTATGTGGGCGTTGGAGGAGAATTAACTCCGCGTTCATCTGCGAAGCATTTGCGGAACGGGCAGGGCGCTACCAGGCACGTGGCCAAATTGAGATTTCCCAGCTCAGCATGGGCGGTCGAGACGGGGAAAAAGAGTACCTAGGCTATGGTGATTAACATTTCGGTAACAAGAAGACTACAAGCTGTTTACTGCTATCGCCGTGATTGAAACTCGTCACACTTTCGTGATTGAGCGGAAGTTGGCCGACGCTGGATTCGGAAACCAGCCGGGCAGCTGGCCGCTGCCTACGGCGACGACAGCAAACGAATTGTGGCTGCGAGCAGTCGCGGCCGGCGGGCAGGGTCGTTACGGCAGCGCTTACCGCGACCTGGCTGCGCTGCGTCGTGACGCGGCGGCCGGGCCGTTGCTCTCGTTGGCCCACAGCACCCAGGGGTCGTTCCTGCGCCAGCTCGGTTGGCACGCCGTGGCGCGGGGCTGGGACGGGCGTGCGCTCGCGCTGGCCGGCACCGACCCCGAGGCACGTGCCGATGCCCTGATCGGACTGGCCGCCGACGCGCTGGGCGTTGGCCGCTTCGCCGTGGCGGCGACGCTGTTGGCGCGCCTGGACGAGGTACTGGTGCCCGGCCTGGCGGTGCCCGACCGGCTGCCGGTGCGCCGCCGGTGGGTGGCCGCGGAGTTGGCGATGGCCCGCGGCGACGCCGAGATCGCCGTCGGCCACGCCGCCGAGGCGGTCGAGCTGGTCCTGGACATGGCCGTCCCGTCGGCGCGACACCAGGTCAAAAGCGATGTGGTGCTGGCTGCCGCCCTGTGCAGTGCGGGCAACACCGAGCGCGCTCGTGCGATTGCGGAGGTGGCGCTTGACACCACCGGCCGATTGCAACTGGTACCACTGCGATGGGCGTTGGCGTGCTTGCTCGTTGATATCGGAAGCGTGACGTTTTCGACACGACAACTGCACGCAATTCGGGATGTCTGCGCAGGCCAGGTGCGGCGCGCCGGTGGGACGTGGTGTTCCGCTGGAAACGACCTTCCGCCCGTTATTGTCAGAGCGTCAGTTAGCCCGTGATGTGTCCGGCTCGTAACGTTGGAGATACCGCCGTCGATGACAATTCCAGGAGAACGTCTCGACGCTGTGGTTGCCCAGGCCGTAGCCGGAGACCGCAATGCACTGCGGGAGGTGCTGGAGACCATCCGTCCGATTGTCGTGCGATATTGCCGCGCGCGAGTCGGCACAGCCGAGCGAGGTGGCTTGTCGGCGGATGACGTTGCACAGGAGGTGTGCTTGGCAACCATTACGGCGCTGCCGCGCTACCGGGATCGAGGGCGCCCGTTTCTGGCCTTCCTGTACGGCATCGCGGCCCACAAGGTAGCGGATGCCCACCGGGCCGCCGGCCGTGACCTCGCCTACCCCGCCGAATCGATTCCAGATCGCCGGTCGTACGACGCGAGCCCGGAGCAGCTGGCCATCGAAGCCGATTCGGTCGGCCGGATGAGCGAACTGCTGGAGATCTTGCCCGCCAAGCAGCGCGAGATCCTGATCCTGCGCGTGGTCGTCGGCCTGTCCGCCGAGGAGACCGCCGCCGCCGTCGGCAGTACCACGGGGGCGGTCCGAGTGGCCCAGCACCGGGCTTTGTCGCGGCTCAAGTCCGAGATTGTGGCGGCAGGTGACTATGCCTGATTTTGGTTATGCACGCGGCGGCGAGCCGGTGTTGGACGAGTTCGCCCGCACCGATCTGCTCCTCGACGCGCTCGCCGACCGCCGACCGGTGGGCATCGACGACCCCGATGTCGACGCGCTGGCCACCCTGCTGGAGGACTGGCGTGACAACCTGCGGTGGCCGCCGGCCAGCGCACTGGTGTCCCCGGAAGAGGCCGTGGAAGCGCTGCGCACCGGGATAGCTGACCGCCGCCGCGGTCGTCGTGGCCTGGCGACGATCGTTTCGATTGCCGCGACGCTGTTGGTGCTGAGCGGCTTCGGCGCCATGGTGGTCGAGGCCCGGCCCGGAGATGCACTGTACGGGCTGCACGCGATGTTCTTCGAGCAGAAGCGGGTTAATGAGAAACAGGTCATGTTGTCCGCCAAAGCCGATCTGGCGAAAGTGCAGGAATTGATCGACCAAGGCCAATGGGTCCAGGCCCAGAACCAGCTGACGGAGGTCAGCAGCATGGTGCAGTCGATCAACGACGAGGTCAGCAAACATGACCTGATGAACCAGGTGAATCTGCTGAAAACCAGAATCGCGTTACGCAACCCGAACGCGACGTTGCCGGCTTCGGCCGCCTCCGTCGCACCGCCGGTGTCGGTCAGTGCGCCGTCCCCGTGGTCGAGCCGTTCGCCTGGTCGGTCGTGGAGTCGGCACCGGCATCATGGTCAGGTGTTGGAGCCCTCGCCGGGGCCGGAGGCTCCCTGACAGTGACTCAGTGGCGCCGGTGATATCCGTCGGCGTCTGATGTCGCCTCGTTGAGTGAGGCGTCGGCGTATCCCCGGCAGTAATCCCACGTGACGTAGGCATCCGGTTCCGGGTCATAGGCGGGCTCATGCGGGCGCACGGTGCCGTCGATCAGCAACTGCAGCAGGTTGGCGCGCAACATGTCCCAGTCGTGATAGTGGTCTTGCTGACACTCGTCGCAGCACACCACCAGTCCGCGAATGCCCTTGTGCGCCAACAGGGCCTCATAGACGGCCAGATCGGCAAGGTCGGCCTCGACCGCCATTCGCTCCTGCGGATCCAGGGGCTGCCCCGGTTCGACGGCTTCGAGTGCCGCCGACGGATCGCAGGGGTCGTCGGCAAACGGGTCGGGCGGCAAACCCGGTGGGAGGTGGTCGCGCACGCCACTAGCCTACGCAGCCGGGCACGGATAACGCCAGCAGGCGGCTTCTCGCCGTTTGGCACCCGCGGCACGCCCACGCAAGGGGGTCCCCGGGACGAGGGAGCCGATAGGATGGAATTCTGACTCCGCATCGTATGGAGGGCCCCACCGATGACACGTGGCATGTCCAATCTCGAAGACAGCTCCGACCTCGTCGTCAGCCCCTACATGCACGTTGCCGGGCTGGTCGACGATCCGGTGCCGACCGGGGGCGACGACCCGAGCAAGATAGCGATGCTGGGACTCACTTTCGACGACGTACTGTTGCTGCCCGCGGCTTCCGATGTGGTGCCCGCCACCGCGGACACCTCCAGCCAGCTCACCAAGAAGATCAGGCTCAAAGTGCCGCTGGTCAGCTCGGCGATGGACACCGTCACGGAGTCGCGAATGGCCATCGCGATGGCCCGGGCCGGCGGCATGGGGGTGCTGCACCGCAACCTGCCCGTGGCCGAACAAGCCGGCCAGGTCGAGATGGTGAAGCGCTCCGAAGCCGGCATGGTCACCGATCCGGTCACCTGCCGGCCGGACAACACCTTGGCCCAGGTCGACGCGCTGTGCGCGCGGTTCCGGATCTCCGGGCTGCCGGTGGTCGACGACTCGGGCGCGTTGGTCGGCATCATCACCAACCGCGATATGCGCTTCGAGGTCGACCAGTCCAAGCAGGTCGCCGAGGTGATGAGCAAAGCCCCGCTGATCACCGCCCAGGAGGGTGTCAGCGCCGACGCGGCGCTGGGGCTGTTGCGCCGCCACAAGATCGAGAAGCTGCCCGTCGTCGACGGTCACGGCCGGCTCACCGGCCTTATCACCGTCAAGGACTTCGTCAAGACCGAACAACACCCGCTGGCCACCAAGGACAGTGACGGCCGGCTGCTGGTGGGCGCGGCCGTCGGCGTCGGGGGTGACGCCTGGGTGCGCGCGATGATGCTGGCCGACGCCGGGGTGGACGTGCTGGTGGTCGACACCGCGCACGCACACAACCGGCTGGTGCTCGACATGGTGGGCAAGCTCAAGGCCGAAGTCGGCGAACGGGTCGAGGTGATCGGCGGCAATGTCGCCACCAGGGCCGCGGCCACGGCCCTGGTGGACGCCGGCGCCGACGCGGTGAAGGTCGGTGTGGGACCGGGATCGATCTGCACCACCCGGGTGGTGGCGGGCGTAGGGGCGCCGCAGATCACCGCGATCCTGGAGGCCGTCGCGGTGTGCGGACCGGCGGGCGTGCCGGTCATCGCCGACGGGGGACTGCAGTACTCCGGCGATATCGCCAAGGCGCTGGCGGCCGGCGCATCGACCGCCATGCTGGGCTCGTTGCTGGCCGGCACCGCGGAGGCGCCCGGCGAGCTGATCTTCGTCAACGGCAAGCAGTTCAAGAGCTACCGGGGCATGGGCTCGCTGGGCGCCATGGCGGGCAGGGGCTCTGGAGGGGCGGGCAAGTCGTACTCCAAAGACCGCTACTTCGCCGACGACGCGCTCTCCGAGGACAAGTTGGTGCCCGAGGGCATCGAGGGCAGGGTGCCGTTCCGCGGTCCGCTGTCCTCGGTGATCCACCAGCTCACCGGCGGTCTGCGGGCGGCGATGGGGTACACCGGCGCGCCCACCATCGAGGTGCTGCAACAGGCGCAGTTCGTCCGGATCACGGCCGCCGGGCTCAAAGAGAGCCACCCGCACGACGTCGCCATGACCATCGAAGCGCCCAACTACTACTCCCGTTGAGAGCACGCTGAGTCTGCCATGGTCGAGATCGGGATGGGCCGCATTGCCCGTCGCACTTACGAACTCAGCGAAGTCAGCATCGTTCCGTCGCGCCGCACCCGCTCGTCGAAGGATGTCTCGACCGCCTGGCAGCTCGACGCCTACCGGTTCGAGATCCCGGTGCTCGCCCATCCGACCGACGCCCTGGTGTCGCCCGAGTTCGCCATCGAACTCGGCCGGCTCGGTGGGCTGGGCGTGCTCAACGGCGAGGGGCTGATCGGCCGGCACGCCGACGTCGAGGCCAAGATCGCGCAGCTTGTCGAGGCCGCCAGCAAGGAACCCGAACCATCGGCGGCGATCCGGCTGCTCCAGGAGCTGCACGCGGCGCCGCTGAACCCGGACCTGCTGGCCGCCGCCGTCGCACGCATCCGGGAGGCCGGGGTGACCACCGCGGTGCGGGTCAGCCCGCAAAACGCCCAGTGGCTGACACCGGTGCTGGTCGCGGCCGGGATCGACCTGCTCGTCATCCAGGGCACCATCGTGTCCGCCGAACGGGTGGCCAGCGATGGGGAGCCGCTGAACCTGAAGACCTTCATCTCCGAGCTGGACGTGCCGGTGGTGGCCGGCGGCGTGCAGGACCACCGCACCGCATTGCATCTGATGCGCACTGGCGCCGCCGGCGTCATCGTGGGCTACGGCTCCACCCAGGGTGTCACCACCACCGACGAGGTGCTGGGCATGAGCGTGCCGATGGCCACCGCGATCGCCGACGCCGCCGCTGCGCGCCGCGAATACCTGGACGAGACCGGCGGCCGCTATGTGCATGTGTTGGCCGACGGAGATATCCACACCTCGGGCGAGTTGGCCAAGGCGATCGCCTGCGGTGCCGACGCGGTGGTGCTCGGCACTCCGCTGGCCGAATGCGCCGAGGCGCTCGGCGACGGATGGTTCTGGCCGGCCGCCGCCGCGCACCCGTCGTTGCCACGCGGGGCGCTGCTGCAGATCGCGGTCGGTGAGCGCCCGCCGCTTCAGCGGGTGCTGGGCGGGCCGTCCGACGATCCGTTCGGCAGCCTCAACCTGGTCGGTGGGCTGCGCCGATCGATGGCCAAGGCCGGTTATTGCGACCTCAAGGAATTCCAGAAGGTCGGCTTGACTGTCGGCAGCTGACTATCGGCGCCGAACGTCACGACAGCGTGGCGGTGGCCGCCGAACGTCACGCCAGTGTGACGCCGGGGGCCCGGCAAACAGGGTGTTGGCTTGTTACCTACGGGTAAGGCCATACTGGTGCGATGAAGCCGGATTACGACGTCCTGATCATCGGTTCGGGTTTCGGGGGCAGCGTCACCGCGTTGCGGCTGACGGAAAAGGGCTACCGTGTAGGCGTATTGGAGGCCGGCCGCCGCTTCTCCGACGAGGATTTCGCCGAGACATCCTGGGACCTGCGCAAGTTTCTGTGGGCGCCGAAGCTGGGTTGCTACGGCATCCAGCGCATTCACCCGCTGCGCAACGTACTGATCTTGGCCGGCGCCGGGGTGGGCGGCGGTTCGCTGAACTACGCCAACACGTTGTACGTGCCGCCGGAGCCGTTCTTCAAAGACCAACAGTGGTCGCACATCACCGACTGGCGTGACGAGCTGATGCCGCACTACCAGCAGGCGCAGCGGATGCTGGGCGTGGTGACCAATCCGACCGTCACCGACGCCGACCGCGTTGTCAGGGAGGTCGCCGACGAGATGGGGTGCGGCGACACGTGGGTGCCGACCCCGGTCGGGGTGTTCTTCGGTCCGGACGGTACCAAGGCGCCCGGCAAGACGGTGCCGGACCCGTATTTCGGTGGCGCCGGCCCGGATCGCACCGGCTGCCTGGAATGCGGTTGCTGCATGACGGGCTGCCGCTACGGCGCCAAGAACACGTTGCTGAAGAACTACCTTGGTCTCGCGGAATCCGCTGGAGCACAAGTGATTCCGATGACGACGGTGAAAGGTTTCCAGCAGCGCACCGACGGGTTGTGGGAGGTCCGCACCGTCCGCACCGGAAGCTGGTTACGCAGGGACCGGCGCACGTACACCGCCGCGCACCTCGTCCTGGCGGCAGGCACCTGGGGAACCCAGCATCTGCTGTTCAAGATGCGCGACGAGGGCAAGTTGGCCCGGCTGTCCAAACAGCTGGGTGTGTTGACTCGCACCAACTCCGAGTCGATCGTCGGTGCCGCACGGCTGGAGGTCACGCCGGATCTCGACCTGACCCACGGGGTCGCGATCACGTCGTCGATACACCCGACGCCGGACACCCACATCGAACCGGTCCGCTACGGCAAGGGCTCCAACGCGATGGGGTTGCTGCAGACCCTGATGACCGATGGGGCCGGGCCGGGGGGCACCGATGTGCCGCGGTGGAAGCAGTTGCTGCGGCATGCCCGCGAAGACCCCCGTGGCATCCTGCGGCTGATCAATGTCCACCAGTGGAGCGAGCGCACGCTGATCGCACTTGTCATGCAGCACCTGGACAACTCGATCACCACCTTCACCAAACGAGGGAGGCTGGGCATCCGCTGGTACTCGAGCAAGCAGGGGCACGGCCAGCCGAACCCGACGTGGATCCCGGTGGGCAACGAGGTGACCCGCCGCATCGCCGCCAAGATCGACGGCGTGGCCGGCGGCACCTGGGGAGAGCTGTTCAACATGCCGCTGACAGCGCACTTCCTCGGTGGTGCGGTGATCGGCGACAGCGCCGAGCACGGGGTCATCGACCCCTATCACCGGGTCTACGGTTATCCGACGCTGTTCGTGGTGGACGGCGCGGCGATATCGGCGAACCTGGGTGTGAATCCGTCGCTGTCGATCACCGCGCAGGCCGAGCGTGCCGCCTCACTGTGGCCGAACAAGGGCTGCGACGACGAGCGGCCGGCGCAGGGTCAGCCGTATCGCCGGCTGGATCCGGTCGCGCCAGCGCACCCAAGGGTGCCCCTCTCCGCCCCGGGTGCGCTGCGCTGGTTACCTGTCGACCCGATCCGTTCGGGCGCCGACGCCGGTTAGCTGGCGATCACCTCCAGCGGTGCGCCGCTGACCACCCGGCTGCGCTCCCCGTTCACGTTGACGGGCGCGTCGCCCATCAGGGTGACCCGATGCATCAATCTGGGCTGGTCGTCGTAGTCGTCGACGGCTCGGTGCTGAGTTGCCCGGTTGTCCCACATGGCAACATCGCCCGGCGCCCAGTTCCAGCGGACGGTGTTCTCCGGCGCGGTGATTCGACGTTGCAGCAATTCCAGCAGCACGCTTGACTCGTGGCTGTCCAGGCCGACGAAACTGCGCACGAAATCACCGGCCAGCAGCGTGCGTTCACCGGTCTCCGGATGCACTCGCACCACCGGGTGTTCGGTCCGGAAGTCCGGCTTCTCGAAGGCCTGACGGAACGCCCGCTGGGCGTCGGTCATTGCCCGGACCGATTCGTCCGTCACGTAGTCGTAGCGGTTGGTGTGCAGCGCCCACAGGTTTTCGGTCAGGCACTTGAGCGGCTCGGGCAGGTGCTCATAGGCCGCGGAGGTCGAGGCCCACAACGTTGACCCGCCGTATTTGGGCAGGGTGACCGCACGCAGGATCGAGGCCGCCGGATAGTTCGCGGCGAACGTGACGTCGGTGTGCCAGCGGTTGGCCGAGCCGTACTCGGAGTCGATCGGCGTGATGACCGGCGCATGCTTGGCGGCGAGCGCCGCGGCGGCCGGGTGGCCGATCGGCGTGCCGAGCAATCCGGCGAACGCGAGCTGCCCGTAGTCATCGAGATGATGCTGGTGGCGGAAGAAGATGACCTTGTGGGTGAGCAGCGCCCGGTGGATCGTGTCCGCCGCGGCGGGGTCGACGTCGCCTCCGAGGCGCACCCCATCGACCCGGGCACCGATCCGGCTTCCCAACTTGGTGACGGTTATCTGACCAGTCATTTTCGTCGTCCTTGGGTCAAAATGTGTGTAGTCAACTGACTACATGGACTAGTGTAGTCACATGACTACGAAATCGGCAAGGGGGGCGCACAAGGTCCCCACCGGGCGGGAAGAGGTGGTGGCGGCGATCTTGGCGGCCGCGACCGATCTGTTCGCCGAGCGTGGTCCGGCCGCCACGTCAATCCGTGACATCGCCGCCCGATCTCAGGTCAACCACGGACTGGTGTTTCGTCACTTCGGCACCAAGGACCACCTGGTCGGTGCCGTGCTCGATCACCTGGGCGCCAGCCTGACCGAGCTGCTGAGCTCCGATGCGCCCGCCGATGCCATCGACCGCGCGCTCGACCGGCAGATTCGCGTCATGGCCCGCACCGTGCTCGACGGGTATCCGGCCGGCCAACTGCAGAAGCGCTTCCCCAACATCGCAGTCTTGCTCGACGGGGTGCGGCCACTCCACGACAACGAAACCGATGCGCGGCTGGCGGTCGCCAATGCGCTGGCGCTGCAATTCGGTTGGCGGCTGTTCGCGCCGATTCTGCGTTCGGCGACCGGGATCGAGGAACTGACGGACGGCGAACTACGTCAGGTGGTCGCCGGCGAAGTGGCGCGAATCGTCCAGCCGCACTGACTTGGCAGACATGAGCCGGCGGTGCAGCGGCTCGCGGCCCAGTGGTTGCTGCGGCGGCGGGAACAGCGGTTTGCGGGTCTGCACCGCAATGGTCGTCGGCTCGTCGGTGTTCAGCGTCAGCTCCTCACCGCTGTGCCGGATGGTCAGCTCGCCACCGGGCCCATCGCGCAGTGTGTAGGTGACGTCGGCGTGGTTGACGTCGACCTTCAGCCGGAAACCACGCCACCGCAGCCGGAACCGCAGCCGCGAAATGCCATCGGGCAGTTGAGGATTCAGCGACAGGATGCCCTCGTCGTCGCGCAGGCCGCCGAAGCCGGCGACCAGCGCGGTCCAGGCGCCGGCGAGCGAGGCCATGTGCAACCCGTCGCGGGTGTTGTGGTGCAGGTCGCGCAGGTCGATCAGGCCGGCCTCGTAGGCGTAGTCATGGGCCAGTTCCAAATGTCCGACCTCGGCGCACATCACCGCCTGGGTGCAGGCCGACAGTGACGAGTCGCGCACCATCCGCGGCTCGTAGTAATCGACGTTGCGGGCCTTCTGCTCGGGCGTGAATGCGTGGCTTTGCCACTGCATCGCCAGCACCAGGTCGGCCTGCTTGATCACCTGTGCGGGGTAGAGCCGCACGTACGGGTCGTGCAGCAGGAGCGGGTAGGCGTGGTTCTCCTGGAAGTCCCATTCCGTGAGGGTGGTGAACCCCTCACACTGTTGATGAACACCCAGCTCCGCGTCGTAGGGAATGTTGGCGGCATCGGCCGCGTCGCGCCAGGCGGCGGTCTCCTCGGTGGTGACCCCCATCGCCTTGGCCGCCTCGGGGTGGCGGACGCAGGCAGCGGCGGCGGCGCGCAGGTTGTGCGCGGCCATCAGATTCGTGAAGACGTTGTCGCGGACGATCGCCGTGTACTCGTCGGGGCCGGTGACGCCGTCGAGATGCCAGACGCCGTGCCGGTCATGATGTCCGAGTGAGAGCCATAGCCGGGCGGTCTCGATATGTACCGCAAGGCCGCACTCTTCCTCCAGCGAATGGTCGCCGGTCACGATGCGGTATCGCTCGAAGGCCATGGCGATGTCGGCGTTGACGTGCCAGGCGGCGGTGCCCGCCGGCCAGTAGGCCGAGCACTCTTCCCCGCGGATGGTTCGCCACGGGAAGCTGGCGCCTTGGAGGCCGAGTTCGGCGGCCCGCTCCCTGGCCAGGTGCAGGGTCGACGCGCGCCACCGTAGGGCGTCGGCGACCGCGTGCGGGGCGGTGTAGGTGAGCACGGGCAGCACGTACCCCTCGGTGTCCCAGAAGGCGTGGCCGTCGTAGCCGGTTCCGGTGAGCCCCTTGGCCGGAATTGAGCGGCGTTCGGCGCGCGCGCTGGCCTGCAGCAGGTGAAAAAGACCGAATCGCACCGCTTGCTGGGATTCCGGGTCGCCCTCGACCTCGACGTCGGCGCTGTCCCAGAAGTCGTCGAGGTAGGCCCGTTGCGAATCGACCAGGCCCTGCCACCCGCTGTAGCGGGCGCTGTGGATGGCGGCGGCGGCCTGATCGCGCAACGCCGGACGCGAGCGCATGCTCGACCAACCGTACGCCAGGTACTTGACGATGCGGAGCTTCTGCCCGGCGCGCAACCCGCAGATCACGGTGGTTCGGGCCAGATCGGGGCGCGCATCGGTGGAGAACTCCACGCGCCCGGGAACGTCGATCTCGTGATCCATCGCTGCGGCCATCATCAAGGCGCTGCTGCGGGTCCGGTGCATCAGAAGCGCCCCCGCTTCTGTGCTTTCGTGATCGACGGCCTCCAGCGGTTTCTCCAGAATCGCCGCCACCCGCGGATCCCCCGAGGTCTGCGGCTGGTCCTCGTTGGTGACCAGTTCGGACTGCACCGTCACGCGAACGAAATCGCCGACAGCTTCGACGACGTACTCGATGGCGGCGACGCCGCGCTGGGCCAGCGACACCAGCCGGGTGGACACCACCCTGACCTGCTTGCCGGCGGGCGAGCGCCAGTGCGCGGCGCGGGTCAGTGTGCCGGCGCGCAGATCGAGAACCCGCTCGTGGGAGAGCAGTTCGCCGTAGCGGACGTCGAACGGTTCGTCCTCGACCAACAGGCGCATGATCTTGCCGTTGGTGACATCGACGATCGTCTGGCCGGCTTCCGGATAGCCGAATCCGGCCTCGGCGTACGGCAGCGGCCGGATTTCGTAAAAAGAGTTCAGATATGTGCCCGGCAGGCCGTAAGGCTCACCCTCGTCGAGGTTGCCGCGCAACCCGACGTGCCCATTCGACAAGGTGAACAGGGATTCCGTCTGGGCGAGCAGGTTGAGATCGAGCCGCGTTTCGTGCACCCGCCACGGGTCAACGGAGAAGGCTTCGTCGGTGATCATGACTGCAGCAGCTCGGCGAGGTCGGCTACCACCACGTCCGCGCCGTTGCGGCGCAACTCGTCGGCCTGGCCTACCCGGTCGACGCCCACCACGAAGCCGAAGTTACCGGCCCGGCCGGCCGCCACGCCCGACAGGGCGTCTTCGAAGACGGCCGCCGCATCGGGGGCGACGTCGAGCAACTGCGCTCCGCGCAGGTAGGAGTCGGGGGCCGGCTTACCGGCGATGTGCTCGTCGCGCAGCGTGATCCCGTCCACCCGCTGCTGGGCAAAGCGATCGAGGCCGGTGATCTCGAGGACCTCGCGGGTATTGGCGCTCGACGACACCACCGCGATGCTCAGGCCCGCGGCCGAGACCGCCTCCAGATAGCGCCGCGACCCGTCGAACACCTCGACGCCGTCGTCATGCAGAACCTTCTGGAACATCTCGTTCTTGCGGTTGCCCAGGCCGAACACGGTCTCGGCGTCATCAGGGTCGTCGGGGTTTCCGTCGGGCAGTTGGATGCCGCGGCTGGCCAGGAATGACCTGACGCCGTCCTCGCGTTTCTTTCCGTCAACGTAGTTGCGGTAGTCCGCGTCCGAGTCGAACGGGACGAACTTTTCTCCAGTTCGCTTGGCGCGTTCGGCCAGGTAGGCGTCGAACATGACCTTCCAGGCTTTGTTGTGCACACTCGCGGTATCGGTCAGCACACCGTCGAGGTCGAACAGACAGGCACGCACCTTCGCCGGTAGGCCCAGCACTGAGCTCAACGGGGAACCTCATTTCCTGATCGCGGAGGACTGAATAACCGGTACCCACTCCACCATGCCGAGGTGTACGCCGCCAGCGATCATCGGGTATTGCGATGGCGAACCGGACGCCAGCGTGCCCTGGCTGCGAGGATGCCGCCAGGGTTCGCGGTAGGGATTGGCGTTTCGTGCGCGGCTCCGCCACGGTGCCCCGCAGGCCGCGCGACCCAATGACCGGCGTACTGCGCAACGAACATTGCGAAGAGCGCTGACGCCTTCGGGGGCCTCAGCCCTCGCCGTTCTGCACCCCTTTGGCGTCCTCCGGGGTCCAGGTGCCCGGCATCATCGGCATGCTGGGTCCGCCGTCGAATTCATCACCGGCCAGGGTGATCAGGCCCGCCGCGGCAGCAAATTCTTTGCGTGCCGTGCCGGCGAAGCCCAGGTTCCGTGCGCCACGTCCCGACGC